>JADLCY010000001.1:600000-936751 GCA_020846935.1 Gemmatimonadaceae bacterium
ACCAAAGATCGCGGCGCCCACGATGGTATCGCGATCGAGCACCGATGGATGCACCCCGAATCGCTCGGCGAGCACCGGCTTTCGCATGAGGCGTGGCAGGAGCTGGTACGCCACCAGCGCGACTCCGGCCGCGCCGCCCAGGACGAGCATGAGCCCGAAGTCCTGCCACTCCAGGAACGACAGAACGACCTCGGGCCTGATCATCGCCGACAGTGCAAGCCCGAATCCGAAGAGCGCTCCGCAACACAGCACGGTGAGCGTCGAAGCCAGCTTCATCGCGCCACCACCCGCGCCACTAGCTGCGCCGTGACCATGGCCGAGGCGACGAACGTGAGCACCGCCAGGAGCGAGGGCAGCTGCAACGATGCCAGGCCGCAGATGCCATGACCCGAGGTGCAGCCATTCGAGAGACGCGCGCCGTACCCGGCGAGGAGCCCACCGATCAGCAACCGCCACCATGGCACGGTCGTGGTGAGGTCGACGTCTGGACCCAGCAGCAGGAGCCACGCGAGCGCGCCCAGCACCAGGCCCACGGCGTACACCAGGCGCCACCTGCGACTCGACACGAATCGCTCCTGCCGGAAGTACGCCGCACGTGAGACGAACGACCAGGTGGACGTGAACACCGTGCTCATGCCGCCGATCAGGCCCGTCATCGCGAACAGGAGCGACACGCCAATTCCGATCAGCAGGCCGCCGGCGAGGAACGTTTGCCAACCGGTCGGAAACAGCGTATTTGGTGTCATCGGGCCGCCTTCGCCTTCCAGGCGAAGTACACCGGGACGCCCAGCAGCACGATGACGAGCCCCGGCCACGTGGTCGCGGTGCGATACACGAAGAGGACCGCCAGCACCGCGACCACGCCGATCATGTAGAGCGCCGGCAGCCAGGGGTAGCCGAACGCGCGGTACGGTCGCGGAAGGTCTGGCCGCGTGCGGCGCAATCGGAAGATCCCGGCGATGGTCAACAGATAGAAGATCAGCGCCGCCGACACCACGTAGTCGAGCAGGTTGCTGTAGAGGTTGCCGTACGTGCCTGTTGTCGCGTTGTAGGTGCGCGGCAGCACCAGCGCCGCGGCCCAGATGCCTTCGAGCGCGAGGCCCCAGCCAGGCACCTTTGCACGGTTGAGCGTGGCCACGCGTTCGAAGAAGAGCCTGTCACGCGCCATCGCATAGAACGCGCGTGCCCCGGCCAGGATCAGGCCGTTGTTGCAGCCGAAGGTCGACACGATGATGCCCACCGCCATGATGGTCGCGCCGAACCCGGGAAAGACCGCGTCGAGCGTCGCGGTCGCGACGCGGTCTGACGGTGCGTGCTGAATCGCGTCGAACGGGAGCGTGACCAGGTACGCGACGTTGGCCAGAAGATACAGGCCGATGACGATCGACGTGCCGAAGGCCAGCGACAGCGGGATGTTGCGGCGTGGATCCTTCACCTCGCCGGCCGTGAAGGTGATGTTGTTCCACGCTTCCGACGAAAAGAGCGACCCGGTCTGCGACACGCACAGCGCCACGATCAGGCCAAACGTGGTGAGCGCCGACACTCCGGGCACGATGTCCGTGGCGCCGCGCACGGTCCAGAACTCGCCGAAGTTGTCGCCCACCGCGACCGCGTTCCACCCGAGCAGCAGGCCGACGGCGATCAGCGCGAGCAGCGCGCCGGCTTTGGCCGTCGTGAAGACGTTCTGGATCAGCTTTCCGTATTCGAGGCCGCGCGTGTTGGTCCAGGTCAGCAACGCGATCATGAGGATGCCGACGAGCTGCGTCGTCGACAGCGAGATCGCGTAGCCCGAGCTGACATGGATGGGCGCGATGAGGTAGTTGGCGTCGTCGACCCATGGCACCAGCACACCGAGGTAGCGCGCGAAGCCCACGGAGACCGCGGCGATGGTCCCGGTCTGGATGACGAGGAACAGCGTCCATCCATAGAGGAAGCCCCAGAGCGGCGAGAAGGCTTCGCGCAGGTAGACGTATTGGCCGCCGGCGCGCGGCATCATCGCCGCCAGTTCGCCGTACGACAGCGCACCCAGCACGGTGAGCACGCCGGTCAGAACCCAGGCTGCCAGCAACCAGCCCGGCGCGCCGAGCACGCGGCCCATGTCGGCTGACACGATGAAGATGCCGGAACCGATCATGGACCCGACGACCACCATCGTCGAATCATAGAGTCCTAGGCCCCGATGGAACTCGGTGTCGAGCTCCTCGGCCTGGCGAGCGGTGGCGGCCGGCCTGTCTGATGTCTCCTGCATGCGGTTCTTCGGGCTCACTGCTCGGGTGGACGAGCCGGTCTGGCTCCGACGCTCTTACGCGGGTTGTTCGAACCGCGCGCGACCAGGTGTTTCCCGTTCAGCGTCGCGACCGCAATCAACGCGCGGGCCGACGCTTGTCCACTACTCCCGCTCAGTGGCTCCCCGGGCGGCGTTCTCGTCAGGCCTCGGCCCGGCCCCTGAACGCCTCCTCACGAACACGTCCGACCTCCAGCTGATCGATTGCCGGCACGCCGAGCCTCTGCCTCCGTCATAGAGCGGCCCTGCTTGGTGTTTCCATAGAAGCGAGTCCCGGCGCAGTGGTAGACCCGAGAACCGGTGTTCACCCAGACCCGCGTGTTCTCAGGTGCGCCTCCACATGCTCTGCCGTAGGCGGGTCGGTAGCCGCGCCCTGAGCGTCGGCCTCGAGCAGGTATCGTCCGCGCCGCGTCGTGCCGAAGTGCCGTGCCGCGCTGGCCTCAAACGTCCACGAGCCGTCGGCAGTGAACGCCCACGTATCAGTCGCCGTCGCGACGCCCCACTGGCGCGCGTTGCAATTGGCGATCGGAAGCGCTGTCACGCCGGCACGTAGGTCAGCCTGACGACACTCTCGTCCACCCGATCATGGGTCACGAGTCGGAGTGGCGGCCGAGGTCCGGCGAAGTAAGGCTTGCCGTGACCAAGCACGACGGAGTGCAGGTAGATCCGATACTCGTCGATCAGGCCAAGCTCGGCGACGCTCTGTGCCAGGTCCGGGCCCGCCACTTCGATCTCCCCGTCACGCTCGGCCTTGAGCCTGCGGATCGCGCTTGCAAGGTCGTGCCCGACGAGCGTGGCGTTTGGGCCGACCGACGTCAGCGAGCGCGAGACGACCCATTTCGGTTGACTCCGCCACGCCGCGGCGAAGGCGTGCTCGTCTGCACCCCATTCGGGGTGGTCGTCGTCCCAATAGCGCATGACCTCATACATCTGCCGCCCGTAGAGGCTCCCCGCCTGTCTCCGCACCTCCTCGATGAAGTGGCGAAAGAGCGCGGGGCTGGGCGCAAACGCCGTGTGGTCAACGTAGCCGTCCAGCGATTGATTCATTCCGAACACGAGCGTTGCCATGTCAGCTCCTCTCTCTCAGCCCGTCAACGCGGTGTTCGAGCATCGTCGATGGCAGCGAAGGCTTTGACGCCACAGGCCGCGCGCCGAATCAGGTCAGCCCAAGCTGCTGCAGCATGAGCAGCTGATCAAACTGCTCCCAGCGCTCCTTCACCTTGCCATCCACGATGTGGTCGACGATCAGCCCGTCGATCGCGATTCGCTTGCCGGTTGCAGGAGCCGGGCCGAGCGGTCCGGTGTGGGTTCCGGTGGCTCGCCAACGGAATGCCACGACGCTGCCCTGGACCACCTGATCTTCGATCGTGAAGTGCAGATCGGGAAAGGCACGCAGGAATTCCGTGACGAACTCCTTCCACGAGCCGACCCCACGCAACGGTTCGGGAGCCCCGGTGATATGAACGATGCAATCCTCCTCGAAGGCTGCATCCGCGACCGATGCATCGCCGCGATTGATACCCTCGCACCATATGCGTTCGTACGCGATGACTGCGTCCAGAGGGATCATGGTAGGCTCCTGGAAGCGCTCGGGCTGATGGCGATGCGATTGTCCCCGGCGGATGGCGCCAGCGTTGGGTCGCGGCGTGACGAGGATGGTCCTTCTGCGCCGTCCGCGAGCACACTGGCTGCACGGGCGCCGCGCCGCCAACCATATCGCCAGCCGACGCCGGCTGCAACTATTGGTTAGCCAGCCACCGCCTCCGCGCGATCCATCGCGCGGCAGCTCAGCGGGAAGGCACCCCCTCGTTGCCGGACTGCCCGCGTGGACTCCGCCCGCCTTCAACGCAACGCGTAAATGCCGTCCCAGAAGCCAGTGTCGCCAGAGCCGCCCGTCTTCCCTCCGAAGACCCACACGGCATTGCGATGGGACACGACAAAATTCGCTGCACGCGGAGGACCGGGAAGCTCGGCGTTCGAGCGGCTCCACTGAACTCCGTCCGACGAGGACCACACGTCGCGTAGTCCAACGCCCGCGATCACCCACATGCGGCCTCTCGCAACGCCGACGCCCGGATAGGTCCGCGCTGACCACGGCGCTGCCGCCTGTACCCGTCGCCAATGGGCACCATCCGGCGAGGTCCACACGTCATTCGTCGCGTGCTCCCAACGACCATGCCCAAGGATCCACAGGGCATTCTGGAAGACGATCACCCGCGACGGGGGCGCAGGGGGCAAGCCGGTCGCGCGATGCGGAACCCAGGTCACGCCATCGCGGGTGCTCCACACGGTGCCGTCGCCTCGTTCTCCACCTATCAGCCAGAGGGAGTCACGAAAGGGGATCAAGTGTGCGCCAGCCGTGGGTGGCCAAGGCGCCTCGGCGATTACCCTGTGCCAGCTCACGGCGTCCGTCGAGCTCCACACGTCGTTGAAATAGGTCCGCTGCTGACCACGGGACTCGAATCCTCCCGTACGCCACAAGACACCGCCAAATGACGCGTCGGCGGACTGGTAGCGGCTTCCCCACGCCGCGTTGGTGCGCATCGTCCGCCATTGCGCTCCGTCGGTGGATTCATGGATCCGCAGAGGGTCTGCGCCGTCGCCGATCATGACGAAGCGATCCCCGTGGACGACCACCGGCGTCGCCATCGGCCACTGCCCCTCTCGGCACGTCGGCGGCAAGCATCCGCCACCCGGGGCTCTAACCACGTGCCAGGCCTCCGCGCTCGACAGGAGCACCACCGCTGCGCTGGCAATGACCAGGCCCCTGAGACTCATGCTGTCGCTCCTCCACCGCGTGCCACCCTGGATTGGCTGCCCGATGTTCGCCTAACGCGGCCGAAACGCTCCGGCACCGGATCGTGGGAGACCACCGGCTCATGTTCCGAGCCAGCACGTGACTTTCGTCCTCGGGCACCGGCCGGTCGCCCGCTCACCATGTGTAGCCGCCTTCCGGGGGTGGCCACAGGCCCATCAACTGCCGCAGGAGCACGACCTGGCCAAGGTGATGGGCATTGTGCAGGGCAACGTGCTCGCACACATGGCGATAGGTGTAGGCCGCCATCATTGGTGTTTCAATGACGGGGTCGACGGGCAGGCTGAGGTCGTGACGCGACGCCGCCCTCACCAGTTCGTCCGAGCCGGCAAGAAATTGGGTCCGCGTGGCCAGCCAGTCGTCCTCGCCAACCGCAGGCCAACCGATCCTCGCCGACCGGGCTATCGGTTCTGCCCGCCCATCGATGCGAGCGGTGAACCACGTCTGCCAGTACGCCATGTGGGCTACGATCTCCGCGATGGAATGCGGTGCGTGCGCCGGGCGACGACAGGCGTGTTCCGGTGTCAGGTTTGCAAGCACGGCGGCGGGCGCCAGGTGCGAGTGCGTGTCGATCAACAGCTCACGCGTGTTCATCCCGGTGAGTCTCCCTCAGTCGGCAGCGTACGTTCCTGGTGGGGGCATCCGGAAATCAGTTGATACTCAGGTGAGTGCCTCGTGATGCCGCTCAAGCCCTGCCCGACCTTAGCCGGGCAGGAACAGCCTGACGGGGACCGCGCGCAATCTCAACGAAACCGACTGACCGGTTGCCGACACGGGCGCGAGCGCGTCCGCCACCTCGCCACTCAGGTGATACTCGCCCGCCGGGAGCCGAGCCCCGGAATTGTCCCGAAAATCCCACGGCGTCAGGAACGAACGGCGGCCGTATCCTGGAATGGCAATAGCGTTGGCAGGTTCGGTTCGAACCTGGAGGAGCTGACTGTCCCAGACCTGCCTCCCGGAGGCATCGCTCACGAAGGCTCGAAACGCAACGTTGTCCGTCTGCGTCACGAAGCGCACAGTGTCGGGGGACTCGTTGATGACGATGAGCCGCAGGATCACCGCGGCGTCACCCACGGCAATCTGCGGCACTTCGATGCCAATCGAGAGAGGCAAAGGTACGGGCTCCACTGCGCCGGAGGTGCAGGATGCTGCCAACGTTGTGCTCCCGACGAGCACACTGCACATCAGCTTCGCTCTCATTGTGCGGCTGCTCACCTTTCCCCCGACTCGCGCGGCACCTGCGACGTTTCCTTCCGCCCATGAATTCTTCATCCGCCACTCCCGCCTTCCCCTCGCCCTCCAACCTCCACGCGCCCCCCCGCCAGCGACTTCAACGACCACATCGAAGCGCGACGTCAGAACACCCAGGGTATCGCCTGGAACTGGCGCGTCACCAGTACGCGTGAATCTCTGCCCCCGATGAACGCCACCTTGGCCTGCCCCCAACCAAAGAACGCACCCACGCGCGACTTGCCCTGCAACGGCGACGTGAACACGCCATCCCGCTCCCCGGCCACGGCAACGCCAAATGACACATACCCGGGACGCAGCACACCGCCCTCCGCTCCGCCCCACCCCGTCCGCCAGATGTAGCTGCGCACCCCGATCTCGGCGATGGTCACGGCGCGCGCCCTGGACTCGGCCGCAGTGAAATAGGCGGGCACGTACGCGCTCACGATCTCCAGGCGCGAGGGCCACCCCTCGCCGGTGGGCGAAAACATCGGCACCCACTGGGCCAGGTAGTTGAGCCCGACCTCGACGGCGTTGAGCTGCGGCGACGCGGGCCCGTACTTGCGCTCGAACCGATTGAGCTTCTCGAGACTGTGCCCGATCGATACCACGCGCTGTGCAAAATGCATGGCATCGAGCGGCACGAGGATGCGGTCCAGGGAGTCCTCCAGCGCGCCGGGCCGCGCGGATTCGACCAACCGGCGAATGTCAGGCATGAAACCGGTCAGCGAATCCAGCGCACCGGCATCGCCGGCGCCGAGCCCAGGCGCCTGAGCCCGACGACGAAACCGTGCAATCCGGCCAAAGCTCGCCTGCGGCGGCGCGCCAGGCGCGGCGAACGTTTCGGCGACCACGCGGAGCGGCAATCGCGAGACCGCGGGTCGATCGAGCCGCATCAGCAGAGTGTCGACGACGGCCGCCAGCGCGGGGTTGGGCGACACCTGACGATACAGCGCCACCTCGGCCCGCGCGGCCGCGAGCAAGGCATCGACCGTGAGGGTGCGCACCACGGCGGTGTCGAAGCGCACGCCCCGAGTCGTGGGCTGCGCGTGCGCGGCCGCGGCCCACGCGCACGCCATCACGGCGACCAGGCGATCGGGCTTCATGTCGTGCACCAGTCCCGCAACTCGGGCGCGTTGCGAATGACGTATTGCTCCCAGCTGTGCGGATTGGATGGGCCGATCTGCGGGCGCTCGCGCTCCCGCAGCGAAGCCATGAGCCGCTGCGACAACTCCGCTTTGCTGCCGATGTTCAGGGCCTGCTGGTCGTCGATGCGTGAGACCTGACCCGCAACATCCATGTAGGCCCACGGTGCGCGATTGCGAAAGAAGAACCCGCCCACGGGGTCGAGGTTGCCGGTGATGGACACCCAGCGCTTCACCGAAGGCACCACCATGCCGGACACGGTGGTTTCCGAAGGAATTGTGAGACTGTCGCCCTGGACGCAGTAGAGCCAGCGCTTGTTGGGCACGAGACTCCCCATGGCGTCGGCCACGGTGCGGATCATCTGCACCGGTGAGGCCATGAAGACGACGTTGGCGAACTGCACCTCGTGGCGGCCGGGCTGCAGGCCGTGCGAGGGAAACTTCGCGATGTGGTGCAGCACCTCGTACGTATGGAAACACCCCAGCGAGTGGCAGATGATCGTCAGGTGCTGGCGCCGCGCCGGCACGCCGCTCGCCACGCCGTCCTGTACGATCTGCTTGAGCTGGGCGATGCACGCTTCCCGCGCCGCGGTGCGTGCATCGGCCACGAGCACCGGCCACAGGATGTCCCCGATGGACTCGCTGACTGCAGGCCCCAGCTGGGGATCGGCCAGTCGCTCGGAGATCGCACCCATGGCGCGCGACAGCAGGTCGCCGAGCTGGGTCTTGCCCTGGAACCAGTCGTTGACCTGGTCGTACCAGAGCTGATAGATGGCGGTGGTGTCCGCGGCAGCGCCGAGCATCGTGCGGATCTCGGCGAGCAGCTCGACGTAGTCACCCCGCGTTGCGTTTCCGATGCCGTGAATCAGCAGGATCGCCCGCCGCTCCGGCCACGCCTGCGATTGCAACTCGAACGCCACGCCAACCCTCCTGTCCTCGCGACCCCCACGTTATCGCGCAGGGTCCGGCGGTACAACTGGGACTTGCCCGAGGTCTCGCGTGTGGTCCGCGCCGCGCGGCGGGCGTATCTTCTGCCTCAGATCACCGCTTGCCCGGCGACTCGCTGCGGTCGCTCAAGGAGGATTCATGAAAAAGAGCACGATCCCGGACTTCTCGCGAAAGCACCCCGCGCCGGGCGCCAAGGCGAACCCCGCCGGAGGCAAGGCGCCGGTGCCGCATCCAAACCAGCCGCAGAAGCCGCCAACGAAGTCCAAGACCAGCGGGCGGCGTGGCGGGTGACGGGCTGAGCCGTCCGGCTATCCGATGGCCGTGCGGTTGCCGCGCTGCAACCGCAGCTCCAGGTGCCGCTTCACGTCTGGCCATTCCGCGGCCAGAATGCTGAACATCACCGAGTCCCTCACTGTGCCGTCGCGTCGCGCCTGATGGTGACGGAGCACGCCATCGCGCTGCGCCCCAAGCCGCGCGATGGCCTGCTGCGACGCAAAGTTGAAGTTGTCGGTGCGCAGACCCACGACGGCGCACCCGAGGCGTTCAAAGGCGTGGCCCAGCAGGAGGAGCTTGCATGTGGTGTTCACGTGGCTCCGCTGCCAGCTGTGCCCGTACCACGTCCAGCCGATCTCGACGCGGTCGATCGCCGGGACGATGTCATGGTATCGCGTGCTTCCGATGACGCGCCCGCTTGCGGTGTCGACGACTGCCCATGGCAACATGTGTCCCGCCGCCTGGCCCGCGAGCGCTGTCTCTATGTAGGCCTCGACCTCCTCCGGCCGGGGGACCGAGGTATACCACAGCTCCCAGAGCGCGCCGTCCTGCGCCGCGAGGGCGAGACCTTCGCGGTGGCTCGTGGCGAGCGGTTCGAGCCGAACGCCGTTGGATTCGAGGGTGATGGGTGCCGTGGTGATCATCGGTGGCGGCAGGGAGGGCTGGTGCGTTCAGCTGTTGATCGACGTGCGCGCAAGCGATCATGGGTTACCCGCGCCGACTCCGGATCGCCCGTTCGTAGAGCGTTGCGTATTGGCCCGCGGCCGATCCCCAGGAATGGTCCTCGCGCATTCCTCGGTCACGCAGGATGGCCCAGCTCTTCGGGTCGCGCCACACCGCCAGCGCGCGATCGATCGCTTCGGCCAGGTGCTGGGCGTTGGGCGGGTGAAAGCGAAAGCCGTTGCCGTCCCATCCTTCGCGTACCGTGTCGCTCAACCCACCGGTGGCGCGCACGATCGGGATCGTGCCGTAGCGCATCGCGATCATCTGGCCCAGGCCGCAAGGCTCGAAACGTGAGGGCATGAGGAACGCATCCGCACCGGCGTAAATGCGCTGCGCCAGCGCGGCGTCAAAGCCGATGCGGGCCGCGACGCGCGCCGGGTACGCCTTCGCGTGCTGTCGAAAGGTCGCCTCCAGGTGCGCCTGCCCCGAGCCAAGCACCACCAGCTGCGCATTGGTCCGACCCACCAGCCACGGGACCACCCGATCCAGCAGGTCGAGCCCTTTCTGTTCGACGAGTCGGGACACGATGCCGAGGAGCGGACGGCCGGCGTCCTCGGCCCATCCGCACTCGCGTTGCAGCGCCGCCTTGCACGCTGCCTTGCCCGAGGGGTCGTCCGCGCTGTAGTGCGCGGCGATGTGTCGATCGGTCGACGGGTCGTTGACCGTGGTGTCGATGCCGTTCAGGATGCCGACGAGTCGATCGGCGCGACGCCGGAGCAGACCATCGAGCCGTTCGCCGTATTCGCCCGTCCGGATCTCGGTGGCGTACGTGGGACTCACGGTGCTCACCACGTCACTGAACCCGATACCCCGCGCCATGAAGTTGAACGTGCCGGCGACGCCCGGACCCACACTGTCTTCCACCATACCGCCCTCGGCGAGCCCGGCCAGACCCACCGTGGCCGGCGTCACCTGACCCTGGTACGCAAGGTTGTGGATCGTGAAGACGGTGGCGATGTGGCCAAACGTGTACGCGAGCACCGTTCGGATGTAGTTAGGCACGAGGGCGGAGTGCCAGTCGTGACAGTGCACCACGTCCGGCTGCCATCCCTCGACCTCACGCAGGTGTTGCATGAGCGTGACGACGCCGCGTGCGAACAGGATGAACCGACGCGCATCATCAGGCTCGCCGTAGATCGCGGCACGTTCGAACGCGGCCGGCACGTCGAGGAACCACGTAGGCACCGCGGTGCTGGTCGCCCGCCAGACACGCAGTTCCTCCGTCTTCTCTCCGAGCGGGAGAAATGCCGCGGCGATCGGCCCTTCGGCGGGCACGCCTTGTTCGCGGATCGTGCGGTAGCGCGGCATGACCACACGCACGTCGAGGCCGCGCTCGCGCAGGGCCGCCGGCAGGGCACCGGCGACGTCGGCAAGACCACCGGTTTTCACGAACGGTGCCACTTCCGCGGCAACGAAGAGGACTCTCATGGCGGCGGGGACAAGGCGAATGCCTGACGGTCCGGCCAATCTACCGCACCCGGGGCTCTTACGCGCCGCGTGGCACCGGCACAGGTTGGGCCGACGGACCGCCCCACCTGCCCGGAGGCTGCATGTCACGCTCGCCGGCGATTCACGCATGATGTCCACGCGACGCTCCACCAACATCGCGCGGAGCGCGATGGCCTATGTCCTGGCCGGGGGCCGCGGGGCCCGCCTGCACGAGCTGACCGATCGCCGCGCCAAGCCGGCGGTGTTCTTTGGCGGCAAGTCGCGCATCATCGACTTCGCGCTCTCCAACGCGCTCAACTCCGGCATCCGTCGCATCGGCGTGGCCACGCAGTACAAGGCGCACAGCCTGATCCGGCACCTGCAGCGCGGCTGGAACTTCCTGCGCCCCGAACGCAACGAGAGCTTCGACATCCTGCCGGCCAGCCAACGCGTCTCCGAGACGCAGTGGTACGACGGCACGGCCGACGCCGTCTACCAGAACATCGACATCATCGAGCCCTACGCACCGGAGTTCATGGTCGTCCTCGCCGGCGACCACATCTACAAGATGGACTACGAGCTGATGCTCGAGCAGCACGTCGAGCAGGACGCCGACGTGACCGTCGGCTGCCTCGTGGTCCCGCGGCTCGAGGCCACCGGGTTCGGCGTCATGCACGTGGACGAATCCGACCGGATCGTGACGTTCGTCGAGAAACCTGCCGATCCACCGGGCATCCCCGGCAACCCGGACTTCGCGCTGGCGAGCATGGGGATCTACGTCTTCAAGACGCCCTTTCTGTTCGACCTGCTCCGCCGCGACGCCGGCAACCCGGACTCGAGCCACGATTTCGGGAAGGACATCATCCCGTACGTCGTCACGCACGGCAAAGCCGTCGCCCACCGCTTCGACCAGTCCTGCGTCAAGGCGGCGACCGAGCAGGAGGCCTACTGGCGTGATGCCGGAACGATCGACGCCTACTGGGAGGCGAACATCGACCTCACCACGGTCACCCCGTCCCTCGACCTCTACGACCAGACGTGGCCGATCTGGAGCTACGCCGAGATCGTGCCACCGGCCAAGTTCGTGCATAACGAGGACGGCCGCCGGGGCACCGCACTCAACTCCCTGGTGTCCGGCGGGTGCATCGTCTCGGGGTCGCACGTGCACCGCAGCCTGCTCTTCACGGGCGTGAAGGTGCACTCCTACGTGAAGCTCGAGGCGGCGGTGGTGCAGCCCTACGCCGACATCGGGCGCGGCGCGCGGCTCCGAAACGTGGTGATCGACCGCGACGTGCGGATTCCGCCCGGCCTCGTCGTGGGCGAAGATCCGGCGTTCGATGCGCAACGCTTCCGCCGGACGGATCGCGGCGTGGTGCTGATCACCCAGCCGATGCTGGATCGGCTGGATCGTTAGGCGCCCGCCGGGCCACGCGCGCCCGCCGGTGAAACGTGCTCAGGCCGCGCCAGCGCCCGCCGAGTGCCGCGCCAGCGCCACCGCGTTCATGCAGTATCGCAGCCCGCTGGGCGCCGGCCCGTCGGGAAACACGTGCCCGAGGTGCGCGTCGCACACGTTGCACAGCGTCTCGACCCGCAGCATGCCGTACGAGGTGTCGGCGCGATAGGCAATCACGTCGGTCGCCACCGGCTGCGTGAACGACGGCCATCCCGTGCCGGACTCGAACTTCTCCGCTGAGTCGAACAGGACCGTGCCGCAGCACACGCAGGCGTAGCGTCCCGGTTCGAAGAGGCTGCACATGTCCGAGGAGAACGCGCGCTCCGTGCCGTGCTGGCGCGTCACGCGGAACGCTTCCGGAGACAGCTGCGAGCGCCACTGGGCTTCGGTACGCTCCACGCGGCGCGGTGGAGCAGCGTTGGTGCCGCGGGTGATCGCCAGGATGTCGTGCCAGTTCTGCATACCCCTCCTCCGGGTGGTGTGGCCTGCCCCGAGAAGTCCCGGGACCGGCGGGAGGTTCCTCGTGACGGCCTCCGGCTGGCGTCGACCTGACCTGAGGCTACCTTCCCCGCGCCGCCGAGCGCGACGCGCCGTCCGCGCCGGGGCAGCAACCTCACCCGTCCCGACATGCGAATTCATCTTGCCCTGGCTGCCGTGCTGGTCGCAGCCACGACGCCCAGCCGACCAGCCCTGGCCCAGGGCGCCGAAACGCCGTTCCTGGGCGTTCGCGTCGACCAGGACCGCAACAAGGTGCTCCTCGAGATCGCGCCCGACCGACTCAACCGGGATTTCCTGCACCAGAGCGTGCTGGCCACCGGGGCCGGCGTACCATCCCTCGGTCTCGACCGTGGACAGACCGGCGGCAGCGCCGTCGTCCGCCTGGAGAAGCGCGGCAAACGAGTCGTGCTCGTGCGGGACAACTGGAGCGTTCGAGCGATCGGCGCCGACGCCGCGGCTCAACGTGGTGCGTCCGAGGCCTTTGCCACGTCGGTGGTCGCGTCGTTCCCGATCGAATCCGAGACGAACGGAACGATCGTGGCTGACGCGACGACGCTGTTCCTTTCCGATACGTATGGCATCGCCGAAAGCATCCGGCGCGGCCAGCAGGGTTCCGGGCGCGTGGACGCCAATCGCAGCTGGATCGATCCGGCGCGCACGAAGGCGTTCCCGCGCAACACCGAAATCCACGCGGTGCTGACCTTCGCGGTCGACAACCCCGGCTTCGCGCTTCGGCGCGCGGCGCCAGACGCCTCCGCTCCGACGTTCGAGGTACACCATTCACTCGTGGCGCTCCCCGACTCCGCCGGCTTCAGACCGCGGGTGGCCGATTCGCGGACTGGGCTCTTTGGTGGATCGTTCAGCGACTTCGGACAGGGCTTTGACGGGACGTATCGTGGCGGCAACACCGCGCGCTGGCGCCTCGTGCCGAAGGATCCCGCCGCCTACCAGCGCGGGCAGCTCACCGAGCCGGTGACGCCGATCGTGTATTACCTCGACCCGGCGATCCCTGAGCCATACCGCTCCGCCTTCCGCGAGGGCGGCGGCTGGTGGAACAAGGTGTTCGAGGGTGCGGGATGGCGGAATGCGTTCCAGGTTCGCGACCTGCCGGCCGGCGCCGATCCGATGGACGCGCGCTACAACATGATCTATTGGGTGCACCGCAGCGGCCCGGGCCCCTCGGTCGGCCCGTCGCTCTCCGACCCGCGCACCGGCGAGATCCTGCGCACGGTCGTGCGCATGGACTCGTGGCGCTCGCTCATCGACTACAACATCTATGCAGGCCTCCTCCCGGCCGCCGGTGCGGCCGGACTGGGCGTGAGCGCTGAGCAGTTCGCGATGAGCCGGCGGCGCCAGCATGTCGCCCACGAGATCGGGCACACCCTCGGCATGTCGCACAACTACATCGCGCACGCGCAGGGTCGCACGAGCGTGATGGACTATCCGTTCCCGCTCATCACGGTCGATGCGCAGGGAAAGCTTGACCTCACGAAGGCCTACGCCCCGTTTGCCGGCGCATGGGATTCGCTGGCGATCCGGTACGGGCACACGTGGTATCCCGACGCGGCGAGCGAAAAGGCCGGGCTCGCGAAGATCGTGAAGGAGATCCTCGATCGTGACGTGCGCTTTGTCGCCGACCAGCACGCCGATGCCGCGGGCTCGATCCCCGAAGTCACGCGCTGGGTCGAGGGCAAGACGATGTTCGATGCCGTCGAGCGGACCTCGGCGGTGCGGCGCGTGGCGATCGACAGGTTCAACGAGCAGGCGATCAAGCCAGGCGAGCCGATGTACCTGCTCAACATGCGTTTCGCGCACGTGTACCTGCACCACCGCTACTCGCTCGAAGGCCTGGTGAAGTACGTGGGCGGGATGGACTTCCGCTACGCGATGCGCGGCGACGGGCAGGTACCGACGACGATCCTGCCGGCCGCGTCGCAGCGGCGCGCGTTAGGCATGGCGCTCGACGCCCTCGAGCCCGCGCAGCTGGCCGTGCCGGAGCGCGTCATGGCCCTGATCCCGCCGGTGCCATACGGCGGCGACGACGCCATCGAATGGATCGGGTCGGCGGGCGGCACGTCGTTCGACCAGATCTCGCTCGCCGGTGGGCTCGCCACCGAGGTGATCGAGGGACTCCTGCACCGTGAGCGGGCCGCGCGGGTCGTGCAGTTCAGCGCGCGCGACGCGTCGCTCCCCACACTCGACGAGGTGCTCTCGACCATCGTCGACCGCACCTGGGGCGCCGCGCCCGCCACTGACGGGAATGCGCAGGCGCTGCGACGCACGGTGCAGCGCGTGGTGCTCAACACCCTGCTCGACCGGGCCGGGGATCGCCAGGCGCTGGCCGAGGTCCGACAGGGCGCGGAATGGCAACTGCAGAAGCTGGATCAGCGACTCGAGGCCATGACGGGCGGCTCGGCGGCCGACCAGGCCCTGCGTGCTGCCGCGCGACGGGAAATCGAGGCGTACTTCGACGGCGACGACGATCCGGCCAGGCGCTCACGGTTCACGGTGATCCCGCTGCCCTGGCCCTGAGCCTGAACACACGGTCGCGTCCGGCGCTACGCCGGCCACGAGGAGGGTGCCGACGAGCGTATTGTTGTGGTTGGCCGCGAGGATCGCGGGCCGGGCGACGGGGAGGCGGTCCATGGCCCGGCCGCGAGATGCAGGACCAAGACGGGGGTGGCCGACGACGCATGTCGGCCGCCCCCGTTCTGCATCGAGGCGGTGCCGTCGAATCACGCTGCGTCTGGACAGGCTTCCCTCACGTCTGCCGTTTACAGGGCGGCACCCTCCCTCACAACGACGGTACACGATGCACGGGCAATTCACCTGGTACGAACTCACGACACCTGACGTGGGCGCGGCGACGCGATTCTACCCGACCTTGAGCGGCTGGGGCACTCAGACGTTCGATGGGGACTACATGCTGTTCACAAACCGAGACGTGCCGGTAGCCGGGATCTTTCGGCTGAGCGACGAGATGGCGGGCCACGGCGTGCCACCCAACTGGATGCCATACGTCGAAAGCAGCAACGTCGACGACACCGTGGCACGCGCGGTGTCACTCGGCGCCAGGACCCTTCATGGGCCCGCCGAGATTCCCGGCACGGGACGGTTTGCCGTGGTGCAGGATCCCCAGGGCGCGGTCTTCGGCGTGTACAGGTCCGCTCATGCATCGGGCGCGTGGGACGGCACCGCGGCCGTCGGTCGGTTCTCGTGGCACGAACTCATGACGACTGACCGCCGGGCGGCGTTCGAGTTCTATCGTGACCTCTTTGGATGGGACGCGATCACCGAGAGTGACATGGGGGATGGCTTGATGTACGCCATGTTCGGCAAGGGCTCGGCGATGTACGGCGGCATGTATGACAAGCTTCCGGGCATGGAGCAGTTGCCGTCGTGCTGGCTGGTGTACCTGTGCGTGAAGGACGTTGGCGAAGGTGTTGAGCGAGCGACCGGGGCTGGTGCGACCGTGGTGCGACCGCAGATGGACATCCCCGATGGATCGATCGCGGTCCTCAACGATCCTCAGGGCGCGGCGTTCGCGCTGCACCACCTGAACCCGATTCGCTCCTCCGCGACGCCGCCCGCGCGGGCCGCGAAGAAGGCCACCGGATTGAAGGCGGCCAGCAAGGGGGCAAAGGCGACCCCAAAGGGCAAGGCGCGCGCCGCGACTGGGTCGGGCGCCACGAAGGCGAAGAAGGCAGCGAAGAAGGTCACGGCATCATCGCGTCCAGCGGGTCGCAAGGCCGCGAAGTCGGCGGCAAGGAACCGGCCGAGGAAGGCCGCGAAGCCGTCAGCCCGCAGGGCCGCGAAGCCGACCGCTCGCAAGGGCGCGAAGCCGACCGCTCGCAAGGCCGCGAAGCTGACGGCCCGCAAGGGCACGAAGCTTACGGCCCGCAAGGCCACGAA
This sequence comes from Gemmatimonadaceae bacterium, assembly GCA_020846935.1. Classification (NCBI taxonomy): domain Bacteria; kingdom Pseudomonadati; phylum Gemmatimonadota; class Gemmatimonadia; order Gemmatimonadales; family Gemmatimonadaceae; species Gemmatimonadaceae bacterium. Next base: position 616,710 of record JADLCY010000001.1, read on the forward strand.
GCCGGCGTTGCACAGGACGACGAAGCGCCCCGCCCGCCCGACGACCAGGGCCGCCACCCGGAAGTCCGCGCAGCGCGTCGCAGGGCACTCGACGCGGTCGCTGCGACGAGGGCGCGCCCGCAAGCGCTAGGCGGTCGGGATCGTCACCAGGAGCGCGCGGCCGCCCGGAGGCGTCGGCCGCGCAACCATCACCCGGGCGCCGCGGCCCCCGCGACGCCCGTCACGTGCGGTTGGCGTCGAGCTTTGCGACGAGCGAGGGATGGCGGGCGCGGATGAGCGCGACATCGGCCACGTCTTTCGGCTGGCCGCGTGCCGACTTGCAGGCGACGAGGGTCAGCAGGTCGACCACCGGCAGCCCGTGGAGCGTGTCGGCATGCGTGCGCAGCCACTCGCTGGTGCGTTCGAACTCGCCACAGCTCAGGTCGAGACACGCCTCGACGTGGCCGCGACCGAGCGCAGGCTTTCCGTCGGGACGCGCGCCCGGGGCCCAGCCTTCGCGCTCGAGAGACTGGAACAGCTCGCGACTCACGACGAGATCGATGTCGTCGGTTTCCCGCAAGTCGCGCAGGGTCATCGCCGCGCCACCCACGACGACGAAGTGCATGCGCGGGAGCACGAGCTGACGGAGTTCGGTAACGATGTCGGCCCGATTCATCTCGATGGGGGTCGGTGCCACGGTGAACGTGCGTGCGCCGGCCCTGGACGGACGTTGTATCGGTGCGCAGCCGATGTCCATGTGCGCGGTGGTCCCTGGCGCGCTATGATGGTGCACCTTACCTCGGCCAGTCATCGTCGATGAAACCGCTCGTCACGCTCCGCCACGTCGCCCGCATCGCGCTCCTGGCAGTCGGGCTCGGCGCGCTGCCGCGCTACACCGGCGCACAAGCCACGGCCCGTGACACCACGGCACTTCACGTGCTTTTCGTCGGCAACAGCTACACGTACTACAACGACCTGCCCTCCGTCGTCGCCGATCTGTCGCGAGCGTCGCGGGAAGCGCAACGCGTCGCTCCTGAGCAGGTACTGTTCGGCGGCCACACGCTCGAAATGCACCTCGCCCGTGGAGATGCGCTCGCCGCGATCCGGCGTGGCGGGTGGAACGTGGTCGTCCTGCAGGAGCAAAGCACGCGCCCGATCGACGCGCCCTCGGCGACCCTGCGTGACGTGCCAAGGTTGGCAGCCGAGACCAGGGCGGTCGGGGCGAGGCTGGCATTGTACCTCACGTGGGCGCGCGAGGCACGGCCACTGTCGCAGGACACGCTCACCATGACCTACACGTCCGCAGCGACCGCGACCGGCGCACTGATCGTTCCGGTGGGCGAGGCCTGGCGCCGGGCGCGGGCTGACCCGGCGGTAGGCGTGGCGTTGCGCGAGGCACAGCTGTCGCTGTTCGACGCCGACGGCTCGCACCCGAGCCCGGCGGGCACCTACCTCGCCGCGGTCGTGTTCTTCTCGACACTGTTCCGGACCTCGCCGATTGGACTCCCCCCGACCACACGGCGCACCCTGGACGAGCCCAGGCCGGGGCCACCGGCCGGGGCACCCCGCCTTGCCCTGCCCGTGTCACTCGCCCGCGAGCTGCAGCGTGTGGCATGGGAGGTGGTGCAGCCGCGCCTTGCCGCGATCCCCTGACCGGGGGCCGCCAGCGCCTAACGTGTAAAGCCGGCCAGGCGATCGAGACTCGTCACGGCCACGTCGGCCGGGATGCCCTCGAAGCATTCGGACCACACCGCCACCAGAGCCTGCCAGGACGGCGAGGCGAGGTGCGCCTGCAGCGCCGCCTGATCGGCGTAACACTCGTGGAACGCCAGGCGACTCGTGGGTTGGCCGGCGCCGTTGAGCACCCGGTGCGCATAGTACAGCAGCGTGCCGGGCTGGTTGGCCTGCGCGTCGGCGGCCACGGCGTTCACAAGAGCCAGCGCCCGGTCGGCCTGACCCGGCTTGACGCTGAACTCGGCGAGGAGAGTGATCACGGTCGGTGACTCTGAGTGGTGATGGTGAGCAGAGGACCTAGCGGCGGACAGCTTCCAACCTGCGGGCGCCGCCGCCGAGTACGAAGCCGGTGACGCGGGCCCCGGCAACATCGAAGGCCACACGACCGACGCCGGGCGCGATGAACACATCGCCACCCTGGCTCATCAGGCGCACGGCGCGCTCCCCGTCGGACTGGATCATGAGCTGCCCATTCTCTTCGAAGATGCGCACGGGATTCCGGGTGCCATCGGGTCGCGTGAGGTCGTACGAGCCCGCGAACTTCGCTCGGTCGGCGGCCGCGATCGCCAGGTCCTTCGGCGGGCCTGGCGGCGTGGCCGGGGGCAGGCCGAGCGTCGCGCGCGCGAGGGCCATGGCCACCTGATCCGCGGGCGCCGGACTGGTGTTGGCGAGCACCGCGATGATGAGCGAGTCCTGCGGCAGGTGCACGAGCGATGAGATGAATCCGTTGATGCCGCCGCCGTGCGAAACGACGCGGTGCGCGCCAAGCGTATCGACGGTAAGGCCGAACCCGTAGGTCATGGGGCGACCGCTCGTGAGCGGAACCGGCGAGGTCATCGCGCCATACGACGCCGACGACACCACACGGCCCGAGGCGAGGTGGTCAGTCCATCGCACCAGGTCCACGACCGTGGAGCACAGCGAACCCGCGGCGTACGGCAGGTCCATGCTGATGAACGATGTGTTCACAAGCCCCTGCGCTCCGCGATCATGGCCGTGCGCTCGCCGGGGAATGAGTTTGCGCGTGTCGCAGTAGGTGGTCCCGGGCAGGCCGAGGGGCGCAAACATCTGCGCGGCCAGCCAGTCGCTGTAGGACTTGCCGGTCACTTGTTCGATCAGCATGCCGAGCATGTAGTACCCGGTGTTGTTGTAGTAGAAATGTGACACGGGTTCGAACATCAGCGCGTTCGGCGCGATGAGCGCGACGAGGGAATCGTGTGAGAGGTCGGAGCGAATCACGGCGCCGAAGGTGGCGCCGACATCGGTGTAGCTCGGGATGCCCGACGTGTGATTGAGGAGGTGACGCACCGTGATGCGCTTGCCGCGCGTCGGGTACCTGGGGAGAAACTTCGCCATGTCGTCATCAAGGCTTACCTTGCCCTGCTCGACGAGCTGCATCACGGCGGCGGCGGTGAACTGCTTGGTGACTGAACCGATGCGGAAGACCGACTGTGGGGTGGCGGGAACCTGGTTCTCGAGGTCGGCGAGGCCGTACCCCTTCAACAGGAGCGTGTCGCGACCGCGCACCACAGCGACGGCCATGCCGGCCACGCTGCCCGCCGCGACAGGTGCGCCCGCAATGGAATCCAGCCGCTGGACCAGCGCCGCACGGGACGGAGCTTGCGCGGCCAGGGAAGACGCGCCCAGCAGCGTGGCGATCGTGAGCGACCGCAGGACCATGGTTGTCTCCGGTTCAGGTCCACGAATGTTCGCGGTTGACGGCAGCTGGCGGGAGGGCGTAGGCTCCGACTTCTCATGCGGCGACTTCGCGCGTTCGCTTCCCCACTCCTGCTCGCCGCCTCGCTCTCCCTGCCATGGGCGTGCGGCGCAGCCGCGCAGCGCCAGGTGCCCGGACTCGAGTGTCGCGTGTCTCGGGTGGTGGACGGCGATTCGTTCGAGTGTACGCGCGAAGGTGCGGCCCACCGCGTGCGCCTGCTCGGTGTGGACGCCCCGGAGCTGGCGCAACGACCCTACGGCGAGCGCTCGCGCGAGTTCGTGGAGCGCACGATGCCGGTCGGGGCGCTGGTGGGTCTGGAACTCGATGTGCGGGAGCGTGATCGGTATGGTCGTCTGCTCGCCTGGGTGTGGCGCGACGACACGACCATGGTAAACGTTGCCGTGATCCGGGCCGGGCTGGCTGCGGTGTACGTTCTCCCGCCTAACGTGAAGTACGCCGCCGTGCTGCGCGGCGCGGCGGACGATGCGCGGCGTGCTTCCGCCGGCCTCTGGGCGACTCCGTACTTTACCTGCACGGCGACGGACTTCCGCCGTGGTCGCTGCGGTCGACCCGACGCCGGGTCGCGGTGACGAGTGGCGCGCGCGCTCGTCTCGCGATATGGTCGCACGACGTGACTCCTACCTCCCCCTCGTGACAGCATCGGCCCCTTTGCCGGCGACGGCGCGGCTCTCGAACCTGCTCTGGGCGTGCGCGGCCATTGCCTTGACCTCGGGTTTCGCCGAAGCGACGGTGGCTGTGTATCGCAACCGGGTGCGTCACCTGCCCATCGGGCAATACGTGGCCGGCGAGGTGTTCTGGATGACGCCACTCGCCGCGCTCGTTGCCCTGGGGTTGGTCGTGGCGCTGTGGCTCGGCGTGAGCGCGCTCGTGCCCACGCAATGGGGCCTGCGTCGCTGGGCGGTGGCCCTGGCCGCCGGAGTGGCCACGTACGGACTGGTGACCGCGATGTCTCTCGGACTGGGGACCTGGTCCAAGGTGATCTTCGGGGCCGGTGTCGCGGTCGCGGCGCAGCGGCTCTTTGATGGATGGCCCGCCGTCATCGGTCGCATCGCGCGCGCCACGAGTCTCGGGCTTGCCGCGACGGCGCTGCTGACGGCGATCGTCGTGCCGTGGCGCCGACACGCACGCGAGGCGGCAGCGCTGCCAACCGCCCCGGCCCCTGCGGGGTCGCCGAACATCGTCGTGCTCATCTGGGACACGGCGCGCGCGCAGAATATGTCGCTCTACGGCTACGCGCGGCGCACGACGCCGGTGCTCGACAGCCTTGGGGCGCGCGGCCTGGTCTTCGAGCATGCCTTCGCCACGTCGCCGTGGTCGCTCCCTTCGCACGCCAGCATCTTTACCGGCCTCTATCCCGATCGCCTGAGCGTCGGGTCGGGGATCCCGCTGGACACCGTGCCGCCGACGATCGCCGAGTTCTTTTCGGCGCGCGGGTATGCCACGGCGAGCATGACGGCCAACCTGTTCTACGGTTCGCCGGATTATGGCATCGATCGCGGCTTCGCCACGTACGACGCGCGCCCACCGATCCATGCCCCGGTCATCGCGCACACGTGGGAGCTGCTTGGCCGCAACGTGTTCAACGTCGGCGTGATGCTGGGCCGGCACCATACGTTGCTCCGCCGGCGCGCCACCCATGTGAACGCCTCGTTCCTGTCGTGGCTCGACCGGCGCGGCGACCGACCGTTCTTTGCGGTGCTCAACTACTTCGATGCGCACGAGCCGTATGCGGCGCCGGCACCGTTCGACACCGCGTTTGCGCCACGGGGCACGCGCTACTGGGCCGACGAGACCCTGCGTTCGGCCCCGTCCGCGGTGCTGAACCAGCTGCGCGACATGTACGACGGCGGCATTGCCTACGACGACCATTCGTTAGGCGAGCTGGTCGCGGCGCTGCGTGCGCGCGGCCTGGCCGACAACACGGTCCTCGTGGTCACGTCGGACCACGGGGAAGAGTTCGGCGAGCGCGGCCCGACGTTCCTGGGGCACAACCGCAGTCTGTATCGCGTGTCGCTCCAGGTGCCGCTGGTGGTCGTCGACCCGCGGAATCCGGGGCTCATGGGTCGACGCCGCGACATCGTGTCGATCCGGGACATTCCGGCCACCGTGGCCGATCTCGCCTTTCCCGGTGTTGCCCACGGCTTCGAGGGAACCTCGCTCAACCAACTGGCCACGCTGCCCGACTCGGTGACGATGGGCGACAGCACGCGCGCCGCGATCGTGGACAAGCACCGCTGGGCGAGCGAGAAGAACGATTACTGGCCCACGGCGTGGGGGCCGATGTATTCCGTCATCTCCCCGCGGCAGCACTACATCATCGATGCGCGCGGGGGCGAGGCGCTGTATGACCTCGGGACCGACCCCTTCGAGGCGCACAACCTCGCCAGCGCGGACAGCGCGGGCCTGCAATGGCACCGGCGCCGGCTTGACGAGTATGTGGGGCCCGTAGGAGTCCGGGTGCCGCGAAAGGGAGCAAAGCCCCTGCCGCCGCCTTCGGCCGCGGGTCGTTAGGAGCGGAGACGAGCGGTCCGCGTCGGCGTCTTGACGGCCCGGCATTCGGCGGCGAGCCTTGGGCCCGACCCCATCGCGAAGGCCGCCATGTCACCACGTTCCCTGATCTCCCGAGCCCTCCGTGCGCGGCTCGGTGTCGTCCTCGTCGGCGGTATGGTTGCGGCAACGCCGGCCAGCGCCCAGAGCAGCTCGACCATCGCCAGCGACCCCGACGTCCTCGGCGCGGCCCGGCTCTTCTCGGCGTGGCTCGAAGGACAGATCGCATACAAGGGGTTGCCCGGCGTCGCAGTGGGCGTGGTGGCAGACCAGGACCTGGTGTGGTCGAAGGGGTTCGGCTGGGCCGACGTGAAGAACCGGGTGCCGATGACACCGGCCACGAAGTTCCGCATGGCGTCGCACAGCAAGCTCTTCACGGCCACGGCGATCATGCAGCTCCGTGAACAGGGCAAGGTGCGGCTGGACGATCCCGTGTCGAAGCACCTGCCATGGTTCCACGTGAAGCCGGCCGGCGACGACGACGGCCCGATCACCGTGGAGCAGTTGCTCAGTCACAGCTCGGGCCTTCCGCGCGAGGCCGGCGACCACTGGTCGAGCAACAACTTCCCGACCGGAGAGCAGGTCAAGCAGCTGATCGGGGACCGCCAGGCGTCCTTCGCGCCATCGGTGCGCTGGAAGTACTCGAACCTGGCGTACACCATCGCCGGCATGGTGGTGGAGGCGGCCAGCGGTCAGACCTGGGCGGGATACCTTCAGTCCAACGTCTTTGACCCGTTAGGCATGTCCTCGTCGAGTGTGGACCGTGAAGTGCCCGGCCTGACGGTCGGCTACGGGCGACGCATGCCCGACGGCTCGCGCGCGATCATTCCGTTCATCGACGCCCGCGGCATGGGCGCGGCCACCGGGCTCACCTCCAACGTCGAGGACATGGCACGGTTCGTCTCGGCGCAGTTCCGCAAGGGCGCACGTGGTGGGCCACGCATCCTCTCGTCGGGCTCCCTCCGCGAGATGCACCGCGTGCGCTCGCTGGAGAACTCCTGGGCGAACGGCACGGGCATCGGCTTTGGCGTGAACCGCTATCGCGACAAGGTCTACGTCGGCCACGGCGGCGGATATCTCGGCAACACCACCAACACCCTCATCCAGCTCGACAGCCGCGTGGGCGTGATCGTGCTGACCAACACGAATGACTCCGACCCCGGCGGCATTGCGCGCCAGCTCATGAACACCGTGGGCGAGGCCGTGGCAAGACTCACCACGCCGAAGTCAGTCACGGTGGCGTGGGATCCGTCGTGGGCGCGATTTGCCGGGCTCTATCGCGGCGACTGGGGCGACCAGCAGGTCGTCGCGCTCAAGGACAAGCTCGTGCTGATCACGCCTAACGCCGACAACGTGGACACGCCGACGACGTTGGAGCCACTGGGCGAGGGCCGATTCCGCGTGGTGTTCCCGTCGGGCGGTGGTGCGGTCGGCGAGGTGGTGCGGTTCGTGGAGCGCGACGGCCGCGTGGTGCGGATGTACCTGGGCGACGGCTACACCGATCGCGTGCCCTGACACGCCGTTGGGCTGACGCGTTACCTGACGACGAGCTCCTTGAACATCCCGAGCTTCACATGCTCGGGCGCGCCGGTCGTGTCGGCAAACTCACAGAGCATGATGTACCGCTCGCCGCTGGCGAGTCGCACACGGATGTAGAAGGGATTCGGATCGCCGCCAGGCGCCGTGAGGACCGCGCCGTCGTCGCCAAGGGCGTAGTCGATCGGCTTGCCTGCGAGGTAGTCCGTGAGTACCTGGTGTCCCTGCACCGCGGGTGTGAGGCGACCGAACGAGAGCTCGTGGCGCTGCTTGCCGCGATTCTGCAGCGCGAGTCGCACAAGCCCGGCGTCGATCGTGTCGGGGACGTCGAAGGCGTAGTCCGTGGCCCCGACCTGGACCACGCGCGCCGAGTCCGGCGGCGCGGCTCCGGCGACGCCGTTGCGCACGTGCAGTGGCTTGAACATGCCTAACGTGTAGTGCTCGGGCCGCCCGGCGCTGTCACTGAACTGACACCACAGCGCGTACGTTCTCCCTGGCTCGAGATCCACCGTGATCTCGTGGTCGCCAAGCTCACCGGGCGGCGCAAACAGCACGGCACTTCCGCCATCAAGAAAGGGCTGCGTGCTGCGCCCGGCCTCGCGCGCCCGCAGCAGATCCTGCACCGATGATCCGGGACGTAGTCGGAGAATGATCATCTCGTGCAGCACCTTCCCGGTGTTGCGCAACCGGAACACGGTTCGCCCGGCATTCACGCTGTCCGGCGTGACGAACGCGTATTCGGTGCCAACGACCTCGATCACCTGCTCCGGTGCGACGGCCGTCACCTCGCGCTTCTGCGCACACGCGAGCGCCACCAGGGCGCACCACGTCATCCTCCCCATTTGATGCCTGCGTTGCTCGCCATGGAAGGGAGTGTGCACCCTCGAGTGGCAGTCAGCCACCCACCAGCCCGCGCTCAAGGGCCACCCTGGCTGCTGCCGTTCGGTTGTCGACGCCGAGCTTCTCGAAGACATGGACGAGGTGCGCCTTCACCGTGGTCTCGGTGATGCCGAGCGCGGCGGCCACCTCCTTGTTCGACGCGCCGCGCGCGACGTGCGCGAGGATCGCGGCCTCCCGCTTGGTCAGGGCGCTCCGGGGTCGGGCGGTCCAGCTGGATACCAGGCGGTCGGCGACGCCCGGCGCGAGATACCGCTCGCCGCGTGCCACGGCCCGAAGCGCACGGAACAGTTCCTCGTGCGGCACGTCCTTCAGCAAGTAGCCCACCGCACCAGCCTCGATGGCACGCAGCACGTCGCCGTCGGTGGCGTATGTGGTAAGCACCACCACCCGGATCGCGGGCGCACGCCGGCCGATCTCTTCGATCGCCGAAACGCCGCCGCGCACCGGCATGCGCAGATCCATCAGCACCAGGTCGGGGGCAAGCGAGACAGCCGCCTGCACCGCCTGCTCGCCATCCGCGCATTCCCCGACCACGGAAAAGTCAGGCTGCGTCCCGAGCACGCTCGCGATGCCGCTGCGCACCACCGGGTGGTCGTCGGCCACGAGGACGCGGATCGGCGTCGTCATGTGGGTTCCACCCGCGGGCTCTCACCAACGACGGACAGCGGCAGCGCCAGGGTCACGCTGACCCCGTCCCCCGGCGCGCTGTCGACGAGCACGTAGCCGCCAAGCCGGCGCGCGCGATCGCGCATCCCGCGCAGCCCGAGGTGCTCGCCATCACCGTCGTCGGATGGCACAAACCCCCGGCCGTCGTCTTCGATGGCCAGCATCACCAGCTCGTCGACGCAGCTCAACGCCACGCGAACCGCTGCGGCACGGGCGTGACGCGCCACGTTGCTCAACGCCTCCTGCGTAACGCGCAGCAGCGTGACCTCGGCGTCGCCCTGCAGCGCCGGCATCTCGTCGGCGGTGAACGTCGTTGCGACGCCGTGCGCCGAACCCCACTGCGCCACCACGCGCTCGAGGGCCTCGACGATCGGCGCATTGGCGAGTTCCGTCGGCCGCAGCGAAAGCACGAGCCGACGGATTTCCGTCAGGCTCGCGCGCGACACCTCCTGCGCGTGTCCCAGGTGCGTCAGAATGCGCGTCCGGTGCGCGTCATCGAGGGCGGCACCGTCGGGCAGCGCGAGCTGCACGGCCTCGAGCTGCCGCACGACCGACGCAAAGCCCTGGGCCAGCGTGTCGTGCAGGTCGCGGGACAGGCGTTGACGCTCCGCCAGCACGCCCGCTTCGCGCGCACGCGCCGCGAGATCGCGATGCGCGGCCTCCAGTTGCTGCAGCAGGTCGCGCCGAAGCGCGGCCTCGCGGTTGGCGCGATGGATGTAGAGCATGATCGCGCCGGGAAGCAGGGTCGCGGTCAGCGACGTTGCCACCCGCGTAAGCATGGCCGGCAGCCCCTGATCCCGCGCCGCACGCACGGTCAGGGCCACGAGGCCGCTGCCGAGGAGCGTCAGCGTCACCGCCGCCCAGGCAAACGGCAGAAAGAGAAAGCCCTGAAGCACGGCCCCGGGGATCATGATGCTGTAAAGACCGTGCAGCCGGAGCCCGAACAGCAGCGTGCTCCAGCAGAGCCCGCAATAGACGATCACGCGCCACCGACGCTGCAGGATCGCGCGGTACCGCGCGTACCCCAGGGCGTGCAGGGCCGCGACCACCGCGGCAAAGGCCGCGATCGCGCCCGGTGTGGTACCGCGCGCACCGACGCCGTTGCCGTCGAGCGCCACGAGCGTGGCGATGCTCAACGCCACGCCCTGCGCGCCCACCCACGCCCTCAGCCACGCCTGGGCGTTGTGGGCGAAAAGCGGTTCGAGCGCGGCAGGAGGCACTGGCGACGGCAAGGAGATGGCGGACGACGAGAGGCTCGGGATGACGGAGCACCACAGGCCACGGAAGCTACGGCCTGCCGGATCGACGACGGCATCCTTCGAAAGTTGGAGGTCGGCAGCAACCAACGTCCAATGCCGCGACAGACTCCCAGGCGCCTAAGGTTGGCCCCATGGCATCTCCCTCCGTCGCTTCGATCACCGAAGGGCTCCTCGGCCTCTTCGTCAACCCGCTCCGGACCTCGCTCTCGACGATCGGTGTCGTCATCGGCGTCGCTTCGGTCATCGCCACCCTCACACTCGCCGATGGGCTGGAGGAATACGCGCGCGAACAGCTCGCCGCTCGGACCGATGTCCAGTCCGTGACGGTGGCGTCGCGGACAACGGAGAACCGAGACGGCTTTGATTTTCCGCTCGGTGGCTACGTCGTCTTTGACACCCACGACGCAGCTGAACTGGGAGAAACCATGATGGAACGCGCCGAGGTGACCATGGTGGCGACCGCGCGCGCGATCGTGAGTGGCGCCTTTACCGCGCCACGCGCGGCGGAGGTGACCGCGACGCTGGCGAACTTTCTGGACTTCGGCCGACGGAGCCTTCAGGCCGGACGCTACTTCACCGATGGCGAAGCGGCGCGCGGCGCGTCGGTCGTCGTACTCTCGCACAAGCTGGCCAGCGAACTGTCCCCAACGGGCGACCCGACGCTGATGCTGGGACGCACGATTCGCGTACACCGGCGCCCGCTCGTGGCCGTGGGGATCATGCCGCCGTTTACCGGAGAGCAGCGGTATGAGGTCTACATCCCCGTGCGCAGCGCCGTGTCCATGTTCGGCGGCGGGCGCGCGCTCAAGCCTTCGCTCGTCGTGCGCGCCTCGCGCTTCGAGGCGGTGAACTCGGTGAAGGCCGAGATCGAGGAGTGGCTCGCCACGCGCTACCGCAACTGGCGCCAGCGCGTGCGCGTGACGACGCAGCTCGCGCGGATTGCCGAAGTGCAGACGGCAATGCTCGTCTTCAAGCTGGTCATGGGCAGCCTGGCCGGTATCGCGCTGTTCGTTGGCGGCGTCGGCATCATGAACGTGTTGCTGGCCAGCGTGACCGAGCGCACGCGCGAGATCGGGGTACGCAAGGCGCTGGGCGCGCGCCACCGCGACGTGCTGCTGCAGTTCCTCGCCGAATCCGTGGCGATCGCCGCGCTCGGAAGTGCATGCGGCACGCTGCTTGGCCTCGGAGCGGCGTATTCGCTGTCGGCGGTCGTGCGCGCGATGGTCCCGCTCGCGCCGCTGCGCGCCACCGTGACCGTCCCGACGTTGCTGACTGCAGTGGTTGCCGCCGTCGTGGTCGGGGTGGCCTTCGGCACGTTTCCGGCACTGCGTGCCGCGCGGCTCTCTCCGATCGACGCGATCCGGCACGAGTAGTGGTGCGTGGGTTCCACCGGGGATCCCTGACAGGCTGACCGTCCCCTTGTGATCTGGTGTCCCGTGATCGCCGTGCGTAGTATTGCCCTGCGAGCTCGGTGCTTGGTCATCCAGTCATTTCGCCCGACGGCAGCGCGGAGTCGCGCGCCACCACCTTCCCCGCTCGGAAGCATCCCATGAAACGACGTCTCGTCGGCTCCCTCCTGGGCACGTTCCTCTTCGCCGCCACGGCGTTCGCCCAACAGCGCACGGTCACCGGTCGGGTGACCGACGCGCAAGCGGGCGGCCTGCCGGGAGTCCAGGTCATCATCAAGGGAACGAATCGCGGCACCCTGACCAACACCGACGGCAGCTACTCCGTGCGCGCCGATGTGGGCCAGGTGCTTGTGTATCGCTTCCTTGGCTATTCGCCTGCGGAGCGTACCATCGCAGCCGACGGCGCGATCGACGTGCAACTGGCCAAAGTCACGACGCAGCTCGACGCGGTCGTGATTTCCGCGCTTGGGCAATCGACCATGCAACGCGCGCTCGGCACCTCGCAGCAGATGGTGGCTGGCGCCGACATCGCGGGCACGCGGCGAGAGAACTTCATCAACGCATTGCAGGGTCGAGTGGCCGGCGTCGAGGTCACGAGCAGTTCCGGCGTGCCCGGCGCGTCATCGTCGATCACGATCCGCGGCGTCAGCTCGATTTCGAGCAGCAACCAGCCGCTGATGATCGTCGACGGCCTGCCAATCGACAACAAGACGCTCAACACCGGCGTGCTCGCCTCCGATGCACCGGGCTCGCTGACCGCGTTCAGCAACCGCGGCGTGGACTTCACCAATCGTGCGGCGGACATCAACCCGGAAGACATCGAGACGCTGGTGGTGCTCAAGGGCCCCGAGGCGTCGGCGCTCTACGGCATCGACGCGGCCAACGGTGCCATCGTGATCACGACCAAGCGCGGCCGCGCCGGCAGCAGCGGGTTCGAATACAGCACGAGCTTCCGCATGGAGAAGACACGCGCCGAGCCCGAGCTGCAGCGCGTGTACGGACCTACCGGCATCACCGGTGAGCTGCTCAACTCCTTCTCGTACTTCGGAGCGCCCTACGCCGCCGGCACGAAGTTCTACGACAACGTCGACGGCTTCTTCCGCACCGGGCTCTCGCAGCAGCACAACCTGTCGTTCAACGGCGCCACCGGCGACAACCGCATCAACTACCGGCTCGCCCTGGCCGGCAACCGCCAGGAAGGTGTGGTGCGCAACTCCGACTATCGCCGCGTGAACCTGACCGGCGCATCGCAGGCGCAAGTAAACCGCTGGCTGCGCGCCGACCTCTCCATGGCCTACGCCGTGGCTGACAACGACCAGCCGTACAAGGGCAACTTTGGCCCCTTGATGGGCCTTCTCCTCTGGCCGCAGAACGACGATGCCCGCGACTGGCTCACGCCCGCCGGCGGTCGGCGGCGCATCACGTCGCTCGCCGAGGCGGGCGAAATCGACAACCCCTACTTCAACCTCGAGAAGAACCGCGTCAACTCGCGCAACGGGCGCATCGTGACCAACCTCGGTCTGCAGGTGACGCCGTTCACCTGGGGGAGCCTGCGCACCAACATCGGCCTCGACGGCTACACCAACGAGAACCAGATCCTCCGCCATCCGGAGAGCGCGCTCGGCTTCACCTACAACGGTGTCATCGACGAGGCCAACGACGTCGTTCGCAACCTCAATGCGCAGACGGTGCTCAACATCACCGAGCGCACGCTGGGTGGCGGGTTCAGCATCAGCGGGCTCCTCGGCAACCAGGTCTCGGACTTCAAGTCGGTGACCTCGGCGCTCAAGGGCCAGGACTTCCTCGATCCGAACTTTGTATCGGTCAACAACACCAACCTGCGCACCAACCGCACGACCACCTCGCAGCGCCGGCTGGTGAGCCTCTTTGGCAGCGCCACGCTGAGCTACCGGGACTACCTCTACCTCACCGGCACTGCGCGCAACGACTGGACCTCGACGATCCCCACGGACCGCAACTCGTTCGTGTACCCGTCGATCTCCGGCAGCTTCATCTTCTCGGATGCGTTTCCCTCGATCGGGAAGTTCATGAGTGGCAAACTGCGCGCTGCGTACGCCGAGGTGGGCAAGGACGCGCGTCCGTACGCTTATCGACCGTCGCTCGAGTTCAAGACCACGTCGTACGGCGGTTACGGGTACGGCTTCACCGGGCCGAATCTGGCGCTCAAGCCCGAGTTCGCGCGCTCCTACGAGTTTGGCACCGAGCTCACGTTCCTGGACGAGCGCCTTGGCGTCGACGTGACCTGGTACCGCAAGCAGACCAAGGACCAGATCGTCAACGACATCCGCGGCAGCTACGCGACCGGCTTCATCCTGTTCAACCTGAACGGTGCGGTGACGCGCAACGAGGGCACCGAGGTCACGCTGCACGCGGTGCCGGTCGCGACGTCGGCCATCAACTGGGACGTGCAGGCGAACTTCGAGCGAGCGAAGGGTCGCGTGCTGGCCCTGCCCAACGCCTTGCCGGAGTCCTACGTGTCGGACACCTGGCTCTTCGGCAACGTGCGCAACGGCACGTCGCCGGGTATGTCCACACGCTCGCTCACCGGCCTCTTCTACCAGCGCAACAAGAACGGGGAGCTGCTGATCGACCCGACCACCGGCCTGCCGCTCCGCTCGGCGAGCTTCATCGACGCGGGCTACGATCGACAGCCGCAGTGGCTCCTCGGTGTCACCAACACGGTCACGTGGCGCAACATGCAGCTCAGCTTCCTGCTGGACTTCCGGCGGGGCGGCGACGTGTTCAACGCCACCGAGCAATACCTCACGGCGCGCGGCCTCAGCATGCGGACACTCGATCGTGAGCAACCCCGGGTGATCAAGGGCGTGCTGCGGGACGGCAAGGAGAACAGCGCGACACCGACGCCCAACAACATCGTGGTGATTCCGGCGACGCAGCTGGGGTATTACACCGGCATCAGCGAGGAACTGTTCATCGAGCAGGACATCAACTGGATGCGGCTGCGCGACGTCACGCTCTCCTATGCGCTGCCCAAGGGCTTTGCGAAGATGCGCGACGCGCGCGTGTTCATCACGGGCACGGACCTCTTCCTCATCACCAACTATTCCGGCCTCGACCCCATCGTGAACGGCAATACCGCCGCCGTTGGCGGCTCGGGCGCCTCCGGCATCGACTACGGCAACTTCCCCATGCCGCGCGGATTCAACTTCGGCTTCAAGGTGGGGTTCTGACCATGACGCCCATGCGATTTCTGTCGACCCGCGCCCGCGTCGTGCGCGTGGCCGCGCTCGCCGCTGCGCTGACGACCAGCGGCTGCACGGACTTCCTCGACGTCAACACCAACCCCAACGCTCCGCAGGTGGTCTCGGCAAACCTGTACCTCGCGCCGATGCTCCACTGGATGGTGACCGCGCCCCAGTATGATGGCCGGTTCGTCGGACGGTACACGCAACAGTGGACCCTGCCCGGGACGGTGGTCAGCACCTGGGATCGCATGGGGTACGACCCGAGCAGCGACAACGGCGCGCAGCAGTGGCGCGATGTGTACTGGACGCTCGGCCAGAACCTCGTCGACATGATGGGCAAGGCCGAAGCGGAGCAGCGCTGGGATCTCCTGGGCGTCGGCAAGATCCTCAAGGCCTGGGGTTGGCAGGTCACCACCGACCTTCACGGCGAGATCATCGTCAAGGAAGCCATCGATCAGTCGAAGTTCAGCTTCAACTATGACACGCAGGAGTACGCCTATCAGGAGATCCAGAAGCTCCTGAACGAGGCCATCACGCTGCTCGCCCGCACCGACGGCGCGGTGGACCAGACCTACCTCGCGCGTACCGACCGGCTGTACGGCGGCGACCGCGCCAGGTGGACCAAGCTGGCCTGGGCCATGATGGCCGTGAACCTGAATCACTACACCAACAAGGGCACCTACAAGCCGGCCGACGTGATCGCGGCGGTGGACAAGTCGTTCGCGAGCAACGCCGACGAGCTGTTGCTGCCCTACCCCGCCACGCAAAACGACGACATCAACTTCTGGGGCCGCACGCGCGGCAACATCACCAACTACCGACAGACCCGGTTTGTGCTCGGCCTGCTCAACGGGACTGTGTTTGGTGGTGTGGTCGACCCGCGTCTTTCGCGGATGCTGTCGCCATCGCCTGACGGACAGTATCGCGGCCTGGATCCCAATGTCACGAGTTTTGGCGCACTCACCACGGCGCAGCGGCCAAACAACTTCCACGGATACGCTGACGCCGGCGGCACCCAGCAGCCCGGTCGGTACATCTTCGACGACAAGGCCAAGCTGCCCGTGATCACCTACGCGGAGCTGCAGTTCATCAAGGCTGAAGCGGCGTACCGGATGGGCAACAAGGGCCTGGCGTTGAGCGCCTACACCGCGGGTGTCGGCGCGCACCTCGACTGGGTGAACGCCCGCAACTCCGACAACGGTCAGTCGCCGACGCAGATCACGAGCGCCGAGCGCAACGCGTTCCTCGCGAGCCCGGCCATCGTGCCGACCAGCGCCGCCGCGCTCACGCTGACGCAGATCATGTCCCAGAAGTACATCGCGCTCTGGGGCTGGGGGCATAACGAGATCTGGATGGACATGCGCCGGTATCACTACACCGACGTCGACCCGGCGAGCGGCCAGCAGGTGTACCCCGGTTTTGCCCTGCCCACGTCGTTGTACCCCGACAACGGCGGCAAGGCGGTGGAGCGCATCCGCCCGCGCTTCAACTCGGAGTACGTCTGGAACCGGGCCGCGCTCGAGACCATCGGCGGACTCGCCCCCGATTATCACACCAAGCCGATGTGGATCATCACCCCGTAATGGCCCCGACCATGACTTCCTATCGAGCGCTTGCGGCGCTGTTCGGCGCCATGCTCCTGGGCGCCTGCGACAAGAATGCGGTGCAGGACATCGCGGGACCGCCCCTCGCGACGAGTATCCGGTTTTTCAACTTTGGCGTTGGCGCGCCCGCGGTGAACTTCTATGCCAACACCACCAAGATGACCGCGATCTCGTCGGCCACCGGTGTCGAGTCCACCAACGGGGTCGCCTATGGCAGCGTGGGCTCCGGCGGCTACTACGCGACGATCGCGCCCGGGACCTACGCCATCACCGGTCGCATCGCCGCCACGACCGACAAGGACCTGGCCATCGCCACGCTCAACGCGAACCTCGCGGCGGGCAAGCAGTACTCGTTCTTCATGAGCGGGATCTACAGCGCGACCGCCAAGAGCGTGGATGGCTTCGTGGTCGAGGATCCCGTTCCGGCGACGATCGACTACAGTGTGGCGACGGTTCGTTTCGTGAACGCGATCTCGAACTCCAGCGCCATGACGTTGTACGCGCGTCATCAGACCACGGGGCAGGAGGTCGCGATCGGTGCGGCGGTGGCCTACAAGGCCGGTGGGGCGTTCGTGAACGTGCCTAACGGCCTGTACGATCTGGCGGTGCGTGTCACGGGTTCGACGAGCAATGCGATCGTTCGGACTGGCGTCTCGTTCAGTGCGGGGCGGGTGTACACGATCGGTGCGCGTGGCGACATGACGGTGACGTCGACGACCTCGGGGAACCGGCCGCAGCTGGACAACACGGCGAATCGGTAGCGACGGCGCGTGGACGGGTCTCAAACGACCTGACCTGCGGGACGCGTACACGGGGATCAGACGCCGCGATGCGTTTGTGGCGCTGCCGGCCACTCGGCACTGATTGACGGAATCTGACGGGTTCACCGATTCGGGACTGGACCCGTCAGGCGCGAAGCAGCGTCATGGCATCCCATGGTCGGGTTCCGTGAAGCGCCAATTGCTTCTTGATGGCGCAGGGGGCCGCGAACCCCGCGTGACGCAGGCGGCTGGTGCCGATCGGGGTAGGCGCAGTCGCCAACTGCTCACATCCTCACCAGGCGACCTCCCCGGAGCCACGCGCACTGCGGCCAAGTGCCGGGCGGCGCGTGTCGCGCAAATCAGACTGTCATCGGCCACAAGAGGCTCGGTGACCGAGCCCGGTTGAGTGTTCATGCGCCCCCGTTCGCTTCCGATCACTGAATCCCGCCCGACGATCGTTCCATAAAGAACAACCCGACGACCACGGTGGAGCCTGCAGTTCGCAGAGTCCTGGCCACACCATGAACGTCGGCGGATGGAATCTGCGACGACCATCGCCGATCAGCGCGTGTGTGCGTTCCATCCTAGCGGCGGCTTGACTGCATGGCACAAGTAGGTAGCGTGTCTTCCGGCCGCGAGGCGGCTGACGTATGTCAAACTCCGCTATACTCGATTCGGCGGCTGCCGCGGCCGATGTGCTCCTCGATGCGAGCCTGGGTTCCAACCTCGGTCTGGTACGAGGTGCACTCGCCGCGCACAAGTGTGCGATAGTCGACCTCCGATCTACGGAGCTCCAGCCGCGAACACCTGAAGGCGCCGGGGCTATCATTCTGGGTGAGGCCGGTAGCGCCGATCGCGGACTCTTATCGGAGCTGGGCGACTTTCGTTGCACCTTACCGCATCTGTCCGTCGTGTTGTTTCATTCCGATTCGACGGGTCGCAAAGGCGCGGCGGACCGCGCCTGGGCCGGCGTGGACTGGGAGTACCGCACTCGGGAGGGCACGGCAGGTCTCTCGGAGCTGGTGCGGCGTCGACTGTTGGCTCCGCCGCCGAAAGTGTCGCTGGCCGCGGTTGCTGCGCTGCTGGACCGACGAAAGATGCTCGCTCCTTCTCTCTGGTGCGTCCGGAACGGCTTCCTCGCCCTGGTCTGCGCGAGAGTTGCCGAGCGCTTCGGTCGCGATCGCAGAACGATGTTCGACTGGATGAGAGCGGACACGGGGCTTTCAGTGCGAGAGATGCTCGCCCTCGGGAGGTGTGAACATGCGCGCCTCCTCCTGGCCAGGTATTCCTTGACGCAGGCGGCCTCTCGCTTGGGCTACTCGGCTGGAGCTGGCGTCGCGAACCTCTTGTCACGACACCGCGCGCTCTCCGTCGCGTCTCTGAGATCCCCAGGCTGTGAAGACCGACCCCAAGTTGAAAGTGCCGACGGCGTGCCCGGACGTTGCGGAGCGAGCCGCTGACGGTTAACTGCGGAGGTTGGCTCAATGCCAACACGCTTGGAGAACACCGCATCAGTCGTCCTGACCGTCGCAGCTGTTACTATCGCTGTCGCGATCGTGAAGCGGGAGTTCTGGTCGTCGCCCAGCCCCATTTGCGAGTCCACTGAACCAGCGCCGCCCACGCAGTTGGCGGATTGGGAGGAGCTCGTTGAGAAGGGCGTGTTTGTCGGCAACCCGGGAGCTCCCGTCACGGTTGTCGAGTTCAGTGACTTGGAATGCCCGTTCTGCAAGAAGTTTCATGAGACGTTGTCGGCTGCCCGTACTCGATACGGCGACTCGCTCGCATTTGTGCATGTATACTTCCCTCTTCCCATGCATCGCTTTGCACGGCCAGCTGCCAGAGCTGCTGAATGCGCACGCGGCCAAGGCCGTTTCTACGAGTTTGTTTCGGCGGTCTTCGCAAAGCAGGATTCCCTTGGGCTTCGGTCGTGGGTGGACTACGCGATTGACGCCAAGGTCGGTGACACCGTGACCTTCAGGCGTTGCGTCGCCGACACTGTCAGGTTGCCCCTTGTTGAGGCCGGAGTAGCCGCCGCTCAGCAACATTCCGTCCGAGTAACGCCAACCGTCATCGTCAACGGCTGGCGCTTTAGTCGCGCGCCTGACGACTCCTTGCTCGCGCAGACAGTGGAGACGATTCTCGCAGGGCTACAGCCTTTGCGAAGGGATAAGCCTTGACTGCACCTTCAGAGGTACTGGGACTGCGCGCGATGGCTTCGAGGGTATTGCACGCTGCCATCCTTGTCGGACCAATATCAGCGGTGGGCCATGCTCAGGCGCGGCCTTCGCTGGTTCTGACGGCTGGCAGAAGAGTGACGCAAGAGGGATTCAGCCGACTTGCGAGCGTTCGCCAACTGTCAGACCGATCGATCCTGGCTGTGGACAGTAAGGAGGACCGGCTGCTTCACATCCTGCAGGACGGGAGCGTGGTGAGCATCAGCCGGGTGGGCGATGGACCAGGCGACTACCGCGGAGTCGGGAAGCTTGTGCCGATGACCGCCGACTCGACTCTGGTGGAGTCGCGCGGGAACGGGAGGTGGCTTCTCTTGCACGGGGGCAAGGTTGTGGGGTCCATCAATCGGCGTCGTGAAGGAACGTTGGCCGGTGCAACGCCGTCCCTCCTCGGCGCGCATGGCAACAGGATATTCGAGACTCACGCCGTCAGCTTTGCGAGCGCCGAGCGTGAGCGGCTATATCGCGCGCTCAACAACGCGGACTCGCTCTCAGTCGTTGCCTGGCAGCGTGGCAATGAGGGACGCCCGGACACTTTGGTGACGCTACGTGGAAGATTTCGCGGCATTGGGCGCGTCAAGCGGGGTGGCGGGCCCGGGGGGGGAGAGGTCCTGTGGGAGGTTGGCAATCCGCTCGATGTGCAGGAACAGGCCGTCATCCTGCCGGATGGGGGATTCGCGGTAGCACGACTTTCTCCCTTTCGCGTAGAGTGGTACGACGCGTCGGGTCGCCTACGGCGAAGTACCCTGCTGCCCCCGGAAGCCGAGCCTCTCACGCGCTCTGCACGCGCCCAGCTGTTTGCGAGATTTCGAGCTTCAGCGCTGCGTGCCGGCATTTCCTCGGAACAGGTCCCAGGGTGGCCGACTGAGCTTCCCCCTTTTCACAATGATGCGCTCTTCGTCACTCCGGATGGTGAGGTTGCGATCCGACGCCTCCGGCTTGCAGCCGATTCGTCCGAGGTCTACGAGCTCGTGGGAGTAGACTCGGACCACCGCCGGCTCGTAGTTGGCCCTGGAGAACGGCTGATTGGGTTTGGGCCTCGTCACGCTTTTCTTGCCGTCCGCGATCGCGATGATCTGGAGTACCTCGAGATGCGGCCATGGGCGAATCCTTCCGGGCGACTAGTGCGTTGACAGGCGCAGCGCAAGCCCGGGAAGGCGTGCCCCGGTTGGCCGAAGAGCTCTTCATTTCGCGGGCTCTCCGGGAAGGGGTTACGCATATTCCGGAAGACATCCCGCGGGCCCGGTGGGTGATCTGCCCTGAATGCAGTGAGCAGGCTGGAGCGCGCGGCGAGCCTGGGAGCACGGATGTCAAAGGTCCTACTGGTCGTGGGAGCTGAGCGCGCTGGGCGCTCGTCGCAACTCGAAACAAGCTGCCATGCGCGCGGCTGGCAACCGCGCTACCTCGACGCGTGGACTGCATGCCGTGTCTCCATTCGCCCGGACACAGGCCGCCTACGTCTTGCGCTTGATGCGGAAGCGGAGCTGCGAGAACAGGACATCGCTGGCGCAATCCTTGTTGCAAGCCCAACGTTGCCTGCTGTGGCTGCGGAAGACCTCGCGTTTCAAGCAGCTGAATGCGACGCATTGCTCTTTTCCCTGTTGCAGCTCGTGCAGCCCAATCTTGTCTTGCGGTGGCACGCGTTGGCCGCTGGCCTGTCCGATGTTGCCTTGGACTGGAACGAATACGGAGGGCACAAGGGCGCCGCGTTGTTCGCGGGCTTGGCGGCTGAGGGAATCGCGCACTGCGTGTTTGCGGATCGACAGTGCTTCTTTCACGGTGCTAGTGGAACACCTGAAGTGCGCGAGCACCTGCTTGAGCCGTCACCGACTCTTCCGACTTCGGTCTACTTCGAGTCGCGCGAGCGGTCGGTAGTGCCCTTTGCGGGGCGGGTGAGTTCCATGGGCTTGCGTCACCCGGGCCTGGTGGAGGCACTCTTGGCGCGGGCGGGGAGCGCGCACTCGTGGGCCAAGAAGGCGGCAGCGATAGGCAGGCGACCAGAGGTGGTCCTCGTGGGACACCCGGGTGATACTACGATGCGCCACGTAGCATCCGTTCTCAGAGAAGAAGGCGTGCGGTCAAGACATGTTGACCTTGCCATGTGTGGAGACAATTCGACCAGCGACGCGACGTATCAAGGTGCGCTGGAGGTAATCGAGGAAGCTCCAGTCGCCTTCGCGCGCTGCATCGCGCTGCACACGCCTCGTGCTGATCCGGTCTTGTTGAAGGCCAGACATCGCGGTGTGCTCCGGGCGCTTGAAAGGCGTGAGGCCAACACGATCAATAGCCCATCGGCAGCTGCTATCGCGTTGTCGAAGGCGAGTCAGCTCATGTGGTTCAGCCGAAGAGGCATTGCCGTACCCCGGACTCTACTGACAAACGACGCGCACGCCGCCCGTGACTTCCTTGGAGAGGTGGGCTCCGTTGTCGTGAAGCCAGTCAGCGGCAGGAGATCTATCGTGCGAGCGCTTGCTGAGAGCGATGTTTCTCGGCTGCACCTTCTCGCGAACTGCCCGGTCATCCTGCAGGAGCTCCTGGGTGGGAGTAGCTGTCGTGTCCACGTTGTTCGCCAGTACGCGGAGTCCATCGAGATCCGGTCGAACGCGCTCGACTACCGTGAAGTGCCTGGAGGCGCAGACTACCGCTTGTGCGACATCCCGCGACCTTTGAGAGACAGCGTAATCGAGGCAGCCTCCGAACTGGGATTGTGGCTCAGTGGTTGGGATTTGAAGTGGCATGTGCAACAGCACCGCTGGCTGGCCCTTGAAGTAAACCGAATGCCCGCGATCGAGTACTACGAGCACCGAACTGACGCCTCACGCGTGTCCAGGGCACTCTGTGCCACACTGAATCCCTCATCCATCTAGCGTTCGAGCGAGTTGACAGGTCAGGCACGCCACCTTCGCACGGCCCACGGCACCGACCGACGGAGTCTGACGGGTTCACCGGTTCGGGATCGGACCGGTCTGGCTCGAAGCAGGGCTTCATGGCATCCCATCGTCGGATCCGTGTGGCGCGCACTACTTCTTGATGGCGCGGGAGGCCAGTCACATTCGTCCTGAACGCTTCTGAGGTATGCCCAGCCGTGCAACGGCGGCTCCGCCTTTCAGTGCTCCGAGAGCGCCGTTGCGACTGAGATGCCTTCTTGCCGCGTCTGCCACATGCCTTACGCCGCGGCGTCGATCGTGAGCGGGCCGAATCGAGGGACGCTCCAGGCAGATACGCTACGGCGAACTTGACCCCCGCGAGCATTGGTGCGTGGCGCGCAGGTCGCCAGGCTGGCTCCTCACTGCGCTGAGCGTCTACAGAGGGTGAGACGACTGGCCACGGTGCGGCGCCGATCGCCCAGTGCGTGACAACTCTCAACCTCGTTGGCAGGCGCATGTGGGGCCCCTGCACGTCACCTACGACATCAGGGCCTCGTGTACACGTTGGTCACTCCGCCGGGCCCAGGATCGGTCATTGTCACAGACGTTCGCCTGTACTCTCCGACGCTCGGCGAGCCACCACTCCCCACTCGAGACGAGAGAGAAGCCCCCCACGGGCTACGCCGACTGGAGGCGTCGATGAGCGACCGTGTGCGTATCGATCACGATGGTTGACGGAGTAACCGGGGCGACGGCGGCCCGTCCCCTGAGGCTGCCGGGGCGGGCCAGCGGAACACACTCGACGCCGCTTGGAATGCGGGACAGGTTTGACCCCATGAAACCACGGGAACTCACGATCCGCGGCCTCGTCCTCGGCGCGTTGATCACGACCGTCTTCACGGCCGCCAACGTCTACCTCGGCCTCAAGGTCGGCCTCACCTTCGCCTCCTCGATCCCCGCCGCCGTCATCTCGATGGCGATCCTGAGCGCGGTAAAGGACTCGTCGATCCTCGAGAACAACATCGTGCAGACCGTCGCCTCCGCGGCGGGCACGCTGTCCGCCATCATCTTCGTCCTCCCCGGACTCGTCATCGTCGGCTGGTGGACGACGTTCCCGTTCTGGCAATCGTTCCTCATCTGCGTGAGCGGCGGCGTGCTGGGCGTGCTGTTCACCATTCCGCTTCGACGCGCGCTCGTCACCAACTCGGACCTGCCGTATCCCGAAGGCGTCGCGGCGGCTGAGGTGCTCAAGGTTGGCTCGGGCACACGCGGCGAAACGAAGGACGAGAGCGGCGCCTCACGCGAAGGGCTCGTCGCAGTCATCCTGGGCTCGGTTGCGTCGGCCGGGCTCGCGATCGTTGGCGCCACGCGCATCGCAGCCGTCGAGCTGGCCGGGTTCTTCAAGCTCGGCGCGCTGGCGTCGAGCGGTTACAACGTCGCCTGGTCCCTCGCGCTGCTGGGCGCGGGCCACCTCGTCGGACTCTCGGTCGGCATGGCGATGCTCACGGGGCTGATCATCGCGTGGGTGATCGGCGTCCCGATCCTCACATCGATGCAGCCCGCCGCCGAGGGCGTCTCGCTAGCCGCTCATACGACGGCGATCTGGCGGACGCAGGTGCGCTTCATTGGCGCGGGCGCGATCGGCGTCGCGGCGATCTTCACGCTGGCCCGGCTGGCGCGACCGGTGCTGGCCGGACTCGCGAGCACGCTCAAGGCTTCGCGAGCAGCCGCCACCGCGGTCGACGACACGGACCGTGACCTGTCGGCCACGTGGATCCTCGTACTCACCGCGGTGTGCATGGCGATCTCCGGGTGGCTCGCGTGGTCGTTCGCCAAATCGACCGTGCTCGCCGGGAACGCCACCGGACTCACGCTCCTCGCGGTGCCGTTCGTGTTGCTCGTCGGATTCCTCATCGCGGGCGTGTGTGGGTACATGGCGGGGCTCATCGGCGCGTCGAACAGCCCGATCTCGGGCGTCGGCATCCTGTCGATCGTGATCTGCGCGTCCGCGGTCATCGTGGTCGTCCATCCGACCGACGCGACGCGCCCGGCGCTCGTGGCCTTCGCGCTCTTCGTGACGGCGATCGTGTTTGCCTGTGCGACGATCTCCAACGACAACCTGCAGGACCTCAAGACCGGTCAGCTCGTCGGCGCATCGCCCATGCGACAGCAGATCGCGCTGATCGTGGGCGTGGGTGCCGGCGCCCTGGTGATTCCGTCGGTGCTCAACCTGCTGGCGCGCGCCTACGGGTTTGCCGGGGCCGCCAACGTGGGCGTGCTCGCGCCCAACCCGCTGCCCGCGCCACAGGCCACGCTGATCTCGGCACTCGCACAGGGCGTGATCGGCGGCAACCTCGAATGGAAGATGATCGGCATCGGCGCGCTCGTGGGCGTCGGACTGATCCTGATGGACCTCGGGCTCGGCGCCATGAACAAGCTGCGGATCCCACCGCTCGCCGTGGGCATCGGCATCTACCTGCCGATGTCGGCCACGTTCGCGGTGGTCGTGGGCGCCGTGCTCTCGCACTGGTACGACCGGCGCACGAAGACGATGGCCGACCCCGAACGCGCCGAGCGCCTGGGGACGCTGGTAGCCTCGGGGCTGATCGTGGGCGAGAGCCTCTGGGGTGTGCTCAATGCCGGGCTCATCGTGGCGCTCAGCAGCGACGCACCGGTCCGCCTCGTGCCTGACGAGTTCGTGGCCGCGCCATGGCTGGGCGTGCTCGCGTTCGTCGGCGCCATCGTGTGGCTCTACGGCTGGATGCTCCGACGGTCACGCGCGATGCGTTAGGCAGCGCTGGCGTGGCTGCTGGCAGCGATCGGCGCTCCAAAGCCGACCGCCGCCAGCACGCCGCCATGCGGGCGCCCTGCTATGCTCCGGCGGCCCGGCGCGCCGCTGCGAGCACCGCCTCCACCGGAGGCGAACCTCCGCTCGTATCCTGCCCGAGTGGCGCACCAGCTGCGACCAGGAGACGCGCCACGCCCGCGTGATCATGTGATCGATTGCCATTGACTGATCCATGGCAACACCAGCCAAGCGCGGTCGCACCATAGTGTGCGTCGCGGATCGTCACGAGCTCGGCGGCCGCGGAGTGGCGCAACAGGAGACCCACGATCTCCGACGACCCTTCCCAGGCCGCGCAGTGCAGCGCCGTTCCGGAATCGTGGCCCGGTGTGCGCGGATCGAAACCGAGGTCGAGCATCAGCGCCACGGCGTGCGCGTTGCCATGCCACGCCGCGTTCGGAAGCGGGAGGTGATCGGTGGGTGCCATGGAGGCGACGAGACCTGGATGCTCTCGCGCGATGGCGTGTGCGGCCTGCTCATCGCCTCGGGCGCAGGCGGCCTGCAGGCGTTGCAACGGCGAGGCAAACGCCAGCATCGCTTGCGCCGTCGCCTCGTGCCCGAACTGCACCGCGACCTCGATCGGCGAGCAGCCGCCGCCGATCGTCCAGAAGTAGATGTGATAGCTGCTCGGCGGCTGCTCCGCGTACTGGCCCTGCCCGGTGCGCAGATCGAGCGCGGCCGGGTTGTCAGCGACGATCGCCGTTGCGCGCTCGGTGAGGCCGAGTGCTGCGGCGAGGAAGATGTCGACGGAGGCGCCGCGTTCCACGAGGTAGCGGGCCAGTTCGTATCGTCCTCGCCCGCGGAACCGATCGAGCATCCATTCGGCTGGCGTCGCGCGATGGTCCACGTCGCGCGCGTCTATGTCGGCGCCGTTGGAGAGTAGCCGGTCGACCATGTCGCGGGAGCGTGCGAAGTGCAGCGGAGTCTGCCCGTCGCCACCGCGCTCGTGGACGCACGCCGGGTTCTCCGCGATGAGACGCGCCAGCACGTCGCCGCGATCGAGGTGTGCCGCGGCACACGCATCGATGACGGCACCGGCGGCAACCAGGCGTTCCGCCGAAGCGCTCGTGGCGCCGTACAGGGCGTGAAAGCCGCCCGCCCACCACTCGCTCCTGCGATTGGGGTCAGCGCCGAACTCCAGCAGCACCTCGACCATCGCCGCGTCGCTCGACGTCGCGACGAGTGCCGGTGCGTCGAAGGCAAAGACGGGGTCGTTGATGTGGGCACGAACGCTCGCGTGCTGTTCGAGCAGTCGACGTGTCGCACGCGCATCGCGCCGCCCGACGGCCGTGTGCCACTGCCTGCGTACGGACTCATCGTCCGCGCGAACGGACTCGATATGGGCCCTGAGTGCCGCCCAGTTCGCGAACCCGTATTCGCGCGCGAGAACGAACTGCGCGTCCGCAAGGACCACGGACGCCTTGTCGGGCAGTTCGGTGCGAACGCGGGCGATGGCCTCGGGATCCTCCCCAACGAAGGCCTGCAGGAGTTCCTTCGCCTGCGCCTTCTGCTGGTCGAGGTCCGGGCGTGCGGGGAGTGTGCGGTGGTACGGGGATGCCATGGCGCCTCCTTCGTATCGGCCGGCGTCCGCACGATCGGCCCGAAGAGGGCGTATCGGCTGTACGAGACTGTCGGGGTGGGCGCTGCCCTTTCCGCGGACCGGAGGCGCTCCCTTGCGCCGTGTCACAATCTGCCGAGGAGGCCCGGGCGCGGAAAGGACTCGGTTGCATGCGGCGCGAGTCGGCCGCGCGATACGTGCAGCGTACCTCGTGGACGACGGCCAGTACGGCGACTCCCGGCAAGCGACCCCATCATGCACGGCCAGCAACCAGGCCTGATCGCTGCCTACGACCGGAGCGCCTCACGCGGCGGGCCGTCCGTTGCGCCAGCCCACCGCGCCTCGTCAGTACACGCCGACCCGGATCCGTGATTGGCCCTTGCGTGATTCACCAGGGATCGGTAAGCTGCCTGACCAGGCTCCACGTCGGCCAAACTACCAAAAGATACCAGCACCGAACCAACGCACGTGACGCACCTCGCGCTCGTCTCGATTCGACTTCTTGGTCTCAGCCTTATTATCGCGCTTATTAGCGCGGTAGTACGGGAGGAGAGGTCTTGTCGAACAACTCGAGCGATAGGTTTCGCGTAGCAGCAGTCCCGCCCTGACGGCGGTTCGAGTCGACCAAGGCCCCCTCCCTCGCGGATGGGGCCTTTTTTCGCGCCCTGCATCTCCCCCCCTCACGCAACGCACCACCGACCGCGCCCTTCATGCGTTCCGACACGATCAAGCGTGGCTTTACCCGTGCTCCGCACCGGGCCCTCCTTCGGGCCACGGGCGCGGTGCGCTCGGCCGCCGACTTCGACAAGCCGTTCATCGCGGTCTGCAACTCGTTCGTCGAGATCGTGCCCGGTCACGTGCACCTGCAGGAGCTCGGCCGCATCGTCAAAGAGGCGATCCGCGCCGCCGGTGGCGTGCCATTCGAGTTCAACACCATCGGCGTGGACGACGGCATCGTCATGGGTCACGAAGGCATGCGCTACTCCCTGCCCTCGCGCGAGCTGATCGCCGATTGCGTGGAGACGATGGCCACCGCGCACTGCTTCGATGGCATGGTCTGCATCCCGAACTGCGACAAGATCGTGCCGGGCATGCTGATGGGCGCCGCGCGCGCCAACCTCCCGACGGTGTTCGTCTCCGGCGGCCCCATGCGTGCAGGACGCGATCGATCGGGACGCAAGGTCGACCTGATCTCGGTGTTCGAGGGCGTCGGCGCACGTGAGGCCGGCACGATCGACGACGAACGGCTGCTCGAGCTGGAAGAGACCGGCTGCCCAACGTGCGGAAGCTGCAGCGGCATGTTCACCGCGAACTCCATGAACTGCCTCTGCGAGGCGCTTGGCATTGCGCTCCCGGGCAACGGGACCGTGCTCGCGGTGGATCCGGCGCGGCGCACGCTGGTCGAAGAGGCCGGCCGCACAGTGATACGACTCGTTCGCGATGGCCTGTGCTTTGGCGATGTGGTCACGGCGGCAGCGATCGACAATGCGGTGGCGCTCGATGTGGCGATGGGCGGCTCGACGAACACGGTGCTCCATGTCCTCGCGCTGGCTCGTGAGGCCGGCGTGGACTATTCGCTCGCCCGACTCAATGCGGTCGCCGAGCGGGTGCCGCACCTCGCCAAGGTGTCGCCGGCGTGGGACGGGAACCGGCAGTGGCACGTGGAGGACGTGCACGAGGCAGGCGGGGTGTCGGCGATCCTCGCCGAACTGGCAAGGGTTCCCGGCACGCTGCATCTCGACGCGCCGACCGTCACCGGGCGGTCGGTGGGCGACAACATCCGCGATGCCGCTAGCCGCAATACCGAGTGCATCCGTGCGGCCCGCGACCCACACGCCGAACGCGGAGCGCTGTGCGCGCTGTTCGGCAACCTGGCCCCCGATGGCGCCGTGGTGAAGGTGGGCGCGGTCGATCAGCGCGAGATGATGTTCACGGGCCCGGCGCGCGTGTTCGAGTCCGAGGAAGACGCCACGCGCGGCGTGGTCGACCAGCTGATCCAGCCGGGTGAGGTCGTGGTGGTGCGCAACGAAGGGCCGCGCGGTGGACCGGGCATGCGCGAGATGCTGTCGCTCACCAGCATGCTCAAGGGCATGCCGCTCGGCGCGTCGGTCGCGCTGGTCACGGACGGTCGGTTCTCGGGCGGCACACGCGGACTCTGCATCGGCCATGTGTCGCCCGAGGCTGCCGAGGGCGGTGCCATCGGCCTCCTGCGCACCGGCGACATCATCGACATCGACCTCCAGGGCCGGTGCCTGTCGGTGCGCCTTTCGCCCGACGAGCTGGCGCAGCGACGAACGCAGGTCACGCCGCGCGCCCCACGCGTCACACGCGGCTGGCTGGGTCGGTATGCCCGGCTCGTGACCAACGCCAGTCACGGCGCGGTGCTCGCATGACCGTTTCGTCAAGCCAGACCCGCTCCGGCGCGCAGGTCATCTGCGAAGCGCTCGTGCGCGAAGGGGTCGAGGTGCTCTTCGGCATCCCGGGCGGCGCCATCATGCCCCTGTACCACGCGTTGTGGGAGTACCGCGATCGCCTGCATCACGTGTTGTGCCGCCACGAGCAGGGCGCAGGGCACGCCGCCGAGGGCTACGCGCGCGCCTCCGGGCGCGTGGGCGTGTGCATCGGCACGTCGGGCCCGGGCGCGACCAATCTCGTGACACCGATTGCCGATGCCTTCATGGACTCCACGCCGCTGGTGGTGATCACCGGCCAGGTACACAGCGCGCTGCTCGGCACGGATGCCTTCCAGGAGACCGACATCACCGGCATCACCATCCCGATCACCAAGCACTCGTACCTGGTCACCGACGCCCACGAGTTGCCACGGGTGATTCGTGAGGCGTTCCACCTGGCATCGAGCGGCCGGACGGGCCCGGTGCTCATTGACGTGACCAAAGATGCCCAGCAGACGCGCCTCGTGCCCGAGTGGCCGGCATCGTCGGATGCGGGTCGCATGGACGGCACCCCGCCGGCCGACCGTCTCCTGCGACACGCGGCCCGACTGCTCAACGTCTCGGCACGCCCGCTCATCCTGGCAGGCAACGGCGTGATCCAGTCCGGGGCCCACCACGTCCTCATGGCGGTCGCCGAGCGCACGGGTGTGCCCGTCGTCACCACGTTGCACGGGCTGGGCGCGTTCCCGCAGGACCACCCGCTGTCGCTGGGGATGCCGGGGATGCACGGCTGGGTCCACGTCAACCGGGCGCTGCAGTCGTGCGACGTGCTGCTCAACGTGGGCAGTCGCTTCGACGATCGTGTGACGGGCAAGGTCGCCACGTTCGCGCCGCGTGCGCGCGTGATCCACGTGGACGTCGATGCGTCGGAGATCGGCAAGCTGGTCCCCGTGACCGTCGGCATTCGCGGCGACGCGCGGCAGGTCCTCGAGGCGTTGCTGCCCCGCCTCGAGTCACGCGCACACCACGCCTGGCGGGCAGAGGTGCGCGAGATGCAGGCCACGCACCAGCCGCGGCAGACCTACGCTCGGCGCGATGGAGAGCGGCGCCTCATGCCCTACGATGTGCTGCGCGCCCTGAATGCGTCGTTCGCGTCACACGGTCAGTATCGCGTGATCAGCGACGTGGGGCAGCACCAGATGTGGACCGCGCAGTTGCTCGACTGGCGACGCCCTCGCTCCCACATCACGTCGGGCGGTGCCGGCACGATGGGCTTTGCCGTCCCGGCCGCCCTTGGCGCGGCGCTCGCCGCACCGGACGAGACCATCTGGGTGGTCGTTGGCGACGGCGGCTTCCAGATGACCAACCAGGAGCTGGCTACGCTGCAGCAGGAGGGCATCCGCAACGTGAAGATCGCCATCATCAACAACGGCTACCTCGGCATGGTGCGGCAGTGGCAGGAGCTCTTCGAGCAGCGGCGCTACAGCGGCACGCCGCTCTCCGCCCCGGACTTCGCCATGCTCGCGCGGGCCTACGGCCACCACGGCGTCGTCGTGGATCGCGTCGAGCAGGTGTCCGACGTTCTGACGCACGCGTGGAGCCACGACGGCGTCGTCGTCATCGATTTTCGCGTTGAGCGTGAAGCCAACGTGTTCCCCATGGTGCCGGCAGGCAGCTCGATCGGCGAGATGCTCACCGGGCCCGTTTCATGAACCCACACCTTCCCATGCAACACACCGTCATCGCTCTCGTGCATGATCGTCCCGGCGTGCTCAATCGCGCCGTCTCCCTGTTCCGACGCCGAGCCTTCAACATCGACTCGCTTTCGGTGGCCACCACGGAACAGTCCGGCTTGTCGCGGATGACCCTCGTGGTCCGGCGTGACGACGTCGCACAGGTCGTGCGCCAGCTCGAGCGGCTGGTCGACGTCGTGTCCGTGCGCGATGTCACGCACCAGCCGATGGTGGCGCACGAGCTCTGCCTCGTCAGGCTCGCCCCGCCGGGCAGCCGGCTCGGCGCGCTGCTGCGCATTGTTCACGAGTGCGACGCGCGCGTGGTCGAGACCGCGCCGCAGGCCATGCTCATCGCCGTGATGGGGCCGCCGGAGTCGGTCAGTACCTGCATCGAGCGGTTGCGGGGCTTCGGCATCCTCGAACTGACGCGCTCGGGACGCGTGGCCATGACCGTCGCCGGGATCCCCACGCCCGGGCGTCCATCGGCGGCACCATCCACCGACGCACCCTACACGTGGCAAGCAGACGGCGCGCTCGATCAC
This sequence comes from Gemmatimonadaceae bacterium, assembly GCA_020846935.1. Taxonomy (NCBI): domain Bacteria; kingdom Pseudomonadati; phylum Gemmatimonadota; class Gemmatimonadia; order Gemmatimonadales; family Gemmatimonadaceae; species Gemmatimonadaceae bacterium. Next base: position 648,239 of record JADLCY010000001.1, read on the forward strand.
GAGGCCGCGTAGCCTCGCGACCGGTGTTCACGCGCCTCACCCTCCACCCGATGCCCAGGGCACGCCGCACATGACCCGACTCTATTACGACGCCGACGCGACGCTCGATCGGCTCTCCGCTCGCCGCGTGGCGATCATCGGTTTCGGCAGCCAGGGCCACGCCCACGCCCTCAACCTGCGCGACAGCGGCGTCGATGTGCGCGTGGGCCTGAGCGAACACTCCGGGAGCCGGGAACGGGCGCGCACAGCCGGCCTGCGCACGCAGGGCGTCGCCGAGGCGACCCGCGAGGCTGATGTCGTCATGCTGCTCGTGCCCGATCACGTGCAGCGCACGGTGTACGAGGACTGCATCGCGCCGCACGTGCGCCCAGGCATGACGCTCATGTTCGCCCACGGGTTCAACGTCCACTTCGGCGAGATCGTGCCGCCAGCGCACGTGGACGTGAGCATGGTGGCGCCCAAGTCCCCGGGGCACCGCGTGCGCGAATTGTATGTCCAGGGCGGCGGCGTGCCGGCCCTGTTCGCCGTCCATCAGGACGCGTCGGGACACGCGACCGCCGACGCGCTCGCCTACGCGCGCGCGCTCGGTTGCACGCGGGCCGGGGTGCTCGAGACCACGTTCCGCGAGGAGACCGAGACCGATCTGTTCGGCGAGCAGGCCGTGCTGTGCGGCGGCGTCTCGGCGCTCGTGAAGGCCGGCTTCGAGACGCTCACCACGGCGGGCTATCGCCCTGAACTCGCGTACTTCGAGTGCCTCCACGAACTCAAGCTCATCGTGGACCTCATGTACCAGGGTGGCCTCAACTACATGCGCCACTCGGTGTCGGATACGGCGGAATGGGGCGACTACGTGGCCGGCCCACAGATCGTGAACGACGCGACCCGCGAGACCATGCGCCAGCTCCTGCACCGCATCCAGGACGGTTCGTTTGCGCGCGACTGGATCCGCGAGAACCGCACCGGGCGCACGATGTTCGATCGGGCCCGGCGGGCCGACGTCGAACACCAGATCGAGCAGGTGGGTCGCGAGCTGCGCCGCATGATGCCCTTCATCCAGCCGCGTGAGGTCCGGCCGGGCGAGGGCGCCGCGTGACCACCGACACCGACGAGACGGTCCGCATCTTCGATACGACGCTGCGCGACGGCGAACAGGCGCCTTCGTGCACCATGACGCGCACCGAAAAGCTGCTCGTGGCGCGACAACTCGTCAGGCTCGGCGTCGACATCATCGAGGCCGGGTTCCCCGCGGCCTCGATCGGCGACTGGGAGGCGGTACGAGCCATCGCCTCGGAGCTGGGCGATCCCGCTCACGGCACCATCATCTGCGGCCTGGCCCGCGCCACCGAGGCCGACATCGACCGCTGCGCCACGGCCCTCGCGCCGGCCTGCCGGAGCCGCATCCACACGTTCCTCGCTACGTCCGACATCCACCTCGAGCACAAGCTTCGACTGAGCCGCGCCCTGGCGCTCGACACCGTGTCGCGGATGGTGCGCTATGCGCGCAGCCGCTGCCGCGATGTGGAGTTTTCGCCTGAGGACGCGGCCCGTTCCGACCGCGCCTTCCTCCACGACGTGCTCGCCGCCGCCATCGAGGCCGGTGCGACGACCCTCAACATCCCGGATACGGTCGGTTACGCCACGCCTGACGAATACGGCGCGATGATCGCCGCGATCCGCGACAACGTGCCGGGTGCCCGTGACGTCGTGCTCAGCACGCATTGCCACGATGACCTCGGCCTCGCCGTGGCCAACTCGCTCGCTGGCGTTCGGGCCGGCGCGCGGCAGGTGGAATGCACCATCAACGGCATCGGGGAGCGAGCGGGCAACGCGGCGCTCGAAGAGGTGGTGATGGCGCTCAACGTGCGCCAGGCCGCCTTCGGCGTTCGCACACGCATCGACACGCGCGAGATCGGCCGAAGCTCGCGGCTCGTGGCACAATGCACCGGGACGCGCGTCGCGCCCAACAAGGCCATCGTCGGCGCCAACGCCTTCGCGCACGAAGCAGGCATTCACCAGGACGGATTGCTCAAGCACCGCCTGACGTACGAGATCATCGACGCGCGCCTGGTGGGTGCGGAGGGCTGCCGCCTGGTACTGGGCAAACACTCGGGGCGGCACGCGTTGCGCCAGCACCTCGTGGCCACAGGTCATGACCTGGACGAATACGAGTTCGCCAGGGTCTTCACCCGATTCAAGGACGTTGCCGACCGCAAGAAGTCGGTCGACGATCGCGACATCGAAGCGCTCGTGGCCGCCGAGACGCGCCGGCCGATCGCAGCACACACCCTCGATCAGGTGCAGATCGCGAGCGGGACACACGCGATTCCGACGGCGACGGTCCGCCTGCGTGGGCCGGACGGCGCGATGTCGGTCGCCTCGTCCCAGGGCGATGGACCGGTCGACGCCATCTGCCGCGCAGTGAACCTGGTCATGGGCGATGGCGCCGAACTCGTGGAGTTCTCCGTCGATGCGGTGACCGAAGGGATCAACGCGGTCGGTGGCGTCACGGTGAAGCTGCGCCAAACCACGGAGAGCGAACCAGTGGACAAAGGTCAACCGCTGCAGGCCACCGGGTTTGCCGCACACACCGACATTCTCGTGGCCACGGCCGAGGCGTACGTCGCGGCCATGAATACCCTGCGTCGGACCCGGCGAAGACTGATGACTCCGGTCCCGGACACACCGGCCGCGGAAGGTGCCGCATGAACGGGCCTCGCACGCTCGTGGACCGGATCTGGGACGCTCACGTCGTCCGCGCCGCAACCACGGACACACCGGATATCCTCTACATCGACCTGCACCTCGTACACGAGGTGACGTCGGCGCAGGCCTTTGCCGAACTCGAGGCGCGCGGCCTTGGAGTACGCCGGCCCGAGCGCACCATGGCGACGCTCGACCACGCTACACCGACCGCCCGCGACGCCGCGACCGGTCAGCTCGCGCAGCCAGCTCCGCCCGCACTGGCGCAGATCGAGCGCCTCGCCTCAAACGCTCGGCAGCATCGCGTGCCGCTCCTCGACATGCAGGACCAGCGTCGCGGTATCGTGCACGTCGTCGGCCCCGAACTCGGCCTCACGCACCCAGGCATGACCATCGTGTGCGGCGACAGCCACACCAGCACGCACGGCGCGTTTGGAGCGCTCGCCTTTGGCATCGGCACGTCCGAGGTGGCCAACGTACTGGCCACGCAGTCCCTGCTCCTCGCGCGGCCCCGGACGATGGAGGTCCACGTGGAGGGCACGCCGGGGCCCGGCGTCACGGCCAAGGATCTCGTCCTCGCGATCATCGCGCGACTGGGCGTCGGTGGCGGCACGGGCCACGTGATCGAATACACTGGCTCCGTCATTCGCGCGCTCGACATGGAGGGCCGCATGACGGTGTGCAACATGTCGATCGAGGCGGGTGCGCGCGCCGGGCTCGTTGCGCCCGACGACACCACGTTTGCGTACCTGGCCGGACGACCGCATGCGCCTCGTGGTGCCGCGTGGGACACAGCCGTCGCCACGTGGCGAGAACTGCGCACAGACCCCGGGGCTGTGTACGATGCCCGGGTCGCGATCGACGTGACGGCGCTTGCACCGATGATCTCCTGGGGCACGAACCCGGGCATGACCATCCCCATCGACGGACGCATCCCGCAACCGAGCGGCGTGCCTGACGAGACCGAGCGCGCACAACTCGAACGCGCCCTGGCGTACATGGCCCTCGAGCCAGGCACGCCAATGCTGGGACGGCGCGTGGACGTCGTCTTCGTGGGCAGCTGCACGAATGCCCGCATCTCCGACCTGCGCGCGGCCGCGTCTGTCCTGCACGGGCGTCGCGTGGCCAGCAACGTACGCATGCTGGTGGTACCGGGATCGCAGGCAGTGAAGCGACAGGCCGAGGACGAAGGGCTGGCGGAGGTCTTCGCGGCAGCGGGCGCCGAATGGCGGGAGAGCGGTTGCTCGATGTGCATCGCGATGAACGGCGATCAGCTCGATCGCGGGCAATACGCCGTGAGCACGAGTAACCGCAACTTCGAGGGCCGACAGGGCGCTGGCGGCAGAACTTTTCTCGCATCCCCGCTCACCGCCGCCGCGTCGGCCGTGGTCGGCCGCATCACCGACGTGAGGACCCTCAGCTGATGCAACCCTTCACCCGACTCACCTCACACGCGGTCGTGCTGTTGCGCGACGATGTCGACACCGACCAGATCATTCCTGCCCGTTTCCTCACCACGACTTCCCGGGCAGGACTCGGTCGCCACCTGTTCGCCGACTGGCGAACGACGCCACCGTCCGGTGCGCCGTTCGATCGCGATCACCCGGCGCATTCCGGCGCGCGCATTCTCATCGTGGGCCGCAACTTCGGATGCGGTTCCTCGCGCGAACACGCCGCGTGGGCCATCGCCGGCTTCGGCTTCCGTGTGGTGATCGCCCGATCGTTCGCCGACATCTTCAGGAGCAACGCGCTCAAGAACGGGCTCGTCCCCGTGGCGCTCACGGACGAGGATCATGCCTCCCTGCTCGTCGCGATCGGACTCAATGGTGAATGCGAGATCCGCGTCGATCTGGCCACGATGACCGTGTCAGCGGGCGCGATGTCCTGGGACTTCACGCTTCCGGCCTTCGCGCGCCGCTGCCTCCTCGATGGAGTCGATGAACTCGGATTCCTCCTCGGTGCCACTCCCGAGATCGCGGCGTTCGAGGCACGACATCCGGCCACGATCGCCACCACCGGCTGACCCGATGCACGCACGCATTGCCTTGCTCGCCGGCGACGGCGTGGGCCCCGAGGTTGCCGCCGAAGCCGTGAAAGTCCTGACGGCCGTCGGCCGCGTCGCGGGACATCGCTTCGAGTTTGCGCCCGCGCTCGTCGGCGGCGCCGCGATCGACGCGACCGGATCCGCGCTGCCAGCCGCAACGCGCGACGTGGTCGCCGCCTCGGACGCGACGCTCCTCGGCGCAGTGGGTGGGCCCCGGTGGAACGCGGCGCCCGTGCGACCCGAATCCGGGCTGCTCGAGCTGCGCGCGTTCATGGGCGTCTATGCGAATCTGCGGCCCGTTCCGCTGTTCGACGCCGGTCGACGCATGTCGCCCCTGCGTGCCGAGGTGCTCGATGGCGTGGACCTCGTGGTCGTTCGCGAGCTGACCGGGGGGCTCTACTATGGCGACCGGCATCGCGGGGGCGACGTGGCCTGGGAGACGTGCCGGTATTCGGAGTTGGAGGTCGCCCGTGTCGTGCGCGTTGCGGCGCGGCTCGCCATTACGCGACGCCGAAAGCTCACGTCGATCGACAAGGCCAACGTGCTCGAGACCTCTCGACTCTGGCGCCAGGTCACGGAGCGCGTGATGCGCGACGAGTTCCCCGACGTCACCCTCGATCACCTCTACGTGGACGCAGCAGCCATGTTCCTCGTGCGCGAGCCGGCCCGATTCGACGTGCTCGTGACCGAGAACCTCTTTGGCGATATCCTGTCGGACGAGTCGTCGGTGCTCGCCGGGTCCATCGGGCTGCTGCCGTCGGCGTCGTTGGGTGAGGCGGTCGATGGTCGGCCACCGGCCGGATTGTACGAACCGATCCACGGTTCTGCGCCAGACATTGCGGGGCGCGGCATCGCGAACCCGATCGGCATGATCCTGAGCACCGCGATGATGCTGCGCCACTCGTTCGCGCTCGACGCCGAAGCACGCCTGGTAGAGGCGGCCGTGGCCGCGGCGCTCGATGATGGGTGGCTGACGCCGGACGTCGCGTCAGCGGAGCGTCCCGCACGATCAACGGCCGACGTCGGGTCGGAGATCGCGCGCCGGATTGAAGCTGGCTATCCGTGAGCTGTGGGCGTTAGGCTTCCGCCGCCGTTCAACGCGCGGTTCATCGTCGATCACGACGACTCCGGGCGATGCATCCTCCAACGCGCCGATTATGAATGGCACGGCCATTCTGATGCGGCTGCGGGCGACAGATCGAAGGCAGGCTGATGGACGGGTCGAGCGCCGCCCGTTCATCTAAAGCCCCCACCCAACTACCGCTTGATCCATTGCGGCGCGAGCCCTCCGCCCCAGGCGGCGTTCACCGTTCGCAGTCGCAGACCCGTTCCGTCGGGCCGCAAGGTATAGAGATCGCCACGACCACCAAGAGAGAAGGCGATCAGCGTGCCATCCGGCGACCACGAGGGGCCCGACTCCAGCCCCAGGACCGGCAGGCGTGTTGACACCAGCGTGGTGACGTCGATGATCGTGATGTCCGCCTCGGCGCCGTAGTAGCGCAGGAACGCGAGCCGCTGGCCATCTGGCGACCAGGTTGGCGAGCTGTCGAATCCCGTCGTCGTGCTCGTGACCTGGCGCTTGTCGCTCCCATCGGCGCGCATCGTCCAGATGCTGGCCGTCGTGCCGCCCGGTCCGCTCTCGGACTGCGAGAACGCGATGCGCTGACCATCCCTCGACCACGAGGGCGCGCTCCGAAAGCCATTCGCCGACATGTCACCCGTGAGGTTCACCTGCGCGCTCCCGTCCGCGGCCATCACCCAGATGTCCGAGCGGCCGCCCCGCTCCCAATGATGCCAGGCGATCCGGTTCCCCACCGGCGACCAGTCCGGAAGGTCGTCGAATCCGTCGAGACTCGTCAGGCGCTTCATGTGGAGACCGGTGCGGTCGACCGCAAAGATGTCGTCCACCCGTGTGCCCGTGCCGAGTTCCTCCATCACCACCGCGAACGCGATGCGCTTTCCGTCGGGAGACGCGGTGGGCGTGCGCGACACCGTGCCCGCATTGATGCGCACCGGATCGGCAATGCCATCGAGCGGCAGCACGAACAGCTCGGCGCTGCCGTTCACCGACTGTCGATAGTACACGAGGTCGTGATCCGTGGGCGTGGGCTCGATGATGGTTCCGCCGATCGAAACCGACACCCCTTCGACCGTCGCCGTGATCGTTGCGTACCCGTGGCGCATGCCCGTCACGAGCCCCGTCGGCGTCGTGACCGCCGTCGCGTTGTCTACCGACCACTGCGCCACGCGGCCCTGGAGAATCGTGCCGCGCGCGTCCTTGGCCACCGCCGTCAGTTGCTGTCTCTCACCCACCTCGAGCACGAGCGGCGTCGGCGAAATCGTGACGGTGGCGACGGGGGCTGGCCGCACACTCACCGCTGCGTGCGCGATGCGACCTTCGATCGTGGCGCTCACCTGTGTCTCGCCGACGGCGACGGCGGTGACACGACCGGCGCCATCGATCGTGGCCACGGCGGCGTCGCCGGTCGCCCACGTGACGATGCGGCCGGGGAGCACCGCCCCCGTGGCACTCGTGGCCGTCGCGACGAGCGTGCGCGTATCGCCAGGGACCAGCTGAACGGTCGCGAGATCCAACACGACGGCGGCCACGGGAACCTGCGTCACTTCCAGTGCCGCCGCTCCGGTCTTGCCATCCACGGTGGCGCGAATCGTCGTCGTGCCCGGCGTAAGCGCCGTGACGAGACCCACGACCGACACCGACGCGATGGCCGGATCGGTCGACGTCCACTCCACGGCGCGACCCGACACCTCGACGCCCTGGGCGTCGAGAGCGCGCGCGATGTAGGTCGCGGTTTGTCCTGCGACGAGGGCATGCTGGGCCGGCTGCACCAGCACCTGCGCAACGGTCGGGGCCGGGCTCGGGCCAGCGCCTTCACCGCCCGCGCAGGCCGCGACGAGGACCGAGAGCAGGAGTGCAGCGGTTGCACAGCGAGCTGGGCGCGCCGAACGGCCGTGCCTGAAGTCTTTCAAGAAGGTCGACATGGAACCTCGCGAGTCGTTGGTTTGGGACACACGCAACGATGACCCGGGGCGCTTAATGGGCGCCTAATCGGGTCCCACGGCCGGGCACTTACGCGGGCGGTATGCGGCAGGCCCCAGCGTTGTCCAGCATGAATGACCTCACCACGACCCTGCGCCGAGCGATCGTGATCGCCAACGGGAGGCCCTCGGAGTTCCTGGTTTCCGGGGCGGGCCGGCCGCTCCTGTTTCTGGCGGAGCCGCCCCTCGACGAGGCCCTCGTGAGCGAGGTGGGTCGCGTGGCTCGCGTGTTCGCGCCGGTCGTTCCCGCCGAGTTCCTGAGGTCGATGCTTGGTCCGCTCGACGAGGGTGCGGCCCACCACTCGTGGCTCGACGGCGTGCTTGATGCGCTCGGATTCATCGAAGGGCCGGTGCTCGCCACGACACCCCTCCTTGCCGCCATTTCCACCTACGCCGCCGTGTCTCCCGGTCGCGTGGGCTCCGTCATCGCCATCGAACCCTGTTGCATCATTGACCTTGATTGGCTCGCCACTAGGCTTGGTCAGCACTGATCCGGTCATCCGCGGACGCCGCGGGAAGGACCAGCTCAGCACCCCATCGGCGACAACGGCCCATTTCGACCCACCAGTCCAGCTCGCTCCGCCTCCGTGGCGCGCCAATCCAGGTCACCAGCTTCGTCGGACGCGATCGGGAAATTGCCGCGGTCCGTGACGCACTGTCGGCCACGCGGTTGCTCACGCTCACAGGTGCGGGCGGCAGCGGGAAGACGCGCCTGGCACTCGAAGTCGTCGAACGAGAGACCGCTGCGACGGACATCGAGGGCACGTGGGTCGAACTCGCGCCGCTGTCGGATCCGGCACGCCTGGGCGACACGGTGCTCGCCGCGATGGGCGTTCGCGACGAATCCGATGCGCCGGCCGTCGATCGCATTAGCGCCGCAATCGGTGAGCGTCCCTACCTCCTAGTGCTCGACAACGCCGAACATCTGGTCGACGCGACCGCTGCGCTCGTGCATGGGCTGCTGCGCGCGCAGCCTCGCATGCGTGTTCTCGTCACGAGCCGGGCCCCGCTGGGCGTCACGGGAGAGACGGCGTGGCTCGTCCCCCCCATGTCCCTGGGCGCCGGCACCGATGCCGAAGAAAGCGAAGCCGTGCAGCTCTTTGTGCAGCGCGGGCGTGCCGTCGTTCCTGCGTTCCGCCTGACGACTACCAACCGTGACGCCGTGCGGCAAATCTGCGCTCGGCTCGATGGGCTTCCGCTCGCGCTGGAACTCGCCGCGGCCCGCCTCCGCGCGTTGTCGCCGATGCAGATCGCGAACCGGCTCGACGACCGCTTCCGGCTCCTGACGACGGGCAATCGCGCCGCGCTGCCCCGCCAGCAAACGTTGCGCGCCGCGATCGACTGGAGCTACGACCTGCTCGCCGTGCCCGAGCGGCGGCTCTTCCAGCGTCTCAGTGTGTTTCGCGGCAGCTTCACCCTCGAGGCCGCGGAGTCCGTCACCGCCGGGGGCGACGTGGCAGGCGACGATGTGCTCGACCTCCTCGCCGCATTGATCGATCAATCGCTGGTGGAGGTGGTGGAGACACCGCTCGGCACGCGCTACCGGTTGCTGGAGACGATGCGTGAGTACGGCGAGCAGTGCCTGACGACGGCGGGAGACGTCGCGCATCGGATGCACGCGCATGCCAGCTACTTCGTCGATCTGGTGCGCGAACTCGAACCGCGCCTGCGAACACCCGAGCGACCGGCGGCCATGGATAAGCTCGTCGCCGAGATCGAGAACCTGCGCCATGCGGTGCGGTGGACGCGCGAAGGCGACGTGCAGCTCCATCTGCGACTCGTCGGCCTGCTTTACTGGTTCTGGTTCGGCACGGGACTGTGGCCCGAGGCGACCGGATGGCTGCATGGTGCCCTTTCTCTTCCCGAGGCCGCTGGAGAGACGCGTGACCGTGCCGCGTTGCTGTTCTCCGCGGGGGCGATCGCCGCCTTGCAGGCGCGGGGTGAGGAGGCGCGGCGATTCCTCGAAGAAGCCGAGGTCATCGCCGAGCGCGAGGGCGACCGGCAGCTCCTGGCCAATGTGCGCAACTACCTGGGCATTGCGCTCAACCACGTTGGCGATCCCGGCGCCGAGGCGGTGATCCTCCGCGCCAGGCCCTGGCTGCGTGAGGCGAATGACCTGTATGGGCTGCGCCTCAACTTCCTGCTGCAGGGCCAGTCGCTGGCCTCGCGTGGCGAACTCTCCGAGGCCGTTCGCGTCACCGAAGAGGGCGTACGCGTAGCGCGCGTGTTCGGCCAGGCGCGCGAACTCGGCATCGCGTTGCAGCAGCTCGCCAACGTAGTTGCCGCCACCGGCGACTGGCCACGAGCCAGATCCCTGCTGCGCGAGGCGCTCGACGCCATGCGGCGCGACCCGATGCTGCTCTTCACCGCGCGCGCGATCGAGCTGCTGGCGGCCAGCGCCGCGCACGAAGGCGCGTGCGAGGACGCGGCACGCCTGTATGGAGCTGCCCGCGGAATCCGTGACGCGATCGGTGCGGAGATGTGGGGCATCGACCGACAGCAACACGAACCGATCGTCGCGCGCGTGCGCGAGGCACTCGGGAGCGCCGCCCACGATCGCATCTTCGGGATCGGCCGAACGCTGACGGCCGTCCAGGCGCACGACCTGTCCATGGAAGTGGGCGAGCGACTCGGCGGGCCCACGGAGCCCGAACCCACGCTGCAGACCGGAGAGTACCGCGCCAGCGTGGTGGAACGACCGCTGACACCGGTGCATGCCCTCGACGTGCGCGCGTTGGGCGCACTCGAGGTTCGAGTTGAGGGCGTACCGATGGCGCGGCGGGATTGGGCCTACTCAAAGGCGCGCGAACTCCTGGTGGCGTTGCTCGTCCGCCGCGACGGACTCAGCCGGGAGCAGGTGGGCGTGTGGCTCTGGCCCGATGCCTCGCCGACACAGCTACGCAACAACTTTCACGTCGCGCTGCACCACCTTCGCCGGAGCATCGGTCATCCCGAGTGGGTGCGATTCGACAGCGATCGGTATCGGCTCGACGTGCCTGGAACCGTCACGTTCGACGCGGCGACCTTCGAGCAGTCCGCCGAGGCCGCACTGCGCGATGCGCGCCGCGGGAAGGGCGACGTCGACGCGCTGCGGACCGTGGTCGAGCGGTACCACGGCGAGTTTCTCGAGGGTGAGAGCGTGGGCGACTGGCAGCTCGAGATTCGCGACCGCCTCTCGCGCCTCTTTGCCGATGCCGCAGAGCGCCTGGGCTCGGCGCTGCACGACGGCCAGCATCCCGCGGAGGCCATCGTCGTGCTCGAGAGGCTGGTGGCTCGCGAACCCCTGCGCGAGAGCGCGTGGCGCGCGCTGATGTCGGCCCGCACCACGCTCGGCGATTCTGCTGGAGCCATCGCCGACTATCGTCGGCTCGAGGCGACGCTCCGGCGCGAGGGCATGGGCGCTCCCTCACGCGAGACCGCCAACCTCGCGCAGCGCATCCGCGACGGTCGCCGCACGTGAACAGGTCGTGCGTGGTGCCGCGCGGGGCGGCCTCGGCCTCTAAGGGCGGTTCGCATATCCGGCGCCGGGCCGCTGGTTTCGACTCGCTGTCGGTCGCACCACGGAGCGGACCGGCCTCCTGCGTCTGACGCCCTTGCTGCGTCGCGACAACAGCCTCGCAGGGTGCGCCACCGAGCATGCACGGTGGCTGCTGCGGAAGTCGCGGCGCCGACCTAACTTCTTGTCGCCTTCCGCAAGGACCCGCGCATGGCCAGGCTGCCACGGATTGTCTCAGCCCTTCTCGCGCTGTCGCCGATGTTCGCCGCGCCCGATCCCGCGGCGGCGCAGGCCCCACGCCGTCCGAACATCGTGTTGATGTTCCCGGACAATCTTGGCTGGGGGGAGGTGGGGGCCTACGGCGGCGTACGCGGCGTGCCGACTCCAAATATCGACAGCATCGCCGCCCAGGGCATACGCCTCGACAACTTCAACGTCGAGTTCTCCTGCACGGTGTCGCGTGCCGCGTTGCTCACCGGCCGGTACGCCATCCGCTCGGCGGCGACGCAGCCCAGCGGCATCACGCAGTGGGAAGTCACGATCGCGGAGTTGCTCCAGTCCGCAGGCTACGCCACCGCCCTGTTCGGCAAATGGCATCTCGGTGGCACGAACTGGATTGAGGGGCGCACGCCCATCAACCAGGGCTTTGACGAGTGGTACGGCATCCCCAACACGAGCAACGAGGCGCAGACGACGACGCTGCCGGGCTACGATGCGTCGAAGGTCGAGGCGCCCTACATATGGGAGCAGAAGGCCGGCGGGCCGCCTACCAAGGCCAAGGTCTTCGATCTCGCGACACGCCGCACACTCGACCGCGAAGCCGCCATGAGGAGCATCGCCTTCATGGAGCGCAATGCGCGAGCGCAGAAGCCGTTCTTCCTGTTCTATCCACTCACGCAGGTGCACTTCCCCACGCTCCCGCATCCGGACTTTGCGGGGAAGACCGGCGCGGGCGACATCGGCGACGCCATGGCCGATGTCGACTACAACGTCGGACTCATCACGGCCGCCATCCGGCGTCTCGGGCTCGATGACGACACCATCGTGCTCTGGTGCACCGACAACGGCGCGGAAGGACGGCGCCCGTGGCGCGGCAGTTCCGGCCCATGGCGTGGCTTCTACAACACCGTGATGGAAGGCGGCATCCGCACGCCGTGCGTAGCGAAGTGGACGGGTCACTTTCCCCGCGGCCGCACCTCCAGCGAGATCGTCCACGAGATGGACCTGTTTCCCACGCTCGCCGCGGCCGCCGGCATCACGACCCTTCCCACCGACCGCGCCATCGACGGCATCAACATCCTTCCGTTCCTCGAGGGCAAGCGCTCCACCTCAGGTCGCGAGAGCGTGCTCTATTTCACCGGGACGCAGGTGCGCGCCGTCAAATGGAAGGACTGGAAGTTCCACTACGCGTTCATGCCGGAGCCTCGCGTGACGGAGCCTCCGCTCGTGCGGCTGTTCAACCTGCGTTCCGACCCGCGCGAGGAGACCGACATCAAGGACGCCAACCCGTGGGCGCCCGGCACCTTCGACCGGATCGTCGCCGAATACACCGCGAGTCTCGAGCGTTTCCCCAACGTGGCGCCCAACGCCCGTGACCCCTGGGTGCCCCCGCGACGTTAGGCGGGTGGCACGTTCTGGCGCATTCGCACGAGCGTGGTGCGGGTGACGGTGGCGGCGGCTCCGCTCGCAGCGTCACGCATCGTCTCCACCATCAACGTATCGGTCGCCGGCAGGCGCAGTGACTGCCGCACCTCCACGCGCGCATCGCGGCCCAGCGCCGGCGCCGGCCAGCTGGTCGTGATCACCAGCGCCCCGCCCTGCCACGAAGCGCGCGAACGGTGCATGACCTCGGCGTGGCCGATCATCAGGGTATTGGGCGACTCGGACCCGTCCAGCGCTACCGCCATACGCACCGGTGGCTGCAGGTCGTAGGTGGAGAACCAGGGGTACTCGAGCACCAGGGAATCGCCTCGCTGCCGGATTGTGAGCGGGGTGCCCCACCCGCTCCCCATGTCTCCCGTCCGGAAGGCCGCGTCACCCGTGGAGGCCACGGTGGGCCGGGGCGCCGCGGCAGTCGGCACGCTCCAGGTGCCGCTCAGGTCCGGTCGAGCCTGCGCTCGGGCGGTTCGGCTCGCGATCGACATGAGCGTCAGCATAACGAGGCGAAGCGCGTGTGCTCGCATGGTCGTCTCCGGTGACGTCTCCAGTCTATGGTTTGCTGCAAGATCGTCAAGCGGATACGGCGCAGGCGGCCACCGCTGGCAAGCGACGTGACCGAAGCCAAACTGCAAATCGCACCTCTGGGTCGTGGTCCGCCCGATTGCCCACTCAGGCCACTCCGGCGTTTACGACGTGCGCTTCACCTTGACTCCCATACCGTCTCACAGGAGGAGCCTCCGGGTCTCCCCGGTCGATCGAACGCATTTGGCATTCAGGTGCCACAGTCCACTCTAGTGCGTCACCTGGAATGGCTGCGAAACCGTCCTGTACCAAGGGAGGAGCGGCGGACTTCCCCCCGGGCGTGCCACGAACGCGCGAACCCTGTAGGTGCCGTCCACCGTCGCAGGCCCCCACCTGGTTGGATCTGGCGCGGTTGCGGTACTCGCAGTCACGACGAACTGGAGTTGGCGACCGGGCTCAACGCGAACATTGGTATCGGTCCCGAGCGAGCAGATCGGCGCCCAGACCTGCTCCCACCTCTCGCCGGTCTCGCGCTCGAGAACGATGGCGCAGTAGGAGAAGGAGATCGGTTCCTCGAGGGAGTTTGCCAGGACCGCAGGTACGACCAGCACCGTATGCCCAGCCGACGAGGAGATTGTGACCTGCTCGCCAACCACGGAAAGCAGAGACTCACGCGTCGGTGAAATGAATGAGTTGCAGGCCGCTGGCAGGAGGAACACAAGGGTGAGCAGGGTCGATCGCATGGACGCCTCCTCTCAGGGAATCGGGTTGACTCCAGCCCCGAACAGATGGGACCAGATCCCGGAGAAGTTCGAGTAGCAGCACGGGCACGGGGAAGGTGCAGCGCGCTCGGCGTGGCGGCCTCAGCGTTCGCGCCTAACGAGCCCACGGAACCTGCGGCGACCGGTAGAAGTTCACGCCGAGCGCCTGCAGCCGTGGGCCGTGGGCCGCGAGCCGCCATCGGAACTGCTCCCAGCCACGCACCGCCGGCGATGACCACCCAAGTTCGGCCACGGCCGCCAGCCGCGGAAACGCCATCAGTTCGAAGTCGGCCAGCGTCTCCAGTGTCTCGGACCAGAGCGGCGCCTCGACGCCAAGGATCGCCGTCTCGTTCACGCCGGGCCGGAACGTCGCTGGCTCCCAGTCGTAGGCCTGGCGGACGTCGATCAGCCCGGCCCAGCGCAGCCCGAGCACCGTCGCGCTGTCGTACTTCATGTCGAGATACATCCGCGGGCCGGGCGACAGGATGACCTTGCCACCGCGCGCCGCGTGGACGTGCGCCGAGTCCGCTCGCCAGTGCTGCACCACGGTGGAGGGAGCAAGGTTCGCCGTCGCGATCTCGCCCCAACCGATCATCTGCTTGCCGTGCGCCTGCACGATCCCCTGCGCGCGCTCGACGAATCGCACGTACTGCTCGTGTGTGAGCTTCTCCACCTCGTCGCCGCCGATGTGGAACCACGGGGACGGCACGAGGGCCGCGATCTCGCGCACCACGTCATCCACGAAACGCCACGTGGCCGCGCCGTCGCTGCACAGTGCGCTGAACCCCACGCGTATCCCCGTGTAGGGCGGCGGCGCGACCCCATCGCAGCTGAGCTCCGGATACGCCGACAGCGCTGCATTCACGTGCGCCGGCATGTCGATCTCCGGAATGACCTCGATGAAACGCGAACGCGCGTAGGCCACGATGTCGGCGAACTGCTCCTGCGTGTAGAACCCTCCAACGCCGCCGCCCACCTCCATGCGCCCACCCATCTGCGCGAGGTTTGGCCACGACCTGATCTCGATGCGCCATCCCTGGTCGTCGGAGAGATGCAGGTGCAGGCGATTGAGCTTGTAGAGCGCCATCAGGTCGACGTGCCGCTTGACGTCGTCGGGCCCGAGAAAGTGGCGGGACACGTCGAGCATCGATCCCCGCCATGAGAACCGCGGCGCGTCGACGATGCGAACCGGCGGCATCCACAATCGCCGCCCGATGGCGTCGCGATGCTCGACCGCCGGAGGCAGCAACTGACGGATCGTCTGCACACCATGGAACAGACCGCGTACATCGACGGCCACCAACGTCACGTGGTCGGGACCGACGTCGAGCTCGTAGCCTTCCGCGGGCATCGACGACCGATCGGCCACCAACTTCAGCGCCACCGTGTTCGCTGCCTGCGGAGCGCCAGCGATCGATCGCGTCACCTCCGGACGGCGCGGCCCCACCACGCGTGCGCTGCCTGGCGTCGCCGCGGCCGGATGCAGGTACAACATTCCCGCGAGCATGTCGGCCACCCGCGCGACCTCCTCGCTCGCGTCGGTCTCGATCACCACTCGCGTCATGGAATCCACCACGAACGGCTCGCCGCCGCGCGGCTCCGTGTTCAGTGGTGCGGGAATCACCGCGTGCACGAGCCGCGGCGGGACATCGCGGGTGGCGACGTTGGCTCGCCCGGAGGCGCAGCCAACGAGGAACACGGCCGCCGACAGTCGGGCGGCGCGGGACAGGTCGAATGAGCGCATCTATGGATAGTAGCCGCACCGACCGGACTGACGCTCACCCAGTGCCCTCTTTCCTGGGACCGCCGCGTGGTGCGCGGCACCGACATCGTGCGGCACGATCACGGATCGCCGTACCTGCTCGAACCATGGCACCCGACCGCGGCTCGGTCGCAAGGCCGTGAGCCGCGCGATCGCCGCAATGCGCCTGTCCCTTCGGAGGGCGTCCCGGTCGCGGCGCGCGCTCCATGCACGCCCACCATGGGCCAGACTGACCCGTTCGCCCCTCCGGCGCGATGGGCTTTGGGAGACAATCGATGCGCGTACCGGGCTCACCGACCGTCGTGCAGGCGGCAGCAGCACTCCTGTTCCTACTCCTCGCGGCCTGCGGTGGAGGGGGGGATGGGAACACCGGCCCAGGCCCCACCAATCCCCCAGTCCGCGTTCCTGCGTCGGTCACGTTCGAAGGCGGCAGCACCGCAACCGGCACAGTCGGGGTCGCGCTGCCAGCCGTCACGGTCCTCGTTCGCACCGCAGACGGACTCCCGGTGGCGCGGGCCAGCGTCAGCTTCTCCGTGTCGGCCGGCTCCCTGGCCTCGACGAGCGCCCAGACCGACGACGCCGGTCGAGCCTCGTCAGGCGCCTGGACGCTGGGCACGACAGCCGGCACGCAAACGCTGACCGCCACCGCGGGTCCGGCCAGCGGTGCGCTCGTGGTGACCGCGCGCGCCGGCACGGCCGTTCGGCTTGAGTTCGTGACCGCCGCACCGGCCACCGTGCGCGCGGGAGTTCCCATGAACCCCGCGCCCTCGCTTCGGGCCGTCGACCAGTTCAACAACGCAACGACCGGGGTGCAGGTCAGCGCCACGATCCAGACCGGAGGCGGCACGATCTCCGGCGGCTCGGCCACAGCCGACGCTGCGGGTGTTGCCACCTTCACCGGCTTGTCGATCGGCGGCACGATTGGCACGCGGGTGCTCGCCTTCTCCAGCCAGGGACTGCCGGTGGTGGCGAGCGGCGCCATCGCCGTCGACCCAGGCCTGGCCTCCGCCATCACGCTCACCAACGTCCCGGCCACCGCTCGTGCGGGTATCGTCGTCGTCCCAGCCGTCGAGGCCACGGTGAGCGATGCGTTCGGCAACGCGCTTACCAAACCGTCCACAGCGGTCACGATCAGCATGGCCCAGGGTGGCGGAAGCGTGGCCGGAGGCACGGCCACGACCGACGCTACCGGCAAGGCCACCTTTCCAGCCCTCGCCGTCGAAGGTCTGATCGGTGACAAACGACTGCGAGTCTCGGCCGACCAGGCCAGCGTGACCACGGGCATCATTCCGCTCTTCGCCGGGCCGGCCGCGTCGCTCGCCATTGCCTTCCAGCCTGCCCGGACAGATAACGCGGCGCCGTTCGCACAGCCCATCCGCGTGCAGGTCGCTGATCGATTTGGCAATGCCGTCGGCGACGTGCGCGACGTGACCGCGGCCATCGCCTCCGGCGGTGGCGCCATCGTCGCCAACACGGTGCGGAGCGACGCGGCCGGCGTTGCCACGTTCAGCCTGCTCAAGATCGTTGGGCTCTCGGGCCCGCGCACGCTCTCCTTCGCCGCCGCCGGGCTCACGAGCGCCCTGACGGCGCCTATCCAGCTCGACCCTGGACCGGTGCGCGGCTTCGTCATGCTGCAGCCGCCCTCGCCCGTGGTGGCGCACGGCGTGCCCTTTGCGCAGCAGCCCGTGCTGCAGGCCGCCGACACCTCGGGGAACCTGATCAAGCGCAGCGGGATCCTCGTGCGGGCCACGCTCCTTGACGCCTCTGGTGAGCTGCTGAACGAGTCGACACTCACCGATGCCGCCGGCGTGGCCACGTATCAGCAGCTCACCTATCTCGCCCCCGGTACGCTGCCACCGGCCTTCAGGCTGCGCTTCAGCAGCGGCACGCAGGCCGTGCTCACCACCGGGAGTGTCGGCGTTCAGCTCCCCGTTCCCACCGGCGTGTCGGGTGTGCTGTACGGCGCGAGCACGCGCAAGCTCTACGTGATGGACGCCGGCACATCGCTGCCGCTCACGGCCGCGGCGTTCGGGCCCGGTGGCGCGCCCATGCCCGGAGTGCCGATGGTCTACACCTCGGCCAACGCCGCCGTGGTGGACGTGGCGAGCAACGGGACGCTCCGTGCCATGGCGCCCGGCAGCGCGTGGGTCCGCGCCTTTGGCGCCGGCTCCCCGTCGGTGCGCGATTCGGTGTACGTGACGGTCCCGCGCGACGCGACCGGCCCCGTCGTCATGACGACGCAACTCGTGCCGATCGTCGTGCGGCCCGGCCTCTCGCACGACTTCGACCTGGTCCTCGACACGCGCGGCACGACCGTGGGCGCGGCGACCATCCTGGTGGGCGTGCCGCAGGAACTCGTCAAGAACAGCGGCATCGCGTGGCAGGGCTCGCCCGGTACGCAGATCGGGTTCGACACGGGCTTCAACACGCTGCGCATCAGCTATGTGAACGCGACGGGCGCGACCGGGCAGGTCGTGCTCGCGAAGATACGCATCAACACGGGCCAGCCCGACTTCTTCGTCGACCGCGAGATCGTCATCACGCCGCAGGAAGTCGTGAGCGTGAACCTCGTCAACCTTGCCGGTCGCGCCACCGGCGTGAACATCCCCCTCGTGCCATGACGTCCATGACCCGCTTCTTCCTGCTCCCGCTCGCGGTGTGCGCCCTGATCGTTGCGTGCGACGACCGCGTGACCGTGGCCCCGCCGCAGCCGCTCGCGCCACCGGTGCCGGCCAACGCGCGACTCGTGCTCTCCGATTCCACCGCGCGCGTGGGAGACGTGGTGACCGTCACCGCCTACGCGGCGCTCCCCGAGGGTGGCGCGATCGGCAGCTTCACGGCCCGCATGCTCTACGATTCGCTGCAGCTCGATGTCATGGAAGCCGAGGAGCCCGGCGATGGTGCACTGCGTGCGGTGAACCCGGTGACCGGCGCCTGGCGACTTGCGGGCGCGAGCGATCGCGGCCTCCGCGAGGGACTGCTCTTTCGCGTCAAGGCCAGGGTGAAGGATCCACGCGGGCTCCGCCGCATCGCCCTCGCCATCGACGAGTTGCACAGCACGCGATTCGCCGAGCTCACGCGTTCGCTCGACATCCGTGACGGCCGCGCCGAGTTGTTGAGCGGCATCAAGGGCATGCGCGTACAGCAGAAGGAGCCCAACCGATGACGCACCGTCACGCGCTGGCGGGACTCCTGCTGATCGCCGCCGGCTGCGCACGTTCGCGCGCCGAGTCGACGGCAACGGTCGCGCCCAGTCTCGAACGCATCGCGCCTGACACGATCGCAATCGGTCAGGGGGCGATTCCGACGCTCACGCTCACCGGCCGCGGCTTTGCCCCTGGCGCCGGTGGGAACACGGTTCGCGTCGGCCCCGCCGAAGTCCTCGGCGTCGATGCGGACAGCAGCGGCACCACGATGCGCGTCGTGCTGCCGCTCACCTACACGGATACAGCATCCCGCGGACGCCCATCCGGGTTTCTCCCCGGCCGGTACGACGTCATCGTCGTCACCTCACGTGGCGCCAGCAACCCGCTCACCCTGACGATGATCCGATGACCTCCACGCCCTTCATCCGAGCCCTGGGACGCCTCGCCGTCCTGCTCCTCGCCGCGGTGGCGGGCTCTCGCGCCGAGGCTCAGCGCCCCAGCGTCGAAGACATGCGCGAAGGCAGTCATCGCGAGCGCCTCGAATGGTTCGTCAACATGCGCGCGTATCCATTCAAACGCATGCCAGCCGACAAGGTGGCGGCAATGCGTGAGCTGCGCGGCAACGTCCGCGCCGGGGCTTATGCGTCCGGCAGCATCGGCGAGCGCTGGCAACCCATCGGGCCGTCCGGGTTCATCAGCATGAACACGCCGTATTCGTCGAGTCCGATGACCGACGAGGGTCGCTTCACCTCGGTGGCGATCAACCCGCAGAACCCTCGGAACATTGTCGCCGGGTCGGGCAGCGCGGGCGTGTGGCGCACCGTCAATGGTGGCGCGTCGTGGCAAGCGGTGAGCGACAATGAGTGCGCCACGTCGATCGGGGCCATCACGTTCGACCCCGTCGACCCGCGGATCATCTACGCCGGCACGGGCGAGATCTTCGACCCCTCGGGGCTCGGCCTCACCGACGGCTGCGGCATTCTCAAGTCCACCAACGGTGGCGACAGCTGGACGCGCGTCGGCACGCAGCTGCTGTCACTCGGCGCGCAGTTCGGATCGGTGGTGTATCGCATGGCGGTCGATCGCGCCACCGCCGGCACGGCAAACGCGACGACCGTGCTTGCCGCCACCAGTGTGGGGCTGCTGCACTCGAGCGACGGCGGCGCGAGCTGGACGCGCGTGCTCACCGGCGAGGTCACCGACGTCGTGCAGCATCCCACCAACCCGGCCGTGTTCTACGCCGCGATCGGTTCCTTCCGCGGCGCCACCGAAAACGGCGTCTATCGATCGTCGGACCGCGGGTTCACCTGGGTGCGGATCTCCGGGTCGCTGGGCACTCCGACGTCACTCGGTCGCACCACCCTGGCCGTGAGCCCGGCGCGGCCGACGGCGCTCTGGACTCTCGTGGCCAACCCGCAGAACGAGAAGTTCCGCAGCCTGTCGCGCTGGGACGATGTGACACAGAGCTGGGTCAACCTCGCCGCCAACGGCGTGATGTTTCAGTCCGATTTCATCGATTTCGGGACGCAGAGCAGCTACAACCTCGTGATCGGCGTCGATCCGGACGATGAGAACCGCGTGATCATCGGTGGCGTGCGACTGTTCCGGTCGCGCGACGGCGGCCAGAACTTCCAGCAGATCGCGGCCAACGTGCACAGTGACTGGCACGCGCTCGCCTTTGACCCCACCGACCCGCGACGACTCGTGACCGGGTGTGACGGCGGGATCTTCACGTCGACCAACGGCGGCGACACCTGGCGCAGCCTCAACAACGGCATCACCGCGACGCAGTTCTATCCCGGCATTCAGGTGCACCCGACCAACCCCAGCATCGTCGTCGGCGGCACGCAGGACAACGGCAGCATGATGTCCAACGGGGCCCTGCACTGGGCCGGCATCAGCTACGGCGACGGTGGATGGGCGATGATGGACTACACCAACCCCAACCTGCTGCTGACGTCCTCGCAGAACGGCAACCTGCAGCGCCACGACCTGAGCACGCGGTCGTTCCAGCCCCTGCAGCCGCAGTATCGCTTCCGCCCTTCGTTCATCACGCCGTTCATCATCGACCCGCTGAACCCGCGTACCGTGTACGCCGGCACGCTCGCCATCGAGCGATCGACCGACTTCGGCTCCAACTGGGCGCAAATGTCGCCCCAGTTCCAGAGCAACGTGACGGCGATGGCCATCAACCGTGGCTCGCCGCAGACCATGCTCATCGGCACCGCCACCGGGCAGGTGGGACTGAGCCGCGATGGCGGTGTGCTGTGGGCCATCGGTACCCTGGTCTCTCGCGCCGTCTCCGATGTCGCCTACGACCCCAACGATCCACTGCGTTTCCTGATCACCTGGTCCGGCTTCAGCGCTCCAAAGGTCGCGCTGAGCGTGAACGGTGGCCTGAACTACACCAACATCTCGGCAAACCTGCCGGACATTCCCGTCAACGCGGTGGTGTTCACGCCGACTCGGGACCGCTTCTTCATCGGCAGCGACGTCGGAGTCTGGGAGACGGTGAATGGCGGCCAGAGCTGGAGCCTCACCCAGGGCCTCCCCAGCGTGCCGGTCACCGACCTGGTGTACCACGCGGCGTCCAATCGGATCGTCGCCGGCACGTATGGGCGCGGTATCTGGTCGCTCCCGCTCACCACGGAGCCGCCGGTGCTGCGCGGCGACGTGGACCGCAACGGCATCGTCAACGCGGCGGATGCGTTGCTGATCCAGCAGGCCCTCGCGCAGATTCGGCTGCCCGCGACGTTCACGAGCATGCCGCACGGCGACGCCAACTGCAGCGGCGGCCTCGATGCCGCGGACGCGCTCATCGTCCTGCGCTTTGCCGTCGGGCTGGGCACCGGCGGGACCTGTGTGAACACCGCGCAGTAGACAGATCATTCAGTCCCCAAGGCTCCTCGCCCGCCCGTCGCGCGAGGGGCCTTGGCTTGCAGAGCCGTCCGGCTGGTCGGGGAGGGCGCCCATCGGGGAGGTTCGTCCAAGTGGGAGTCGCTGGGCGCCCCCGCGCGCGACCTCGCCCCTGCGACCGTTCCCACGCGCTCCGGGAGCGGAGGGCTAGCCGTAGTTCATTCAGGGTTTAGCTTGCTCCTCGTCCTAAACTTTGCATGAACAGGGGGCGCGGATCTTGTAAGGGCGGGCTAACGGGCTCCAAGCCCGTTGCGTCCAAACCGTCGAGCCCTTGGCGCGACGACATCCCGCCCTCCCAGGAAGGCCGACCAAGTCCCATGAAACACACATATGCCGGGTAGCCGCTCCGGGCCGATCGCGCTCATCACGAGCAGCGCGGCGGCCCTTCGTACCGTCCTGTTCTGGTCGCACCTGGCCATCGGCGTGGCCACGGCCGTGCTCGTCCTGCTCATGTCCGTGACCGGAGTAATGCTCGGTTTCGAGCGCCAGATGATCCTTTGGTTCGACGGCGCGCCGAGGCTGACCCAGGCGCCCGCGTCTCCGCGGCTCTCTATTGATTCACTGCTCGCTCTTCACCACGCTGCGCCCGGCGATGTCGCGAGTGTGTCGCTCCGCGCCGATCCGCTCGACAACGTCACCGTGCGGTTTCGCGATCGCGAACGCACGCCGCTCGTCATGAACCCGTACACCGGCGAGGACATCAGCGTCCCTCCTGGCGGGGACGGTCAGGCGTTCTTCAGCGGACTGCGGCGATGGCATCGCTGGGTGGGCGTGACGTCGGACGAAGCGCGCGCCACCGCGCGCAAGTACACTGGTGCAGCCAACCTGCTCTTTGCGCTCCTCGCGGTGTCGGGGCTCTACCTGTGGTGGCCGCGCCGATGGACCCGCGCCATCGTGAAGTCCACCACCGTGTTCAGCTGGTCACTTCAGGGCAAGCCGCGCGATTTCAACTGGCACAACTCACTCGGCTTCTGGTCGGCGATCCCGCTGTTCCTCATTGCGGCGACCGGCGTGTTCATCTCCTACCAGTGGCCAGGGCGCTGGCTCGATCGTGTTGCCGGCACCCCGGAAGAGCGAGAGGCGGCCATTGCCGCATCGCGGCCCGGCCCCACAGGTGGCGCGCGAGGTGCCGCAGGGGCCGCCGGTGCCGGCGCACGTGCTGGTGAAGGGCGCGGCGAACCCGCTGGCGACACCGAACCGGCGCCAGCGCGCGCCTCGTTCGACGTTCTTGCGCGTCAGGCCGCGGCGCAGGTTCCGGAGTGGCGGTCCATCTCGATCACGGCGGCCGCCGCACGTGACACCGCCGCTCTCGTTGCTGTCGCCGAAGGCAACACCTATCGACCGGACCTCCGAAGCACCTTGGTGCTGGATGCTGGCACCGGCGCCGTGCTGCAGGTGCGCGACTATTCATCGCTCAGCACGAGCCGGAAGATCCGCGCCTGGACGCGCTTTGGGCACACGGGCGAGGTGTTCGGGCTGACGGGCCAGGTGCTCGCGACCCTGTTCAGCGCCGTGGCGTGCGTTTTGGTGTGGACGGGCATCGCGCTCTCACTGCGCCGGTTCTCGGCGTGGTGGCGACGTCGCACAGGCGTCGCGGCGTAGCTCGCGCGGCGTCGCGTGCTGCATCTCGACCACGCTGTGATTGGCGCCGCCTTCAACGACGCACCGGGGTTCGCAGCAACCGATGTATCTCGATGTACTCCTCGTCTTGATCGAAGGCGACACCGGCGATGTAGTCGCTGCCGAACTCCCACGGGTAGAAGAAGGCGGGTAGCCACACCTGAGCGAGCCAGTCTCCGAGCGACGAGAAAACGTCCCACCTGACCGGCTTGGATGGCGCGAGCAGCTGCCCAGCGCCCCGCTGCGATGTCGATGGGTCGAACTCGCTGACCCACAGCTCACCGGACGTTGAGACTCTCACACTCCCGAAGAGCGGCGCCCACTCTGCGACGCGAGTCCTCCTCACCTCTTCCTCCAAGCGTTGCCGCGACGCGCGAGGATTGGAGCCAAGATGATCTCGTCGGAGATAGTCCTTGTCCGCCTCAGTGATCGGCCTTCGAGGCACGGAGCGGCGAACGCGCGCTATCGGCTTGCCTGAGTCGTCGAAACAGCCGATGTCGTAGCGGGATGTGTATCCGATGCACAGCGCTCTCGCACCCACGGCTAGGACTCCGCTGGGGTCAAAACGCACGGAGACGGGCTTTCCTCCGATCCGCTTGCGATAGTAGCCAGGAAACGCCAGCAGCCGTTCAAGGGTGTCTGCTCGTGGGCGCTGTCTCCACACAACGCGCTCCACGAGGGTAGAATCCGCGTCCGTGGCAGACGAGGGAGAGTAGGCGGAGACGATCACCGAGCCATCCTCGAAAACCCCGACAATCTCCGGGAACAGTTCTGATGTTGACAGCGGGCGAGGGATCTGCTTGGCGAACTCCCCGCTCGTTGAAAAGACCTGTCCCTTTCCGCTGTTGTCGATGGCGACAAGAGTGTCCCGGTAGGCAAAGAGCATCCACGGCACCCTGTCGAATTCGCCGGGGCCGGGTCCCGGGCGCCCGAAGGTCCGAATGTAGGTCCCCTGGCGGTTGAACATCAGAAGTGCACCGGCTGCCTCGCTAGCGACAACAATGTCGCCGTTCGGACGAACGTGAATCCCGGAGACGCTTCCGACCACACGATCCTCCAGCACAGCGTCTGGGTCGATTCTCAGCGCGGGCTGCTGTCCAAGGTGCCACGTGCGCGGCGCCGGCCGGTTGCCGTAGTCACGCACCTGCGCGGCCGACACCGAGGCCAACGTCAGGCAGCCGAGGAGAACTGGCGCACAGGCTCGAATGGACATGATGCGGAGACTGAGATATGCCGATCAGCGGCGGGAGAGTTCTTTGAGCTTCGCCGAAACTACCGCCGACATTCGCTCCAAGCCGGGGTTCGATTCAAACCTGGTCGTTGCGACAAGTATAGTCGGCGTTCCAGTCACGGCCAGGCGGCGCGCATCTGCGACATCCGCCGCGATGCGAGCGATAGTTCGGGCGTCAACCATACAATCGATGAACGCAGACGAGTCGGGAATCCCCGCTCGGTGGGCCCAAGTGGACCAGGGAAGCAGGCCGATCGAGTCGGCCTTGGAAAAGAGGCTATCGCACTCGCTCCACCACGCGCTTGGCACACGGCCGAGGTGTTCGCACTGACGGGTCAGGTGCTCGCGACCCTGTTCAGTACCGTTGGGTGCGTGCTGGCGTGGGCGGGGACCGCGCTGTCGCTGCGGAGGTTGTCGGCGTGGTGGCGCCGTCGCAGCGGCGCGCGGCGGCCTAACGAGCGTAGCACCGCGAGCCCCGCGGATCGCGACACTCACCACGCCAGGCGTAGACCCAGCTGCACCTGGTACGGTTCCCCGCCCTTCGCGAGCACACCCGCCTGCTCGTTCACCGAGTATCGGAATGTCGAACTCGCGGGGTCGAATCCGGTCACACGGAGGAGCGGGATGCGATTGACCACGGGATTCTGCGACGAGATCCCCATGGGGAGCACGTACTGGGCGCCCCACCGACGGTTGATCAGGTTCGCCGCGTTGAAGACATCGAGCGTGACACCAAGGCGCGAGCCACCAAGGACGACGACATCGCGACGCGCTCGTACATCGATGCGGTGGTTCCAGGGCGTGGCAATGACGTTGCGGCCGGCGATGCGGCCGAGGTTCGCGGCGATGTATGCGCGCGCCCGATTGCTCCGGTTGGCGAGCAACCGCCGCATCGAAGCCGCCACCGCAGGGTCGGTGGCCGGGTCGTCGGGATCGAAAAGAAAAGCGAGATCGTTGCCGTTGGCCTCATCACCGTTGACGTCGCCATCGACGACCAGGGAGAACGGCCGCCCACTCGACGCCGCATATCGTGCGGCCAGCGCGATGCCAAATGGCCCTTTCGCTTCGAACATGCCCACCACGCGGTGGCGCGTATCGAGGTCGGCGCGGCCCCAAGCCTGCGCGAGATCACGAAGGTCGTCGCGCACCTGCCGCCGACGTGCAGTACCTCCGGCGTCACCTCGCCCCCGCGCCGCGACGGTGACGGCCGCGTCACGCGATATATACGGGCGGATATAGCGCTCGCAAGGGCCTGACACCCGATGCCGCCGCGTCGAGTTGCGACTGTACGGCTCCAAACCACCTCTGCGCTTTCGGTACCAACCGGGTTGAGTCTCGGGCCGGAGCGATCATGCCGACGTGCACCCGAGCATGCGCCAACGCCCAGGCGCGTGCTGCGACTGCCGCACCACCTCGGGAGGCTGGAGCGCTGGTTCGAGCGGAGGGCGCGGGTCGGAGGTGCGGCGCCCTCCGGATGAGCCGCCAGAGGTTGTCCAACCGGGCACGCATCGCTCGGCGGCTCCGGCGAAGGCAGCGGTCCGAGGCCACGCGCTCGGCAGCTGGACCTTCAGGAGCGAGTGGTACGGGACGTCCTGTCCGTTCGCCCGCACCTTGAGCTTCTCCAGAGGGTCCGCAGCCAGCCAAGGGGAGATCGTCTCCCTGCGGTGCGTCAGCGCCGCCAGCCGGCCGGCGCGCGTCACGTCAGTCGAGGTACTCTGAGGAGTCGGGCGTTGCCCCTAGCGTCCGCTCCGCCAACTCAGACGCGAGACGGGGTACCAGCCTCGCCCTGCTATTCACTGCTTGCCGCTTGCGCTCGGCCATGCACAACGCCAGGGGGAAGGCGGCATCGCCATCAGCAGCACTCTCAGCTGCTGCCACACAGCGTCATACCGCTCTCCGTGCCGCACGGCGCGTGGTGGCCTGGCGACGGTGAATCTGAGCCAACTCGCGAGATGCCGCGAGCTGCGCGTCATACAAAGCACAGCGCTGTTGCAGGTTCATCCAGAACCCCGCGGTCGTGCCGAAGTACCTGGCCAGACGCAAGGCGGTCTCCGGGGTAATGCCGCGTCGCCCGTTGACGAGCTCGTTGACGCGCTGGTAAGGCACCCGAATGGCGTCGGCGAGTTCTCGCTGGGTGACGCCCATCGGAATGAGGAACTCCTCCTGGAGAATCTCTCCGGGGTGTATGGGCGCGCGGTGCGTGGGGATGCGAACCATGATGCGGTCAGTCAGTGGTAGTCGACGATCTCGACGTCGCTTGGACCGGCGTCGGTCCAGACGAAACAGATCCGGTACTGATCGTTGATGCGAATGCTGTGCTGGCCGACGCGATCACCCCGCAGAACCTCCAGCCGGTTGCCTGGAGGGATCCTCAGATCGCTGAGGTCCTCCGCCGAGTCGAGGGCTTCCAGCTTGCGCTGCGCCACCCGCCAGATCGCCGACGCACAGGTTCGACGAGCAGACTTCGTGTCGGCACCGTTGAAGACATCCTCCGTGCCGGCACCCCGGAACGATCGTATCACCTACCCACGATAGCATGACTCCCATGCTATCGCAACGGGGCACGTGAGCGACAACAACGCGCACGAGGCGGCGCCTTGAGAAGCCGCTCGCGCACGCACCCACGGGCCCCGGCGTCGGCACAGCGACGTCGGCAGCGCGTCGACTCCGGGTCGCGCTCGCCAGGTCGTCAACCCCCAACGACCGCAATCAGGAGGCCGTCATACCCCTTGCTCCCCACCGTCTGGATCACCGTGGTCGCGATCCGCGACTGGTCGGCGAAGCGCGGAAGCATCTGCTGGAGGCCGCGGATATCGGCGTCGGCGGGCGCGGGCTGGGTGATGGCCCCATCACGTACCACGTTGTCGACGACGAGGATTGTGCCCGGTCGCGAGAGCTTCAGAGCAAAGGCCACGTACGCATCGCTGCTCGCCTTGTCGGCGTCGATGAAGACCAGGTCGAACGGCTCCACCCCGGCCTGCACGAGCGCGGCCAGGGACTCCGCGGCCGGCGCCACCCGCACCTCCACCCGATCACTAAGGCCCGCACGCGCGATGTTGTCACGCGCCAGGGCCGCGTGCTCAGGATTGATCTCCAGCGAGAGCAGCCAACCACTCGGCGGCAGTGCACGCGCCATCCAGATGGTGCTGTAGCCGCCGAGGGTTCCGATCTCCAGGATCCGCGTTGCGCCCCGCAGAGCAACCAGCATCTGCAGCAGCTTGCCCTGCGCCGCGGTGACGCTGATCGGTGGAAGCCCGGCGGCGTTGCTCGCGGCCAGTGCCGCGTCGAGCACCGGGTCGTTGAGCTGCAGACGGTCCTCGTACCAGCGATCGACCTGCGTCCAGGTCTCCTTGGGGTCGCTCATCAGGGGTTCGTGGCTCGCATGGGGTTCATGCCGGTAACGAACGACCGTTCACCTGCGACAGCAAGGCCCGTGGGCCGCACGCACGATCCCGCAAGAGGGGATTCTCCGCCTGCCGGTCGGGGCTCACCCGCGAGACTCCTTGGGGTTCGCAGCAGGACGTGCGTGCCAGTGCGTCGCCACGGGAGGGAGCGAGTTCGAGCATTGACGCGACCTGGCCCCCGTCGTATGTAGTCGAAGTTCACACCGGAGCGTGGAGATCGACATGACCATCCAGGACAGGATCTGGGCGGTTGCCCTCGTGGGAATCGGCCTGGTCGCACTGGCCTTCCTGTACGTGATCAGCCAGGCGAGCAAGCCGGCAGACGCCAACGCCGCCTCGCGATCCGCGCACACGGCACATCGCCTGCGCACACTGCTCTTCGTGGCCCTCCTGACCGTCTTTGCTGTCGGCAGTTGGGCCACGCTCCGTCCGTTCCCCATCGCGTCTCAGCGGTCGACAAGCGACGCGCAGCAGGTGGTGGACGTGACGGCCGGGCAGTGGTACTGGAAGATCGACCCGGATACGGTGGAAGTGGGGCGCCCGGTGGAGTTTCGGGTGACGAGCGCTGACGTGAACCACGGATTCGCGATCTACGCACCGGACGGACACATCGCGACGCAGACGCAGGCCATGCCGGGGTACACCAACGTCCTGCGCTACCGCTTCGAGGAACCCGGCACCTACACGGTGCAGTGCCTGGAGTTCTGCGGTCTGGGACACGCGCCGATGCTGGTCACCCTCCAGGTGGCGGCGCCCATGCTGCAATGACTGGCGCGCCACCGCTGATCCATCGACGTCGGACCCGACGAGGCAATTGATCATGGCCGCACTCACGCTCTACCCCGAGGACGAACGGCTCGACGGCGCGAACCGCGTGGCGTTCAACCTCTACGTCGTCACCGCACTGGCCCTGTTCGTGGTGATGATGCTCATCGGCCTCACCATGCGCATGTCGCAGGCCACCTGGCTCACGGTGCCGCCGGATCTCTTCTACAAGCTCCTGTCGATGCACGGGGCGGGCATGGTCGGCACAGCCTCGCTGATCACGACCGCGGTGATGTGGTTCTTCCTGCGCAAGTACGTGCCGCTGCACCGATGGGCGTTCGTCGCCAACTACGTGCTCTTCATGCTCGGGGCGCTGTGCATCATCGCCGCGATCTTCATCGGCGGCTACGGCGGCCTGTGGACCTTCCTGTATCCGCTGCCGGTGCGCGGCATGGGCCTCTGGAGCACGCAGACCGCCGCCCTGTTCTTCCTCGGGTACCTGCTGATCGGCGTCGGGAGCCTCCTGTTCTACCTCGACGCCGCCGCGGCGATCATCAGGGTCCACGGCAACCTTGCACGCGCGCTCGGCCTGCAGTGGCTGTTTAGTGGCACGATCGACCCAGACCACCCCAAAACGGTCGTCGCCAGCACGATGGTCATCATCGCCAACTCGCTCGGCATTCTCGCCGGCGCCGTGGTGCTCGTGATGAGCCTCATCAACGTCTTCGTCCCGAGCGTCACGCTGGACGCGTTGCTCGCCAAGAACCTGACCTACTGGTTCGGGCACATGTACATCAACGCGACGATCTACATGGGCGTGATCGCAGTGTACGAGCTGCTGCCGCGCTACACCGGCAAGCCGTACCCCATCTCGCGGCCGTTCCTGTGGTCCTGGGCCGCGAGCACACTGTTCGTGATCATCGTGTATCCGCACCACCTCATGATGGACTTCGCCCAGCCGCGCTGGCTCACCATCATGGGCCAGGTGATCTCGTGGATGGCCGGTTTTCCCGTCTTCCTCGTGACCACGTACGGCGCGCTCACCAACGTGTACCGCTCCGGCATGCGCTGGATGATGCCGTCGCGCCTGCTCGTGCTTTCGCTCTTTGGGTGGGCGGCCGGCATCATTCCGGCCATCCTCGACGGAACCGTGCGCAACAACCTCGTGATGCACAACACGCAATGGGTGCCAGGGCACTTTCACTTCTACCTGCTCCTCGGCGTGCTCTCGATGACGCTCGCGCTCATGTTCCACGTCATCGGGAGCCGAGTGGGCGCCGCACCAGACGCGGCCTCCGACCGGGCGGGCCTGCTGGTCTACCTTGGCGGTGCACTGATCTTTGTGTTCGCGTTCCTCCAGGCGGGCCACCAGAGCGTCGCGCGCCGCATGGCGACGCACCTGCCCGCGTGGACAGGCACGGACAAGCTCGGATCCGTCGGGGCGATCCTCGTGGTGCTCGGCATGGTGTTCTTTGCCGCGCGCATCACGGCCGGACTCCTCGGACGGTTGCCGACGCGGGATGGACAAGTTGTCGGCACGGCGGGCGGTTCCGGCTAGCCTGCTGATCCTGGCGGCCGGCGTCGCGGTCCTGGCGTTCGCCACCGACGGGTTCCGCGCGTTCACGACGGAGACCGCGCGCCGCCTCGACGTGCGTGCGCGCCCGCGCCCCGTTCCCGCTGTGGCGCTGGAATCGGCCGACGGCAGCCGCATGCCCTTCACCGCTCTGCGCGGGCGTTGGCTGCTGGTGGACTTCATCTACACGCGCTGCACCACGTGGTGCGTGGCCCAGGGTGGCGCATTCGCCAGGCTCCAGGACAGCCTGGCCGCACCGATCAACCGCGGACAGGTGATGCTCGTGAGCGTCAGCTTCGACCCGGCGCACGACGATCCCGCGCGGCTCGCCGACTACCTGCACCACTCCGGCGATCGCGGCGCCGGGTGGATTGCCGCGCGGCCCACGGAGGCGACGGGTCTCGAGGCGCTCATGCGCACCTTCGGCGTCACCGCCGTGCCTGATGGGCTTGGAGGGTTCGTCCACAACTCGGCGATCGCTGTCGTCGATCCTGCCGGGCGACTGGTGACCATCGTGGACTGGAACGACGCGCCGGCTGCGGCGCGATACGTGACCGATCGTCTCGGATCATGACGCATCGGCCACCGCTCGCGCTGGTGGGCGGCGTGCTCTGGCTCTCGCTCCTCGCGCCGCCGCTCCGCGCGGCGCTGGAGGCGACGATGACCGCGCAGATGCTCGTGCAACTTCCGCTGCTTGGCGCCGCGGGCTGGATGGTGGCGCGCGCCGTGCCGGCCCCCGTGGAGCGAGCGCTGGCACAATGGGACGGAGGCGGTGTCCCCGGGCTGCTGCTTGCCTCACTGGCCAGCGCCGTATGGATGCTGCCACGGATGCTGGACGCCGCCGTGGATGACCCAGCGACGGCCGCGCTCAAGTTCATGAGCGTGCCGCTCCTGGTCGGCGTGCCGATCGCGTTGAGCTGGCCACGGGCCGGTTTCGTCGTGCGCGGGGTGGTCCTGCTCGAAGCCGTGGCCAGCGCGTTCCGACTCGGCTGGCTCTACCTGATCGCCCCCGAGCGTCTGTGCAGCAACTACCTCCTCGGCGACCAACAGCTTCTTGGCAAGTCGCTGCTGGCCCTCGGCGCCGTCGCGTGCCTGGTCATCGCGTGGCGGCTCATGTGGGGCCACGTGCGCGTGGAGCCGGACGTGCCCTAGCCGTCACCGGCCTGTTCACGTGCGCGACGCCCGTTTGACGTCGCGCACGTGAACCGCTCGTCAGACGTGTTCGAGGTCGACCGGGTCCGTGCAGGCGCCGTAGCCGTAGCCACAGCCGTCCACCAGCGAGCGCACGTCATCGACGGTGAGCTGTGCGTCGTCGTAGGTGATGTGCGCGACGTAGGCACCGGGATCCACCTCGACCTTCGAGACGCCACGCACCCGGCTCAGTTGCGGGCGCAATCCGATGGGCGAGTGCTCGAAGATGACCTGCTCGATGGCAATGTCGACGCGTTTCATGATCTGCCCTCCTCTTCATCGCTCGATCAGTCTCGCGTATTCACAAGGTGGCCCCGGGGACACGAATGTGTCAGTCGGGCGAGGGAGTACGCCGCGTCAGCGCGCGCCCTACCACAGCCCAACCGGTGCCGCCGAGCCCGCTCGCGCCGGGCTCAGGCGAACAGCTCGCGGTCGAGCACCTTTCGGGGGTCGGAGTAGTCTGCGCTCCACCATGGATGCTCCCCGGGCTTTCGCGGCGGCCTCTTCAGGTGCAGGCGCGTGCGCGCCTTGCTCGCGTCCGCCTGCGCCACCCGGAAGTGATAGTGATCGAAAATGCGGAGCGCCTCGACCACGTAGCTCACGGCGACGCGACGGTCGCGGATCAGGAGCAGGTTCTCCCCGTTTGACGCATCCGCGGCCTTCGAGAAGTTGTACGACCCGGTGTACACACGCGCCGTGGGTTTGTCGAAGTCGATCACGATGAACTTGTGGTGCAGGCGCGTGCCGCCCCCGCCGGTCGGCTCCGCCTTGAACGGCTGCGGGAGGTGCTTCGACAGCGCCTCGGGATGGATGAGCGTCACGCGGCCACTGGGTTTTTGCAGCTTGACGCCGAGTGCGTCTCCCTTGGGGTCGCCGTCCTTCGTGAGGCCCTTCACGGCGTGGTCTGAGATGCCGTAACAGAAGACGCGATCGTCCGCCTGCAGTTTGGCGATTGCCTCCTGGATGGCGCCCGGCGTCTGGTACAGAAAGGCCAGCGAGAAGAAGAGGCTCGAAGTGGTCTGATCGGCGATGTCCTTGCCGATGGCCTCGAGTGCCGAATGCTCCCTGACCTTCGGCGAGAAGCTCACCTGCGCGTCGATGCCCGGGAGTTGCAGGTCGCTCCACATAGCCGAGCTCGTTCCGCCAAACGCCTTTGCCGTGTCATTGGCTTCGTAGTGATCGTACGCCGCACGAAAGAGCTGCACCGCTCTGGCGCCCCGCAGCACGATCGCATTGTTGTTCTGCACGAAGAATCCGCGCCACGAGAGATTCGTCGAACCACAGACGCAGCGCTGCACGCGCTTGCCGTCGACCACGATCGTCTTGTTGTGCTGAAGCTTGCCCAGGTGCTGTCGCTTGACGAAGGCTGCCGTACCGGCGAGTCGCGCCGCGGCCCGTGATTCCGCCGAGGTCTCCTCTCCATGCGCCCCGTCGTCGTCGATGATGATGCGCAGGCGCTGGCCGAGCCGCTCCAGACGCGAGAGTACGTCTGGCTCGTTGAGGTCGTAGAGCACCGCGCGCACCTGTGCGGTGGGGTCGGCGATGGCCTCGTCGAGCACCTCGAGGATCGCGCTCCGCGCCTCGAAGCCCATCCACTCGAGCGCTGCACTGGCCCTGGGGTGCGTGGGGACGAACTCCAGACCGGCGTCGGCCTTTGCCGGGAGCAGCATGCGCACCGCCTCGGTCGGCGTCTGCCCCTCGAGTACGTACTTGTCGACGAAGGCCTGCGACGAGACAAACCCGCGCGTGAAGGTAACGTTGAGCTTGTTTGGATACGTCTCACGCCGCAGCGCGATCTCCACGACCTGTGGCTCGCCGTAGCTCAGCTCATCGAGGTCGTTCATGAACACCGGCGTCACGCGATAGGTGAACTCGCCGGGCAGCTCCGCGTTCCGCGGAAAGTGGACCCACCGGAACTTCTGGATCGGCGAGAGGCGCGTGGACAGCCGGTTGGGATTCGTGTCGCCCGCGGCCGTGGGAAACGCGATGCGGTTCTTGAGGGCGTAGAACCGATCGCCATCGGGCTCCTTGTATTCGATGGCAAAGCCCACGAAATCGGTCGGCGGCCTGGTGCGCTTCCAATTCATGGCCAGCAGGCACATCCCGTCGCCGCGGTGGACCCGAAGGGTGAACAGCGCCTTCGCGTTGCGCGCGTTCTTCTGGTATTCGCTCATCGTCCCTCCTCCATGGCGCGCGCCCGCGCCGTCCCGTTACACCGCGGCCAGCGTCGCAATGTGTGCATGAAGGGCGTCCACCGCAGCCCCGATGTCGCGCGGCGACAGGTCCAGCACGGGAAGCTCGAGCGCGCGCGCCTCCGTCCGCAGGTCCGTTGCCCAGCGCGCCCGGTCTGCCGAGGGCAGGCTCAGCAGTTCGCCCATTGCCAGTGGCGCGTCGCTATCGGCGTGCGCGCCGTCGACCACGAGGATGTGACCATCCACGTGATGGCGCGCGAATGCGTCCCGGGCGGTCGAGGGCAGCACGTGACCTTCGAGCACACAGAGTCCTTCGCGCCGAGCGAGGCATGCGACCCATCGGTCGATCGTCGTCGCCATTCCCGCCGCTGCGCTCTCGTAGTCCCGTGCCATGAGGTGCGACGACGAGACACCGGTGGCCTCGCATGCGTGAAACGATGCGCCGGGCACGCCGCGCTCCTCGACCGTCCGCAGCAGTGTCGCCGCATCGACGCCCGGCGCGGCCGTCACCAGCAGAATGCGCGCGCACTGCATCACGAAGCCGCTCCCGAAGTCAGACGCTGCAACGTACGGTTCGCGCCGCACGGCTGGAACCGCGCCGCACTGCGAATCGACGGCGGCACCAAGAGGGGGCATCCGGTCGAAAGGGCCGGTCCTCCCAGTGGCACGTCGACGTCGACACGCATATCGTGCAGACATGATCCGCTCGTGCAGGTCGCAGCGACGGTGGTGGGGCCTGGCGCTCCTGTCGTCTCTCGTGCTCGGTGTGCCCGAGCACGCGATCGCTGACGTGCACGATGGAGACATGGGTCGCTCGGCGACGCCAGCCACCGTGGCGCCGGTCAGCGGTTCACACGGCTGCGCTGACGACCGCCTCCCACACGTCTCGGACCGCGAGACCGCGCTTGCACACGAGGCCGCCGAGCATGGTCTCCCGGCGTCGACCGGGCACACGCGTCACGTCTGTCACGATGGACACGGTCACGGCGTGACACTACCCGACGCGTCCTCTGAGGCCGCCCCACGCCTGCCGAACGTGGCGCCCGCCATCCACGTCGCGCATCGGCCACCGAGCCGAATTGGCGAGCCGGCGTTGCGCCCGCCGATCGCCTGAGCCGACCGCGGAGCGCTGCCCGATTTCGGGTGGCCCCGCGTTGTCGCCACGAACGTGGCGACCCCCAGACAACATCACGAGTCGAGCCCCGGTCCGGGAGCGCGCGGCACATCGGCCGCCGCTCCGGCCGGCCCGCAGCGTGCGCTGCCCGCTCGGCCACCGATCCATGGGAGTCGGTTGTGCCAGTCTCTGTCTGCCCTCGGCCACATGTTGGCCTCCGTTTGTTGCTGCTCTGCTGCGTCGCAGCGCCCCTGCGCGCACCCGCGCAGGGTGCGTCCGACAGCGACACACTCGTTCTCTCGGCGCGCGACGTCCGTCAGCGGGCCGCGAGCCGATCGCCTGATCTCCGCGCTGCCGTCCTGGCGATTGCTGCCGCCCGCGGCGATCTCCGACAGGCGCATCTCCTGTCCTTCAATCCCGAACTCCAGATGGTTTCACCGGGCACGGCTCCGGCCGGCCAGGGGAGCCCCATTGAGCTGTCGCTCATTCAGGAGCTGGAAATCGGAGGTCAGCGAGGCCTGCGCGTCGAAGCCGCGCAGCGCGGGCTCGCACGTACCTCGTTCGAGGTCCGGGATCGCGCGCGCCTCGTGATCGGTGAGGCGCTGCTGGCCTTCTTCCGCCTCGCGGCTGCCGAGGCCCGCCTCGACGTCGCCGAGCGCATGCTGCGGCTCAACGACGCACTGGCGGCCGCGGTTCGTACCCAGCTCGAAGAAGGCGAGATCAGCGCACTCGAGGCCACGCTCGCGACCGTAGAGGCCGGACGATCACATGCGCAGGTGCTCTCGGCGCGTCGCGAGGTGACCACACATGCCGCGTCGCTCGCACGCGCGCTCGGCGAAGCGCCAGCGCGGCCGTTCGCAGTGGTGATCGACTCCCTGCCTGGCGAGTCGAATGCACTCGATGAGCGCGGGTTGATCGAGGCAGCACTGAGGGATCGCCCGGACCTGAGCGCGGCACGCGAGGAGATCGCGCAGGCCGGCTCGCAGGCGCGGCTGGCCGCGCGCGACGCGCTCCCGAACCTGCGCCTGGGCGCCGTGGCAGAGCGCAACCGTGGCACCGGCGATCCGCGAGTCGGGCTCAGCGTCGGGATCGGCCTTCCGGTGTTCAATCGGCAGCAGGGCAACCGCGCTCGGTCTGACGCAGATGCTGAGCGCGCGCGCCGCGGTCGCGCGGCCACGGAGGTCGCCGTGCGCGCCGAGGTGACCGAAGCCGTGCGAGCGCTCACGCTTGCGCGCGAGGCTCGGCGTGTGTATGCGCGCGCCGCGCTCGCGCCGGCGCGCACAAACAGCGCGCTGCTGGACACCGCCCATCGCGCCGGGAAGATCACCCTTCCCACCCTGCTCCTGCTCCGCAACCAGTTGCTGGGGGCGGAGCTGGGCTACTGGGATACATGGCTGGCCGAACAGGAGGCCGGGGTAAGGCTCGACCTCGCGACGGGCGCGCTGACGCCCGGCGCCGACGACCTTGCACCGCTCGCCCGCGGCCAGCAGGAGACGGACCGATGAAGCGCCCGGTGTTGGTCGCCAGTTTCATGCTCCTCGGCTGCGGACCGTCCGCGTCGACCCGTGACACCGAAGGCAGCACGCCGACAGCACGCGACGTCGTGGTGCTCGACACGGCCGCGGTCAGGCTCGGCGGCATCGAAGTCGGCGTGGCCGATACGACGTCCACTCTGGCACTGTCGGTCACGGGGGCCATCACGTACGACGCCAACCGAGTGAGCCACGTGGGCTCGCGTACCGACGGGCGCGTGGTAGAGCTTGGCGTGGACCTTGGCTCGCGCGTCAGGCGGGGCCAGGTTCTGGTGGAGCTCGAGAGCCCCGAGGTCGGCCAGATCCGCGCCGATGAGCAGCAGGCCGAAGCGCTGGTGCGCATCGCGCGGGAGAACTTCGAGCGCGAGCGCCGGCTCGAGCAGCAGGGCATCACGAGCCGCAAGGAGTTGCTGGAGGCCGAGGCGGACCTTCGGCGCGCGGAGGCTGCCTTGCGCAGCGCCACCGACCGGCTGCGAGTGCTTGGGGCCGGGCACGGGGACGGCGGGCACTTCGACCTGTTCGCGCCTTTCGACGGCGTCGTCGTGACTCGCAACATGAGTCTGGGTCAGATGGCCAGTCCCACCGACACGCTCGTCACGATCGCGGATCTATCGCGTGTCTGGATCGAGCTGGACATTTTCGAACGCGACTTTGCGCGGGTGCGGCCCGGCCAGGCGGTGGCGGTCACGACGGCCGCATATGTCGACCGTCGCTTTCCCGGGCGCATCGTCTATGTGGCGGACGTCCTGGACCCTGCCAAGCGTACCGCGCGCGCACGTGTGGAGATACCGAACGGCGACGGTGCGCTCAAGCCGGGGATGTTCGCAACGGCGACCATCGCCGTGCCGGCCGGCGCGAATGCCGTGGTGGTCGTGCCTGACGACGCCGTGCAGGACGTGGAGGGCCAGCCTTCGGTGTTCGTTCCTGGCGACACGCCGGGCGAGTTTCGCGTCGTCCCCGTGGAAGTCGGCGACCGGCTGGTGGATCGACGGATCGTGGTGAGGTCGGGTCTCGTCGCCGGCGCGCGCGTCGTGGTGCGCGGCGCATTCGTCCTCCGGTCCGAGCTGGCCCGGGCAGAGCTTCAGTCCGGGGAGCACTAGGAATGCAGCGCCTCATTCAGTTCGTGCTGCAGCAGCGGCTTCTGATCCTCGGATTGACCGGCCTTCTGATCGCCGTCGGCACGTGGTCGGCCGTGCGGCTGCCGATCGATGCGGTGCCCGACGTGACCAACGTTCAGGTGCAGGTGAATACCAACGCCGGCGCGCTGTCGGCGGTGGAGGTTGAGCGCCAGGTCACGCTCCCGGTGGAGCTGGCGATGTTCGGACTCCCGAACCTCGAGGAGGTTCGGTCGATCTCCAAGTTCGGGCTGTCGCAGGTCACCATCGTGTTCGACGAAGGTACCGACATCTACTTTGCGCGGCAGCAGGTGCAGGAGCGCCTGCAGCAGGCGCGCGACCAGATCCCCGATGGCATCGGTACGCCGGAGATGGGGCCGATCTCGACCGGGCTGGGCGAAGTCTTTCAGTACGCCATCGAGCGCGACACGCCGGGCGATGACCCGACCGCGCTCCGGACCCTGCAGGACTGGGTCGTGGCACCTCAACTGCGCGCCGTGCGCGGCGTCGCCGAGGTCAACGCATTCGGTGGGTTCGAGAAGCAGTACCAGGTGCTGGTGCGACCCGAGGCCCTGGTGCAGTTCGGACTCACGCTGCGGGACGTGCTCGACGCGATCGCCGCCAACAACGAGAATGTCGGCGGCGGCTACGTGACCCGGGGGGCGGAGCAGATGGTGATCCGCGGCGTGGGTCAGGTGCAGGACCTCGCGCAGATCCGGAGCATCGTCGTTACGAGTCGCGGCGGCACCCCGGTGCTCGTGGGCGATATCTCCGACGTGGCGATCGGCTCCACCATCCGCCAGGGCGCGGTGACGATGGACGGCCGCGGCGAAGTCGTCACCGGCATCGTGATGATGCGCATGGGCACGAACGCGCGTACGGTCGTCGCGGCCACGCGTGCCCGCTTCGAGCAGGCGCAACGCACGCTGCCTGCCGGCGTCAGGCTGCGGGCCTTCTACGATCGCACCGACCTCGTCGACCGCACCATTGCCACCGTGCAGCGGAACCTCGTCGAGGGAGCGGTGCTCGTGATCGCGGTGCTGTTCCTGCTGTTGGGCAACCTGCGCGGTGCGCTCATCGTGGCGCTGGCGATCCCGCTGTCGATGCTCTTTGCTGTTTCGATGATGGTGAAGGCGGGCATCGCCGGGAGTCTCATGAGCCTCGGCGCCATCGACTTCGGGCTCGTGGTCGACGGTTCCGTGGTGATGGTCGAGAACTCGCTGCGCCGGCTCGGGCATCGCCGCAAGGACGAGTCCTTTCTCGCCACCGTGCGCGATGCATGTGCCGAGGTGGCACGGCCCATCCTCTTTGGCGTTGGCATCATCATCGTCGTCTACCTGCCCATCCTCACGCTGCAGGGTGTCGAGGGCAAGATGTTCCGGCCCATGGCGCTCACCGTCGTGTACGCGCTGATCGGGTCCCTGCTCCTCACCTTTCTGCTCACGCCGGTGCTCGTCTCCCTCGGCTTGCGCGCGCACGTCGAGGAGAGAGACGTCTGGTTCATGCGCGTGGCCCGACGCGCATATGAACCCGCGCTGCGCTGGACGCTGCGGAACGGTCGACGCGTACTGTTCGCCGCCGGGGCGGCCGTGGTTGCCGGTGGCGCCCTCGTCCCCCTGCTCGGATCGGAGTTCATTCCGCGGCTCGATGAAGGCTCGTTCGCCCTGCAGGTCATGCGACTGCCATCAGTCTCACTCGAGGAGTCCGTGCGGCAGACCACGCGCATCGAGCAGGTGCTCCGCACCAGCTTTCCCGACGAGGTGACGCACGTCGTCTCCAAGACCGGCCGCCCCGAGATCGCGACCGATCCCATGGGAGTGAACGTGAGCGACGTCCTCGTCATGCTCACTCCTCCCGATCGCTGGAAGGTGGCGCGCACCAAGGCGGAGCTCGAACAGGCGATGACTCGCGCGCTCTCGCGCATTCCCGGTGTTGTCGTGAGCTTCAGCCAGCCCATCGAGCTGCGGGTCAACGAGCTCATCGCCGGCGTGCGGAGCGACCTTGCCATCCGGATCTACGGCGATGACCTGGAGCAACTCACGCGATCCGCGAACCAGGTGGTGGCCGCGGTCTCGCGCGTCGAGGGCGCCACCGGCTTCAAGGCGCAGCAACTGGAGGGGTTGCCGCAGCTCCAGATCGCGGTGATCCCGGCGCAGCTCGCCCGATACGGCATCAATGCGCGAGACGTGATGACCGCGGTCGCGTCGCTGGGAGGGATCGAGGTCTCGCGGGTGCTCGAGGGTCAGCGGCGCTTTGCGCTCACCGTGCGCCTGCCTGACGCGGCGCGTCGCACCCCTGAAGCGATCGCGTCGCTGCTGATCACGGCACCCACCGGCGAGCGCGTCCCGCTCGGCACGCTTGCCCGCGTGGAGGAGGTGACCGGAACCGCCGAGATCAGCCACGAGAACGGATCACGCCTGATCATCGTCGAGGGGAATGTGCGTGGGCGGGACATCGGCTCCTTTGTGCGAGAGGCGCGCCAGTTGTTCGATGACAGGGTGATCACCCTGCCGACGGCCTATCGGGCGGAGTTCGGCGGGCAGTTCGAGAACCTCGAGCGCGCGACACGTCGGCTGGCGATCGTGGTACCGCTTTCGCTGCTGCTGATCTTCCTGCTCCTCTTTGCCGCGTTCAACTCCGTGCGGCAGGCGGCACTCGTCTTCACCGGCATCCCACTGGCCGCGGTGGGCGGCGTGGTTGCGCTCCTCGTGCGCGGCATGCCGTTCAGCATCTCGGCCGGCGTCGGGTTCATTGCACTGTTCGGTGTAGCCGTCCTGAACGGTGTGGTGATGGTGAGCTACATCAATGAACTGCGGCGACGAGGCGCGAGCCTGATCGGCGCGGTGCGGGAGGGCGGCCTGACGCGGCTGCGACCTGTGCTCATGACCGCCCTTGTGGCGAGCCTGGGCTTTGTGCCCATGGCGCTGGCCCGCGGCGCGGGCGCCGAGGTGCAGCGGCCGCTGGCCACGGTGGTGATCGGCGGGCTCATGACGTCGACCGTCCTCACGCTCCTCGTGTTGCCCCTGCTCTATGTGCTGGTCGAGCGACGGAAGGAGGGGAGCACGGTGCTGGTGGAGGCCATGACCGGTGAGTATCGCGCGATCGGGCCGGCGCCGGGCGCGAGCCGCCCTCCCGCGGAGCCGGCCATCGACGGGCCCTCGGCGGAACGTTAACGTTGGCGCCCTCGACTTCGGCCACTCCACTCCGCCTCCCAATGAGCCTGACACTCTCGCGACATCGCCGCCGGTGCATGCTCGCGCGCGGGTTGCTTGCCGCCGTTTGTGTCTTGACGTCGCGCGCGATCGAGGGACAGTCGGCCACGACGCCGGCGCAGCGCGAGATTCCCACGCCGCCGCCACTGCCCGGCGTCGTCGAGCGGTATGCGGATGTGCCAGGGGCGCGGCTGTTTTATCTCGATGGAGGCGGGAGTGGAGTTCCAGTGGTGTTCATGCACGCCGGCACCGGGAGCGTGCGCGTGTGGGAGCACCAGGTCGCGGCGTTCGCGGCAGCCGGCTTTCGTTTCATCGCGTACGATCGGCGTGGATACGGCCGGACGGCGGTGGACAGCGGCGGGCCCGTGGGCACCGCGGCCGGCGACCTCGAAGCGCTCATCCTGCACCTGGGCATCGATCGCTTTCACCTCGTGGGCACCGCGGCCGGCGGTGGCGTGTCGTTCGACTATGCATTGTCGTTTCCGCATCGACTTCGCAGCCTCACGGTGGCGAACAGCGTCGGCAACGTCAGCGATTCATCGTATCGGGCAACGCTCGACCGTATGCTGCCGTCGTCGTTCAGCGCGCTGCCGCCCGACCTTCGCGAGCTGGGGCCGTCCTATCGGGCCGCCAACGCGGAGGGCACCAGACGCTGGCTCGACCTCGAGCACTTCAGTCGTGCACCCGGCAGGCGGCCACCGGCCCA
The DNA here is from genome assembly GCA_020846935.1 of Gemmatimonadaceae bacterium. Taxonomy (NCBI): domain Bacteria; kingdom Pseudomonadati; phylum Gemmatimonadota; class Gemmatimonadia; order Gemmatimonadales; family Gemmatimonadaceae; species Gemmatimonadaceae bacterium. The sequence goes on from JADLCY010000001.1 coordinate 689,960, forward strand.
GCCGGCGAGGACGCGCGTGACCTTCGCCGCGCTCGAGTCGCTCGTACCGCCGACGTTGCTGATCACGGGCGACGCGGACCTCTACACGCCGCCGGCGCTGCTACGGCTGTTCATGCAGCGGATTCGGGGCGCGGAGTCGCTGATCGTGCCGGAGGTCGGGCATTCGACGTATTGGGAGCGGCCGGAGCTGTTCAACAGCACGGTGATCGCGTTCCTGCGGAAGCACTGAGGCGTTCGGCTCCGGTCGCAGGCGACTCGCATTGAGGTGTGCCCCGAAGGTAGCGAGAGAGGTGCGCGGACGCGGCTGTGTCGCCCGCACACCTATGTGGACGGATCACGTCAGAAGCGAATCCCGAATGTCAGTGGCAGCACGCGAAATCGCGTGTAGGGGTCCGCGTCGTCCCTCTGCGCAAACGGCTGATACAGCCTCGACTCGATGAAGAACACTCTGGAACCCGCTGCCCAGGACTGCCCGAGGCCCACGACTGCGCCCAGATCCACGTTGTTGATCTCATGCGTCATTGGTTCATCGGGGCAGACGCTCCCCGGGTTGCATTCGGCGTACCGCTCCGCGGTGCGAGCCGATACGAGTGCCGTGAGGCCAAGCGTGCCGTAGTATCCGTGGGTGGCATTCGCCTTTCCACCGCCGAATCCGTGCTCGATCCCCACGCTCGTGCCGAAGACCGCCCGACGCGATGTCGAGTAGCAGGAGCCCTGAACCACGAGCAGGCACGGATATAACCGCTGTGCGCCAAACACGTGCGACGACACGTCCGTGCGAAGCCACGTCCTGGAGCCATTGATGCGCAGTGCCAGGCTGCCCTCGAGGTGCACCCCGATCGTGTTCCCTTCGGCACCGTAGAAGAAGCTGGGCCCAGTCGCTATGCCGGCGCGCCGGGCGCGCAACGAATCCTGCTGCGCGAGAATCGCATGGCTGGGTAGGAGCAACGCCGCCAGGAACACGGATGTGAAGCATGTGAACCTCAGGGATACCCACCTCAGTTGCAGGCCACTAGTGGGCGGCCTGCGTGACGAGCATTGCGCGGCCATTGACCTGCCCTCCGTTGATGTAGAGAACGTGATTGGCGTCCGAGTACGACACGCCAACCGCGGACGCGTTTACGTAGGTTCCGAGGAAGTCATCGTTGGACCACAGGAACGTCAGGCTTGAGTAGGCTGTCCCCAGGAACGTCGCGGCTGCAAGAAGCGTCGGCCCAACGCCTGTCGCGGCACTCACCGCCGCATAGCCACCGGCTGCCGACGCTACCGCCGCGAAGCGCGCGGCAAGGTTGAAGTCTTCCTTCTTGATCTGACAGACGGTGTTGTCGTCCTCCCAGACCGACACGTTGAACCCGTTTGCCTGAATGGCATTGTATGCGTTGATCTGTGACTGATCGAACAGAAGGGACTCGCCGCTCCAGAATGCAGCGTCCTGGTTGAACCCACGTGGGAACCCGACGCGATCTCCTGAACATGCCAGGTCAGCTCCGTACTGCAGCGCGCTGCTCGATTGCGGCCCATGGATGTGGACTTCGATCTCCGGCGCTCCAAGAGTCCACGGCTCACCTTGGTCAACCAGCCTTTGAAACGTGATATAGAGGCCCGCAGGGAACGAGCCGCTCCCACCACCGCCACCACCGCACTCAGGGGTGTCGCATTCCAGTGCATAGGAAGAAAACCCGGGAGGCATCGCTGGATCCTCAATGGTCTGTCGCTGTGCGTCGCCGCGCGCCGCAAGGATCGAAGGCGGGAGAGCGCGCGTGAAGTCTGTTTCCACTGGGACAATGACGATCACGGGAGTCTGTGGGGGTGTCGACAGGTCAAGGGATACACGTCGCCCGTTCACATCCCATGCGATGGGCGCGTCCGTGTCCTCAAGTTGCGTCGCGACGATGACGTCCTTGTCACCGTCCCATGACTTCCGGTGAGCGGACACCGGCATGTAGAACTCCAGCCTGGGCAGTGCATTGAGCTCCGCCAGCATCGCTGCATCTGTCACACCGGCTCGCAGGGCCGCCGCTGAACGCAACGGAGCGCCAACGCCCCTGAGGAAGACATTGAGCTCGAGCTTGTATTCCCGTTGCGGCGCGTCCCGCATGCTTGTCTTTACCAGCTGCCGAATCGCATCGTCCTGCAGAGCCAGTGCGACTCTGCGGGCCAGTTCGCCCTGTCGCGCCTGCGTCGACGACTTGCCCTCTGACATGAGCGATGGGTAAGCATCAACCGCCAGCGCAGTCGGAGCGTCAATCGCGCACGCAGAGAGAGAGAGAGAGAGAGAGAGACGCCACCAGGTTCACCAGCCGCCCAGGGCAGGACTTTCCGAACGATGATCTCATACGTCTCCGTTCTTGAGAGTGAGGCGACGCACCCGCCGTGGCGTGGGCACCAAGGCTCCGGGTAGCGTCGCCGGCGAGGATGATAGTCGTGTGGCTGGCACGCCGGCTACGGCATCACTGCTGAGCTTGTTGTGGCCCCTAACTACCAACTGCGTCTGCCCGCGCGACGCACTGAGCCCGTCCCGTGATATTTCTCACGCCCACCAGTCGCGGCAGGAGTTCGCTTCATGGCGCGGGCCGCACTACCGGGCTCGGCCGTCTTTCCGCATACGACATCCAGGCGGTGCCAGGGTTGCGCGGTGTCTCGCGATGAGTGCCCGCTCCTCTCCAGGTCGGTAGAAGGGATCTGAATGCAACCCAACGGCGCTGTAGCGCGGTTCGCGATCGGGCGCAGTTGAGTCGTTGGCTCCCTCAGGTCCGGTTGAAGGGATCCGGAAACCGCCGCACCCGACGCGCCCGATGCGCAGCATCGAGCCGCGGCTGGTGCGCCGCCAACAGGTCACTCCGGGAAATGATCCCCTCGAGCTGCTGCGTCGCGTCCCGCTTCACGACCGGCAGTCGACCCACATGCGCCAGCACCATCTGATCGGCCGCGTCGCGGAGCGTGCTGTCTTCGAACACGACCACAGGGCGCCGAGTGATAACCTCGCGCACGAGGAGCGCGGCATCGGCAGGGGCGCGCTCGAGGTCGCGGCGCGTGACCACGCCCACGAGGTGACCGGCCGAGTCAAGCACGGGGAATCCCTGGTGCGTCGCCCCGCCGGCGCCCGACGCCAGCCATGCCCGGACGTCGGCAATGCGGTCCTCGGCGTTGAGCGTCACCACGTCGCGCGTGGCCACGTCCTTGACCTGCACCAGCGAGAGGTGGTCGGCTGCGTATTCGGGGCGAATGCTCATGCCGCGCCTGGCCAGCTTCTCGGTCATGATCGAGTGGCGGTTGATGAGCAGCGAGATGAGATACGCCGCCGTGCACCCGGCGAGCAGGGGCAGGAGTCCAACTGGCTGACGCGTCGTCTCGAAGGCAAACACCACCGATGCGAGCAGCGCGTGCGAGGCACCGGCGAACATCGCCGCCATGCCGACCAGCCCGGCCACACCGGCTTCCACGCCTAACGTGGGCCAGGTGGCGGCCACCACCGCACCCAGCCACGCGCCAATGCCGCCGCCGATAGTGAAGAGCGGCGCCAGGGTACCGCCCGAGGTGCCACTGCCGAGGTACACCGCCCAGGAGATGAACTTGAAGACCACGAGCGACAGCAGCAGCTGACCCGTGATGGTGCCGCTCAGCGCGCCGGTGATGTTGTCGTAGCCTACGCCCAGCGTGCGCGGCTCGATGACACCGGCAATGCCCACGACCACCGCGCCGAACGCCGGCCACCACATCCAGTGAATGCCCAGGCGATGGCCCGCGCGCTCGAACCCATCTTCGATACCGTAGGTCACCCGCGTGATGCTCGCCGCCAGGGCTCCGATGAGCATCCCGAGCAGGGCATACATCACCAGCGCAGAGCCGTGTGGCTGACCGAACTGCGTCACGCGGAAAATGGGGCCGGTGCCCTCGAACAAGGCCCGTACACCGGCTGCCACCACCGCGGCCAGCGTAACGGGGATGAGTGACCGCGGTCGGTATTCGAACAACAGCAGCTCGACGGCAAGGAGCACCGCGCTCACCGGCGTCCCGAACGTGGCGGTCATGCCCGCGGCTGCGCCTGCGGCGAGAAGGATCTTTCGCTCGTCGGCGGTGACGCGCAGGAACTGCCCGATGAGCGATCCCAACGCGCCACCCGTGGCGATGATCGGTCCCTCGGCGCCAAAGGGCCCGCCCGTCCCGATGGCCACGGCCGCCGAGAGCGGCTTGAGAAACAGCACCCTGGCGGGGATGCGGCTCTCCCCAACCAGCACCTTCTCCATCACCTCCGGAATCCCGTGACCGCGGATAGCCGCCGAGCCGTACCGGGCCATCACGCCCACGATGAGTGCACCGACGATCGGGACCAGCAGCAGCACCGCAGTGTTCGCGTGTCCACCACCCGGCGCTACCAGCTCTGTGCTCACTCGGCCATAGAAGACCAGGTTCGTCACGAACCCGATGAGCCGCGTGAGAAGTTGGGCGGCCAGCGTGGCGCCGACGGCCAGCACCACGCAGAGGACGGCGAGCAGCACCACACGCCGGTCGATGGGCTCGTATTCTCGCGGTGCCCGCACCGCCGCCGTCTCCGAAGAGGCGAGCGGCAGGCCCGGTGCGACGGGCAGCGCGCCCGCATCGCGCGCCGAGTCGGCGAGATGCTCACCGGTCGAGAATCTCGGATCCCGGGCTTCGTGGCCCGGATCGCCGGCCGTTGGGTGGTCGTTGGAAGCCAATGCCTGCGCGGTGCTCCTGGCTTGAGCCTGGTTTTGCGTGGTGGAGAGGGGGTGTCCTCTCGCCCCTGACAGGCAGTATAGCCGTGGCACCCGGCACCCGCAGCACGAATCCCGGGGAGAGAGTGCTGGCCAGCGGGCCTTGTCACTCGGCCCTTTGGCGCGCATGGTCCCGCGTGCCGGCGGCTCGGCAGAATCCAATCAGGTCACCAAGCGATCATCACCGGAGGGGTAGATGCACTGGCGAGCAGTGGCACCGCGGTTCGGTTTGTGTGCCGGCATCCTGGCGGCAGTCCCGGCGTTTGTCGCGGGGCAGCAGCCCGCGCAGCCGGAGCCCGCGATTCAGTCGTCGCGCTTCTGGGACGCGTCGAAGTTGTCGCAGCCCACGTACAAAGTCCGCACCGACTACAACGTCCGCATCCCCATGCGCGACGGCGTGAAGCTCTCGATCGACATCTACTACCCTGACGCACCGGGCAAGTACCCCACCCTCATCTGGCGCACCCCGTACAGCAACAACTCCGCGGGCGAGGTAACGCAGGGCAAGTGGTACGCCTCGCGCGGCTACGTGGTGGTCAAGGCCGACGTGCGCGGCAAGTACGACTCCGACGGCGAGCCGTACACCTACAAGTACGAAGCCAACGACGGCTACGACACCGACGAATGGATCGGCCGGCAGCCCTGGAGCAACGGCAAGATCGGGCTGATGGGCGGCTCGTACCTGGGCTACACCGAGATCACGCAGGCCATTCGCGGCAGCAAATACGTGAGCGCCATGTCGGCGTCGGTGACGACGTCGGACATCTACAACAACTGGGTCTACGTGGACGGCGCCTTCTTCTACGGCTTTGCGTTCCCGTGGGGCTCGGCATCGATGGACGGGCACGTCGGCCAGACCAGCAACCCCGACGACTGGCCCAAGGCGTACTGGAACCTGCCCATCGCCACGTCCGACTCCGCGGCGAGCCACGTGAACCAGCCGTATCGCGACTGGCTCAAGCACCCGCTGCGCAGCGATCCGTACTGGAAGGGTATCAGCTTCGAGGACGAGGTCCACAAGATCGCGATTCCGTACCTCACCGTGGACGGCTGGTACGATCTGTTCCTGCGCGGCGCGATCAGCGACCACATCGCCATCAAGTCCAAGGGTACGAGCGAACTCGGGCGCCGAGGCAAGCGCCTCATTCTTGGGCCCTGGTCGCACAGCACGGGTGTGCGGTATGTGAACCAGCCGCGGACCACCGATCGCGGCATCGACTTCGGCCCGGACGCGCAGCTCGATCCGCAGCTCATTTATCTGCGCTGGCAGGATCACTGGCTCAAGGGGATCGACAACGGCGTCGACAAGGATCCGCCGGTCACGATCTTCGTGATGGGCGAGAACAAGTGGCGCGACGAGCAGGAGTGGCCGCTCGCGCGCACGCAGTACACGAAGTACTACCTGGCGAGTGGCGGTCGCGCGAACACCTCGAGCGGCAACGGCACCTTGAGCACCGCGCTCCCCACCGGCGCGCCGACCGACACCTATGTGTACGACCCGGCCGATCCCGTGCCGACTGGCGGTGGCAACACCTGCTGCAGCTCGGTCCCGTCAGGCCCGTTCGACCAGCGCAAGATCGAGGAGCGCCCGGACGTGCTCGTGTTCACCACGCCCGTGCTCACCGAAGCCGTGGAAGTGACCGGACCGCTGCAGGCCAAACTGTTCGCTGCTACGTCGGCGAAGGACACGGACTGGACGGTGAAGCTCGTGGACGTGCACCCGGACGGCTACGCGCAGAACATCCAGGACGGCATCATTCGCGCGCGTTACAACGGCACCATCGGCAGGTCGGCGAAGCTCGTCGAGCCGGGCAAGATCGTCGAGTACACGGTCGACATGTGGGCGACGAGCAACGTATTCCTGCCCGGGCATCGCATCCGGGTCGAAGTCTCGAGCAGCAACTTTCCGCGGTTCGACCGCAACCTCAACACGGGTGAGAATCCGGCCACCGGCACGCGCATGGAGAAGGCCACGCAGACCATCCATCACTCGACGCAGTACCCATCGCACGTGATCCTGCCGATCATTCCGCGACGATAGAGCCCCTCAAGCACAGCGCCCTCGGCGGACCATGATCCGCCGAGGGCGCTGTCGTTTGTCCCGCGATGCGCTCGGGCACGTGGAGCACTGTCACGACGAGGGACGCCACGCACCATCCTTGCCAGGTCGGCCACAGATCGGCACGCGGCGCGCTTCCAGACAGAACATGGCGAAGACAGCCGCGCGTCCGAGGCCACTCGCTACAGGGGCTCACCTCCCTCCCGGAACCACCCCGAGCCGTCGCGCAGGCGCTCCGCACGCTCCCGACCCAACATGATTCTTCCCATGCGGTAGAAATGTCGGACCATCGCTTCACGATCGGTCAGTTGCCCGACTGGGACTTCGATCACTTCATAGCCGCGGTGCCTCAGCTCTTCCCGAATCTCGCGATCCCGGCGCTGAGTCGCCGGATCGCCGTGCAGGGCGCGACTCATGCCATCGAGGTAGATGCAGATGCCGTCGAGGCGCCCGGACGGATCCTCATAGAAGAAGTCGGGCGTCGTCGTACCCAACGGCAGCCCGAGGGGAATCGCGCGCTGTGCCTCGGGTGTCGCGAATCCTGCGCGCTGGAGCAGCGCACGAAGCGTTTGTTCGGCGTTGTTCACCGGCTGTGGGCCGCCCCCATCAGCAGGCAGTGCGGGCGGCACTTCGTGCGTGGCAACGAGCCTGTCGCCCCAGGCGCGAAGCCGGTCCGCCGCCACGTGCCGATTGAGCGACGGGTGGTAGAAGGCGTTCCGGAACGTCTGGAGGCAATCGACGCACGAACGCTCACACGCCGAGGGGCACGTGTCCACGACGGCGAGGGCCGCGCCAACGACCTCGCCCCAGCGATCGACCATCTGCTGCAGGAGCCCTGAACCTCCGGGCATTGGGTCGTAGAGCAGCAGGTCCACCTGTTCCGAGCCGGCGCGGCCGATTGGCAGAACCTGGAGGTCCTCCATCTCCATCTCGAGGATCTCGGTGGCGCCGTGTCGAAGGGCCTCTGCGACGCTGTAGGCCTCCTCACGATCGCTGCACCCACGGATGGTGAGCGCGTCGGCAACCACGTCCGCATAGAACCCGACGTTCGCCACGGCGCGTCCGCACCGGTCGCGGTGGTCGATGGTGAACTGGTTCAGGTCAGCGGATGAAGCGAGTGGCGACCGGCTCTGCCCACAGACCGTACACAGCGGGTAGCCAAGGACGCCTGTGGTCCTCACCAGCTGGGCAGCGCCCACGTTGACCAGACGGAGATGTACCGACGCGCGCAGGGACAGGTCCTTCTCGCCCCACTGAAAGGCGCGACCTCCGCCGTGGCGCGCCTGTTCATCGCCGAACACCGACACGGCGAGCTGAAAGCGATGGTCCTCGTCGTCGCTGATGTGTGCCTGGTGCGGCAGGTCCACGTCACAGATCGGCAGCGCGGCAAGAAGCGACGTCCCGAGTCCACCACCCTGGCCCCCCTGCGGACCTGCCTCGACCACGGCTTCGCGGGAGATATCGACCTGAAAGGCGATCGGTGCCGTGGCTTCGAGCTGAAAGAACCGCGGGAAGAACCGATGGCCGTTCGCGTAGATCAGGTTTCCAGGCACGTACTCCCGCAGCGCGAGCGGGAGCGGGCGCCGCACTTCCCAGTCTCGCAGGTCGCTCCCGTAGCGCGGGGCCTGGTGCAGTCCCACGACTCCGCCGGTGTCGAGTCCGTAGCCGGGCAAAAAGCCTTCGGCAGAGAGCACGGCGTACGTGTTGGTGTCGTCGAAACCCTCGGCCTCGCGTCGCTGCCGGCGCTGGACGCCCTTGAGCTTCTTGACCAGCCGATCGCAGCGGGCCATCAGCGCGTCTTCGTCGGCGTCGAGGGTGCCCCGCTGCCGGCGCGCGTCTTCGAGACGGTGCATCTGGTCGAGCGCCCACTGAAGGCGACGCGACAGCCGGGCGATGACGCGCCCGAGGTTGTCGATCATTCCGGACACCGTCGCCTCGAGCCGTTCGGGGCGCACCACGTCGATGTCGCCCGCGGGCCATCCCTGCTGGAACACGTCCCCGATGTGCGCGAGGATGGCCGCGCGATGTACCGACACGGCCGTGGCGAGCGGGGTGAGATCGAACGCGGTCGAGCGCACCATGCCCGCGTCGTCGAACAGGTACTGCTTGATCTGCACGGGGAAGCACGTACCGAGCGCGTCCTCCAGGTCCGCACGTGCAGCACTCGCCATGGAGCTGCCCGGACGCGCCAGCTTGAACAGTACCGTGAGCACGGCGGCATGCACGTGCTTCTGCACCATGAGCTCGTTGCGCAGGTTGAAGCGCGGCGGAGTGATCAGGCCTTCGAGGAGCTTGAGGGGTTCGTTGAAGTAAGCGCGATCGTGACTCGCGGTGCGTGCGTAGGTGACGTTCACCGCCATGCGATGACGCCGGCCCGCTCGCCCGGCCCGCTGCCAATAGTTGGCCGGCAGGGGCGGCACGTTGCGCATCAGCACGGAATCGAGCGCGCCAATGTCGACGCCAAGTTCGAGCGTCGGCGTGCACACCAGCGTGTTCACGACCTCCTGCTCGCCCTTGAACGCGCGCTCGATCAACTCGCGATCGTCGGCGGGAATCTGCGCCGAGTGCTCGCGTGCACGCAGCATGGCAAAGTTCTGGTCCAGCACCATCAGGTCGTAGTCGTCCGCGTTTTCGGCGACGCCAAACAGTGTGCCGTTGCAGCGCCAGGCCGGACACGCCATGTGGGGTGTGGCGCGATTGTGCGTGCGCCGGCACGTGTCGCAGCGATACGCGCCACGGTTGGCGTGCAGCCGGAGCCTGTCGGCGTCCACCTGGCGCACGCCCGCGCATCGCGGAAGCGCCTTGCCACGCGCGCCCGTGAGCGTGATCGGCGTGAGCAGGGCGAGGTCGGCGGCGAGGAGATGCCACAACTCGTCAAAGAACTCCTGCGCGCGACCCTGCGGCACACCAAAGCGCGCGACGAGCTGCATCGCCAGCGTCTGCCCTCGGTCGCTGAGCCATTGCTCCACGCGGCCGTCGTCGTCATCGGCGTCGCGTCGCACCTTGAGCCCCTTGGGGACACCGGGCATGAGGGGCAGGTAGCCCCGCTGGATCTCCGGGTCGCCGTCGTTCCAGAACTTCGAGAAGATCCTGCCATCGCGGTCGAGCAGGACGCCGCGCCGACGCACGATGTCGAGCAGCGTGGCAATGCCACCAACAAGTTCGGTCGACGACGTCTGGAGCACGGGGGCCCACTTCGTGATGAAGTCCAGCCCGGGCGTGAGGCCAGAATATTCGACCACCAAGCGGCCCCATGGTTCGAGGCCGATGCGCTGCCGCGGACTTGTCACCAGCTCGCGCAAGACCTGGATGCGAAGGAATCGCTTGCGCTCCTCGCCATGTCGCCTGCCCTCGGCCTCCTTCCGGTGCACCCGCCACACCTCGGGCACAAGCGATCGCGACAAGTCGTCATCGCGCTCGAGCAGGTCGTCGAGGTGCGCCGTGAGGTCGCCGACGGACGACGCCGAGCGGCTCAGCTGTTCGAACATCAGCGCTCGCAAGCGATACCGCCGGGCGTGGTCGCGCATCCATCCCGCCTGGAACGCGGCCTCCTGCCGGTTGTCGGCAAACACGAGAAGTCTGCGACGCTCCGCGTGATGGAGCATATTCTGCGCGAGCACGTGCACGTCTGAGACGGTGACGGCGCGAACCGGGCGCGCCGGTTCGCGGTACACACCGACGCGCTGCCGGCCGATGGCACCACAGCCGACGCACGACGTCAGGTACCCGGGGTTCGCCACTTTCTGCCTGACGGCGGTCAATGGAACGAGATCGCTGTTCCGACCACAACCGTCGCATCGCTCCCTGGCGGTTGGATGCAGCGCACCGCAGGTGCGACAGAGGAACAGGACCGCGCCCCAGGCAGGCTGATTTCCCCCGGCGCCCGCGCCGCCCCCAGCAGCATCTTCATCTTCATCGATGACTCGGCGGTCGACGAGCAGCAGTCGTCGCCCTCCCTGTGCCGCATCGAGGGCACGCCAGACTCTGCCGCCCTCCACGGCCGTGCCCCCGCCGGGAACGCGATCGGTGAAGTCAAAGTCCTCGACGTGATGCACGAAGTAGTGCTGCCCGCACGTGGTGCAGCTGAGCACCGGCAGCCGCAGCGCTTCCCGATCTGCCTCCTGCGCGTCTTCGGCCGACAACCACAATTGCGGTTCGACCTGAGTTGATGGGAACGTCACCACGGCGCCAGCGACGCCACGAACGAAGGCATGAACCACGGGCCGCAACAACGGGCGACCATTCTTGCGCGAGACGGCGCCGAGGGCGAGCCAGGAGAGGATCTCCTCTTCGGTGACGCTGCGCCCCACCGCCTCAGTGATGGCGCCGACCAGCTCACTCAAAGCCTTGGGCGCCTCGAGCAGCTCGGCCGCCCGGTACGCGATCTCGTTGCTCGCGAGCAGGTCGTACAGGCTCGATTGCCAGGACGCGCGATCGAGCGACGCGCCGCTCATCGACTCCACCAGGGTGGCGAGCGCCTCGACGTTCTCCGGCGGCGCACCATCGTTCTCCACGCCCGCGACGGCTTCAAGCGCGGCGCTCAATTGCTCGCCGGGCGCGCGTGCGGGGACGGGTGGAACGACTCGTGAGGCGGCCCAGATGTCAGGCTGATACTCCTCCCCAACGAGCGTCACGGAGGCATCGGGCACGCCGAAGAACCTGGCGGCAAACTCGCGCCCGGCGTGCGGCCCTCGCACAGGATCGGCGATGGTGGCGGAGGTGGCGACACAAACGGTTTCCGCAGGCGACTTGCCGCAGTATGCACGCAGCCGGCGAATGAGCGTGGCGGTTTCCGCTCCGGCGGCTCCACCGAAGGTGTGCGCTTCGTCGAATACGATGAACTCCAGTTGCGCCCGATCGAACAACTCAACGTCCTTGTGGCGCGTGAGGAGCAGTTCGAGCTGCTTGACGTTGGTGAGCAGGATGCGCGGCTGCTTTCCCGGTGTGCGCATCTCTTCCCGCGACACACGCTCCTCCGGCGGGTGCACGGCATGGGCATGTCGCCCGGAGCGCGCACGCTCGACGGCCCGGCGGTAGTCCGCCTGCGACGCGCCCTCCCGGAGGCGCTCCCCGGGCACGTCGGCGGTGCGATCGGGCGTCTTGCCGATGTACATGCCGAACGTGACGCCACTTCCCGCGAGCAGCGCCCGCAAGCGGTCGAGCTGGTCCTCGGCCAGCGCGTTCATGGGATAGACGAGCACGGCGACGATGCCCGGTGGCGCATCGTCGTCGCGGAGGGCCAGGCAGCGGCTGATGATGGGGTACAGGAACGCTTCAGTCTTGCCGGAGCCCGTACCGGTGGACACCAGGGTGGCGTGCCCCTGCACGATCGATCGGATCGCGCTCTCCTGGTGCCCGTAGACGTTCGGGTACGGCGAGACGTTGGCGAGGTGCGGGTGCAGTACACCGTCGCGCACCAGGTCGGCCACGGACGCTCCACGCCGGAATGAGCGACTCAGGCTGACGTAGGGCCCCTTGAGCAGCGGAGTGGCGCGCGTTTCCTCGAGGCTGAGGAGCCGACGCAGCTGAGCGTGCAGTCGGTCGTCGGCAAATGGGTACGTGGTGAGCTGGTAGCGAAGAAAGTCGCCGACTACGCGCTCGGTGTACGTGATCGGGTTGAGCATGGGTCGTGAGGTTCGGTCCGCCGCGTGTACGCTCTCCGCTGCTTCGCCATCGATGGCGCCGTGCCGCACACCGCCATCGAGAGCGCGCAATCTTGCAAGCTACGTCGAATCGTGATAGGCTGTATCACAGCAGTCGGGAGAACACTAGGACGATTAGTGATGGGTGTCAAGACTCGGGCGACCTATCAGGCACGGAGGTATCACCATGGACATTGGCAAGCGAATCGGCGAGATCCGGGGCCAAGTCGGCCTGAGCCAGTCTGGCCTCGCGCGCGCCGTCGGGACGTCGCAGTCGGCGATTTCGCAGATCGAAGCGGGGGAGCGGAACCCGTCCTTCGACATGCTGCGCCAGATCGCCAGGGCGCTCAACGTGTCGGTTGCACACCTCGTCGGCGGCGAAGTCGAGTCGCTCACGCCCGGAGAGCTGGCGCACTTCCGCAACTACCGCGGACTCTCGGACGAGGCGAAGAAGGAACTGGAGGACTTCGCCGCATACCTTCGGCAGAAGCAGAGCCGCAAGAGCGCGAAGTAGCGTGCCGCGGCGGCCGGGGGTGGGAGCGAACGGTCAGGAACGGAACGGACGGCGCGTCGCGCAGCTCTTCCGGCAGGCGCGCGGCCTCCTGGACGTGCGCTGCTGCAACCTCGAAGCGATCCTGGCCGAGGATGACATCGACCTCGAGACGTCGAAGGTCGAGCATCCGGGGCACGCGGGGTGCCTGGTGCGGACGAGTGGTAGTAGCGGCATCATGGTCCCGAGTGACCAGGTGGGCGGCCGGCGCCGCTTCACCATCGCGCACGAACTCGGGCATTTTCACATCCCGTCGCACAAGGATGTCAACGGCTGGTGCACGGACTCTGACCTCCGCGCGTGGGAGGGTGGCCCTCAGCTGCTCGAATGGGAAGCGAACGACTTTGCGAGCGAGCTGCTCATGCCGGCGCGGCTCTTTGGCGAAGACGTGGACGCGCGCGCGATTTCGGTGGCCTCGGCGAAGGACCTGGCAAGCGCAGCGTGGTACGACGTGTCGATACTCGCAGCGGCGCTGCGCATGGTCCACACCACGCGCCAGGCCGCGGCGCTCGTGGTGAGTGCGAATGGCCGCGTGAGCTGGACGGCTCGATCCAGCGGCTTCAAGCTCTATCTGCCGGGGAAAACAGACCGTTTGCACAGCGACACGCTCGCGTCGGCGGGGTACCGGTCCGACGAGTTCTCGGATGCGCCGTTGGCCGTGCCCCTCGCGTCATGGCTCGCACACGCGCGGCAAATGCGCGGTGAGCTGCTTGAGAGCACGTACCGGATCGACCGGCTGGAGCAGGTTGTTTCGCTACTCTGGCACGTCGATGGTGACGGCGAGGCGAGCGACGGCTGATTCCGCGGAGGAACAGCGCTTACCCGTGATCGCGAGCCGCACCAGCTCGAACGCGTTCCTCAGTCAGGTTTCGGAGCCACGGCGTGATGCCTTCCAGCCTTGCAGCGTAGGAAGCGCGTGGATCTCCCTGCCCTTGCGTCGATGAGCGACCCGCAGATCGTGCAGGTTCCGAAGGTTGAGCCAGAACTCGGCGCTGGTGCCGAAGAAGCGGCCGAGGCGGAGGGCGGTGTCTCCTGTGATCGCGCGCGTTCCCTTGAGAACGCGGGTGATGCGGTTGGGGGGAACGGCGAGCTGACGCGCGAGCTCGGCAGCACTCATTCCGATGGCTTCGAGCTCTTCCGCGAGGTGCGCTCCGGGGTGGATCGGTGCGAGTGTTACGTTGCAGTCGGCCTCGGTCGGCTCCTGGTGCGCGGCTATCGGGTCGAGCACCGTCTCGTTACCGAGATGCTTGGACGGCCGCACGGACAGGCGCGGACCCTGACTCCCTGAAGGGGCCCAGCTGACCCGTGGCCGTGAGAAACGCTCGCTCGTCCGGATCGCGAGGGGGCCGCGTCATGCCCGTGACGTCGGTGCGCGCCTGAAGCTCCCGGAGGCGCGCAATGCGCTCAGGCCACAGCAGCTCGAGGTTCGGCAGGCGGATGGTGTTCATGTGCGATCGGTGCTCTTGCCTGAAGCTAACGCCCAAGGGCGTGCAATTGTTCCAGTAACGCCTGGAGGGCCTCCTCGGTCACGACCTTCCCGGCTGCAGCCATCCCCTCGAGGGCTTCGAAGGCGTCGACTGCGGACTCCCGTCGCAGCCGATCCCGGAGTGACGCGGTGTCCAGATCCTTCCCGAACGCGACGATCATCTCGATGGCCTGTTCGCCGTATGATGTGTGCTTCCAATGCTTGAAGCCCACCACGCGGTCCGAGAGCAGCACTTCCCTTACGACGATACGCAGCGGAAAAAGGCCGACGCGCACCAGCTGCGTAGGGTCCGACATCTCGAGCGATGGCACCTCCACGAACAGTTCGCCGCGTTTCCAGTGCCGGCCGGAGCGTTCGAAGCCGAGGCGGGCAAAGACGGGGTCGAGGCGGTCTCGCTGAGTCGGTCCGCGAAGCGCCTCGATCACGAGGTCGATGTCGCCGGACTTGAAGATGCCCGGTGCGTGCACTTCAATGGCCGAACCGCCAACGAGCGTGACCTGCATTCCTGCGTCTTCGAACGCGCTGGCCACGATCGAGGTGATCATCGCGACCTGGCGCGCGTGGTCGACGGCATCGGCGGCCATGCCGCCTTCGAGCAACAGGTCGAGGGCGCTCCGTCGCGCGCTGTCGTCCGGAACCTGTTCGTCTCCGTTAGTCATTGGCTGAGACTATCGCCGGCGGCGGCTCTTTGGCGGCGCGGCGTGCTGGCCAAACAGATCGGTCACGCCGTCGGTGGGCTTCTCCAGCTCGGTGCTGGATGTTGCGTGCGATTCAATGGCCGTGGCCGCGGCGCTCGACGCGCCGCCGAGGAGCGCGTCGATGCGCTCGGCGTGCCGGGCGCACTCGTCCCACGATTCTTCCACGCCTTGCTCGAGTTGCCACGGGAAGAAGCGGGGACCGAGGCGGGAGGCAACAGGCTGGTGTTCCCGGGCGCGATCGTCGTGGCCGAGGCCGTAGTCGGCGAGGCGGAGGGTTTCGGGAAGCATCCATCCTTCGCCGTCGTTCTGGTTGAGGAATGCGTCGAGGCCGAGGCGTTGGAGGTCGTGGAAGGCGACCTGGGTGAGGACGGTGTGACGGAGTTCGGGGTCCTTGTCTTTGTCCACGCGCCAGAAGCCTTTCGGATCTACCGTCCGGGCAAACGTGTCGGAACCCAGGAAGTCTCGTGCC
Organism: Gemmatimonadaceae bacterium; assembly: GCA_020846935.1. Classification (NCBI taxonomy): domain Bacteria; kingdom Pseudomonadati; phylum Gemmatimonadota; class Gemmatimonadia; order Gemmatimonadales; family Gemmatimonadaceae; species Gemmatimonadaceae bacterium. The sequence goes on from JADLCY010000001.1 coordinate 705,597, forward strand.
TGGTCACACTCGTTGAGTAGCCAACTCAGCGAGCTAACCTCGAGGCCATAGGTGTGAGCGGATAGTACCTCAACGATCACGCGCAGTCTCCTCCGCTCGTGGGGAGCAACGGCCCAGAGGCGGCGCCAAGCTTGATCTCGACGGTGCGAGACACTCCTCCAGGTCCGACTCCACCTTACATGGGGGAGGTTCAAGCGAGCCGAGACTTCAGAGAGTAGCTGCGTCGCCGCCTCTCGGTTCGGGAGCGGATTCGCATCGAAGACGTGATAGTCAAGGTGGAGACCTCCCAAACGCGCCCGCATGACGAAGTCAAACGGGAGGCTATTCAGCACAGCCACGAGTGCGAGGTCGCTCTCGGTACTTGAGGTCCAGAAGATCGCTGCGGTGTCGCCCGTGGGTACGTCTGACAACACGCTCGCGATCGTTGAACGCGCATTGGTAGCTGAACCAATCCGCATGTGAGAGACCTTTGTACCACTCGCGCGATCCGAACGTGCCGCGTAGTCATTCACCGCCATGAGGTACTGCGGCTCGATCACCTTGTTGTCCCACGGGATCTCCCGCCACACCGCCGTGCGTCCTTTCCCACGCACCCACCCCTTCTCACTGAAATCGAACTGGCCGATCATCCTCCCCTCGTACAAGGGCAGCGCCACGTCCCCGTCCGGCCCGATCCACATCCCGTACTCGTTAGGCCTGTACCCCTTCCGCTCCCACTCCTGCCGCGGCGGAAAGAGCTTGGAGTCGTTTGTCATATCGAACTCCCTTGTATACCTGATCCCCCACCCGTCCGGCCCCTCATCACCCAGCAGCACCGAGTTCCGGTACATCTTCTCCAGCACGGCCAGGTCCCGCTCCGACCTAATCTCCAGAATCGCGCTCGACCGCGGGCTGAACTGCGCCACCCGCTCCCGCGGATAGGCCAGCACGTGCCGCTCCGCCTCCTGCCAGTCCTCCACCGCGCGATGCATGAACGCCGTGCGAATGGCCGTGGTCTGCCCGCCCTTGCGCACGATGATCGGGTTGAACTTGAAGCGACTGTCGATGTCGAAGAGCTTCTGCCGGTTCTCGAACCCGAACAGCCACTCCCACCGATTGCGCTCCAGCAACAGCCGCCGCAGCTCCGTCGATCCCTTGTCGGTGTAGATCCCCGACGGCACGATGAAGCCGAGCACACCGTCGTCCCTCAGCAGGGCGCGCGCAGCCTCCACGAACATCTTGTAGGTGTTGATGTCCGCCGAGCCCTGGTGACGGTACGGATGCTCCTCGTCGGCATATCCGGCACGCGCCGAGCGCTGCGTGCGCCAGAACGTGTGCAGCGCCGCGCTATCTGTCGGGGATCGCGAGAGCGCAAACGCGGAATCGCCATCCTGCGCGTCGCCAAACGGGAACGCCACCGAGCGATTCCACGTGGAGAACGACTTGAAGCGCGCCTTGTAGCCGATCCACGCCGCTTCGACGCGTGCGTCGCGCTCGAACATTGCCTGCTGGGCGGCGAGCGCCTGCTGCTTGCCGTACGTGCGATACAGTGGGTCGATGTTGGAGAAGTACTCCTTGGAGTTCGGCTTCTGGATCTCCCACGGCGGATTGCCGACCATCGCGTCAAAGCCCGAGCGCGGGTCCGTGAACACGTCCGGAAACTCCAGCTCCCAGTGAAAGAAGCGGTGTTCGCTGCGTACCGACCGCACGATCTCGCGCGTCGCGGCAGGCAGGTCGTGCAGGGTCAGTGGCGTGGGCACGTGAGCCAGCTGGTCTCCCGGCCAGAACCAGATGGCGCACCACGCGTCGAAGGCGTCGCGCAACTTCGCCAGCTCCGGGTTCTCGGCGATCTTGTGCCTGAACAGCTCCTCGCGCTCGCTCGATGCGTGGACCGGCAGGTCGTGCAGCTTGCGGAACACGGCGAGCGCGTTGTCGTGCACCGCGTGCGCGGCGGCCACGTCCTGCACCATCGCCGTGCGTAGCTGCGGCCCGCGCGCCTCGATCAGTTCGCGCATCTGGGGCTTGATCACGTCGTCGCGCACGTCCTTCCACGCCTGGGTCCAGCGATCGCCCGAGCGCTTCACTTCGCCCTTCTTCTTGCCGCTCTTTGCCTCGTATTCGCGATAGTGATGCACAAAGCGGTGGTCCTTGTCGCCGGCGTCGTCCCGCGCAAAGGCCATGACCGGATAGTCCTGAAAGCGGTCGAACCACGTGCCTACCAGCGCGTTGCCGCAACGCAGCTTGTGATCGAGAAAGCCGAAGGGCAGCCGCCGGTCCATGGTCTCGATCCAGAGCGCCATGCGCGCCAGCTCAACGGCCAGCGGGTCCATGTCCACTCCATAGATGCAGCGCTCCACCACGTGCCGCTTGAGCCGCGCGCGCAGGCGATCGTCGAAGTCCTCGTGCTCCAGCGGAAGCGGCACGGTTTCCTGCGTGGGGTGTTCGAGCGGCTGCCCGTCGGCCAGCTTGACGATGGCGCCATCGGCGCGCGCGTGCAGGCGGCCGTGTGCATGCAGGCTCTCCACCAGCGCGTCGGTAACGTAGCGCAGCGATGACACGAGGAACGACCCGGACCCCATGGCCGGGTCACAGATCCTGAGCGCGAGGATCTCCTCGGGCGTCCGCGGCGCCCAGCGGGTCACCGTGGTCAGGCCCGTTGCGGCGTCGGTCTGTTGCTCGACGCTGGTGTAACACATCGGCTGCAGCGTGCGACGCACGGTGGGTACGGCGAGCTGCGGCCGAGTGTAGAACGTGCCGGCACCTTTGCGCGTGCCGCCCCAGCGGACGAGGTACCATTGGCCGGGAAGCACCAGCCGGTAGAGCGACTGGGCGCGCTGCCGTACTTCGCTGGCCCAGCGATCGCGCACCACCGGGTCCTGGTCGTTGCGCGGGTAGGGGACGAGCCTGGCCTCCTTCACTGCCTTCTCGGCCCAGATCGATGCACGCTCGCGGATCACTCGTGCGGTGTCGGCGGCGCCCGCGTCCGCGCCAGTCGGTTCCGCCTCGCTCTCGCTCGTGAGGGCCGCACCGTCGTCGGTGCCCGACGAGTCGCTGCCCTCGCTCCGGTCATCGGCCTCGTCACCCAACGCTCCATCGGCGGCTTCGTCGTCGTCACCCTCTTCGTCGGCCTCGCCCTGCCTGGCGCTCTTTCCCAACTTCCCGATGAGCTCTGCGAGCACCTTGGGCGCCATCTCCTGCTCCAGGCGCGACAGGGGCAGCGCCGGCTCATCGCCAAGCCTGAGAAACACGATCGCATCGTCAGGCGGCGCGCGATGCAACTCGAAGTCGAGCAGGCCCTCGTACAGGATGCCGATGTACTCCGACGACAGGTCGGAGAAGTCGACGGGCGCGTTCACCCACGTGCTCGCTCGGCCCTGCCGGACCTTGACCTTACTGACGGTAAGCAGCTCGAGGATCTGGTGGATGCAGTGGTCGGAGGGGGCGTTGGCTGGTGATTCGAACGCGGCGATGGCGCGCAACACGCCGTCGGCCGACGACGCATGACCAGGCTCGAAGAGGCCACCACCGTATGCAGGAATGGGCAACGCTTCATGCGCCGATCCGCGACGAATGAGGTCGAACAGTCCAAGCATCCGCGGCCAGGCGCTGAACGAATGCCGCAGGCGCTCGGCGCGCCCGCCAGCGAGACGCGCGAGTTGCTCGCGCAGCCCCTGCAGCCCGTAGCATCCGTGGTAGATGGTGTTGTCGCGCGGGAGCAGGTCGCGCGCTTCGGCGAAGAGCACGACCACGCAGCGCATGACGAGGCGGGTGGCGGCAATGTACAGTTCGCGACGCGAGACCTGTTGCGGCCCGTTGCCGTCGACCGCGTCGAGCGCGGCTGCCGACTCCTGGATGAGGCGTTCGACCGCCTGCCGCACGCGTTCGCCGAGCGCGGCGGAGAGTTCGGCCTGGCCGCGTCGCGAGGCCAGGATGGCGGCAACGAGCGGCGGGTGTTCGCCTGCACGCGGTGGTTGGAGAGCCTGCGGCGACAGGAGCGTTCGGAGCGCGGTGAGCTGCGCGCCAGGCTCCCCTTCCTCGAACCAGAGATCGGTATCCCACTCGCACCACGCATCGTAGTCGGCGCCGGCGTGCACGAGGCGCCACTGGCGGCCGTTGGTGACCACGGCGACCGGCTGATTGAGGCGCCGGAGCCACTCGGTAACGCGCGAGACGGCGCGCCGTCCCCGTCCTCGCCCCAGCCGTTCTCCCGCGCCTGCGTGATCGGCGACGAACAGCGGCAGCACGAACTCCCTGTGGCTGTCGCTGGTGTCGGAGTCGACGAGTGCGTGCCACACGCGGCGCGGCTTGAGGGTCTCGCCGGTGACGGCCTTGATCGACCAGCGCACGTCCACCTCGCTGCCTTTTGTCCACCACGACGGCTTGAGCTGCAAAACGTCTTCGAACACGAGGTCGAGCAGGGCGCCGAGCTGCTCGCCATTGTTTGTGCCAAGTCGCAGCAGGTCGCGCCGGAGTCGATCGGCGAGATGGCCCGGCAACGGCGCTGCCGTGGTAGGGAACGATTCGGCGATGCGCGCGGGGGCAATGAGCATGCCCCCGTGGACGAGCGATGCCCACCACGTTTCCGGATTCGGGGATGGGGACGTCATCGTGTGGCAGGAGCCGCGGGGAAGCGGATCTCGATGGCGACGGGGAACACCTGCGCGGCACCGCGCAGGGCAAAGCGCCGGGGAAGCAGTTGCTCCAGCACGCGCGCCTGTTCCCGCTTGAGTTGCGCGAGCAATTCCTGGTAGTGCGTACGCCGGCGATGCAGTTCGTCTTCGAGGTTGGCCAGCTCCTGTTCCTGTTGTCGCGCTATTTCGGGGAACAGGGCACCCTGGCGCAGGTCGGCCAGCAGAGCCTCGCGTTCTCGTTCGAGCCGGGCAAGGGTCGTCTCCTGCATGGCGCGCTCCACTTCCTTGAGGCGATGCCTGAAGCGCTCCTTTTCGGTGGACAGGGCAGCCTTGGCCGCCTCGGTCACGTCTCGGCGCATACGAGTGGTCAGGTCTGCCGACAGGCGCTCGAGGACAGCGGGGAGTTCAGGCCCGACGTCGAGCCAGAGGTCGGAGGCTTGTGCGGCGAGGTGCGTGTCGTCGGTGTCGAGCGGACGGTCATCGGCCGGAGCGATGGGTGGCAGCGGCTCGCCGATCACGCCGTTCTTTACGGGCAGGCGGATCGTGCGCACCCAATGGTGAAACGGCTCGCGCAGTTCGTTGATCGCGAGTTCTTCCACGGTGAGGAGCAGCACGGCGTCTGCGCCGTCGGGCATCGCACCGGTGCGGGCGGTCCATCGGCTGACCGTGGTTCCCTGGTGTCCTCCCGGGAATCGAGCCCGGGCGAACATGGCGAGCGCGTGGCGAAAGAGCGGGTGGCCGAGGTGCAGCAGTCGCGTGTCTTTGGCCGGCCTGAAGACGGGCCTGCCCGCGAGATCCTTTACGAAGACCTTTGGATCGAACGCGAGCGCGGCGAGGGCACCGGAGACGCGTGCGGTGGGACTGATGCGAACCGCGTCGTCGATGATGTCGGTCCATTGCGGCGGCAGCGGGTGCCTGAGACGAAAGCATCCGCGTGCGTCCGGGCCGTCGAGCCGCGGGCTGCCGAAGTTGATGCCGAGAGCGACGTCGAGGGTCTGCCGGAGGGAATCGGGCGAGAGGTCGATTTCGCGGCAGAACTCCTGTAGTCTCTCCGATTCGTCTTCGCCGGCTTCGGCGAGGCGCGGAACGCGGGTGCGGCCTCTTCGTCGGTCGACATCGGCATCCAGCGCAACGGTGACCGACGAGGTATCGAGCTGGTCGGTGAAGCGGCGCTGAAAGGCGGCGTCGAACACTTCACCCATGGCGCCCAGGTCCTCGCGAATGGCGTTGACCTTGCCCACCACGTGACCGAGGAAGCTCAGGTCGGCGTCGTCGTTGCTGGTGAAGTGGAAGATGGTGACGTCGCGCGCCTGCCCATGGCGGTCGAGACGGCCGTTGCGTTGTTCGAGGCGCGCGGGGTTCCAGGGCACGTCGTAGTGCAGCAGCAGGCGTGCGGTCTCCTGCAGGTTCATGCCTTCCGAGGCGGCGTCGGTGGCCACGAGGACGCGGACGGGGTCGTCGGTGTCGTTGAACGCCGCGGTGATGGCCTCGCGGTCGCAGTCGTCGCCGCCAAAGAGGGCGAGGATCGCGCGACCATCGTCCTTGAACTCCTGCCTGAGGCGCCGCAGCAGGGTATCGAGCGTCGTCTTGTACTCGGTGAAGACGATGAGGCGCTCGTCGGGGTGCCATTTCGAGCCCTGGCGCAGGCGATGTCTGACCAGCGCGACGAGGCGATCCCAGCGTTCGTCCTCGCCGGGGGGCACGTCGGCGGCATCGCCACGCAGGCCTAACGCGGCGAGTGCGTCGTCGATGGCGGTGATCTGCTCAACGAGATCGCCGGCCATGGGCTTGAGCCACGCGCCCGCCGTGCGGCTCGCGTGCCGTCCGCGGCCGGTCTTCTCGCCGTCGTCAGCAAGGTCTTCCTCGCTGGCACGCATCGCCGCGCCCATCTCCGACGGGTGCGCGGCTTCGGCGTCGGCAAGGCCCTCCTTGAACCGGAACCAGGAGTCGGCGAAGGTGGTGGGGCAGGAAAGCAGCCGCTTGTTGAGCACTTCGAGAGCAAACGTCCCCGCAACCTGCTCGGCGCGTTTAGCTGCGGCCGCACGCGCGCGCACGGCCCGGCGAAACTCGCCAAACGCGCTGGCCAGCTGCTGCTCACGCGCGCCGAAGAAGAGCGGCACCGGTTCAACGAAGCGCTGCGCAAAGCGTGCGGGCTTACCTGCCTTTTCGTCACTCTCGTTGATCTCGCGCTTGAGCCGTCGGATCACCACGTCTTCGACGCGCTTGCGTTCTTCCGGTGTGAACTCGGGCTTCTGGGTGAAACGCACGGGGTCGAGCAACTCGAGAAGCCCGGAGAAGGAGCGCGTGTGCCCGTTGTGCGGTGTGGCGGTCAGGAAGAGCTTGTGCTCGAACCAGGGACTGATGAGCCGCAACATCTCGCACAGGTCGCTGTCATGTCCGAAGTTGGACGGCGTGAGGTTGTGCGCCTCATCGACGATGAGGAGATCCCACGGCAGGAGTGCCGATCCCTCGGGCTGGCGGCACGCCGACGTGAAGCGTTCGAGTACGTCCGCCTGCTTGAGGTAGTGGTAGGACGTGATGATGCGCGGGAAGGTTCGCCACGGGTTGGCATCGAGCCCGAGGCGCTTCTGCAGTTTGTGCGTCTCGTCGCGATCGACCACATCGAAGCCCAGGGAGAACTTGTCTCGCATCTCCTGGTGCCATTGGTGTCGTAGCGACGCTGGAGAGAGGATGAGCACGCGCCGCACGCGGCGCCGCAGGAGCAGCTCGGTGAGGACGAGGCCCGCCTCGATCGTCTTGCCGAGTCCGACGTCATCGGCCAGGAGCAGGGAGACGCGCGGCATGCGCAGCGCGTGGAGGACGGGGACGAGCTGAAAGTCCTCGACCTGCACGGCGCCAAAGACGGGAGCGGCGATGGGTGCGCTGGCGCCGGGCCCTGGGAACGGTGTGACGGCGGACCAGCGGCAGGCGCGCACCAAAGCGTCGAAGTCCGCCGGTGGCATCGCGGGTTCATCGGCCACACGTGGGAGGGCCGTCGGTTCGAGGAGCGACGCATGACGTTCACGCTCCCAGAGCACGGTGTCCTCGGCGCTTCCCTCGCTGCCCGAGTACTCGACGCGTACGAGGTGCAACCGGCCTTCGCCTGGTGCGTCGTACGGTTCAACGGCGGTGACAATGCCGCGTCGGTTGCGGACCGTCGCCAGCATGCCGACACGCGGGTGGTTCGGCTCCTTGTGGTTTGGCAGGGTCATGGTAAGGGTCGAACCTTCCCGCCGATCAGCCGCTCGGCAACGAGTTCCGAATTGTATGACCCGTGCGGCTCCACGACCACACGGCGCGCGCCGACTGTTTGGGTCGACGCGCCGCGACCAGCGCTGGATGCGCTCAGGGCCCGAGGGGCGCTCGACCGAGCAGCTCGTGAGATGCCGCTTGCCAATCAGCCCGAACGAGTTCCGCGAGGCAGGCGCGGCCGGTCACGAGGGCGGACGACGCCATGCGCACCGCTCAGGCTCGTCGCCCGCGCCACCGACCCGCGACTACGCGCCGGCCTGTTTCACCTGCGGCTGCGGCGCCACGAACGTGAGCACGCGCCTCGGGTTCTCCACGAGGATCTTGTGGATTGTTTCATCGGTGACTCCCAGCTTCCTGAGCGCCGGCACCACCATCGTCGAGATGTACGCGAAGCCGCCGCCACCGTTCTTCGTGAGCTGCGCCTGCGTGCACACGTCGTGCGCCACCAGAATGCGCTCCGTCAGCCCCCCGTCGATCAGCGTCTTGATGCTCGCCGCGAGGCGTTCGGCGCCGCGCGCGAGCTGCACGGCGCTGCTGTCCGCGCTCCGTACACTCCCGATGTAGTCGAACTCGACATAGGCACCACGATCGGTATACCGCTTCATCGCGGCCAGGTCACCGGTGCCGGTGTGCCCCATCACGACGTGGTTGAGGTCGACGCCCTCCGAGGCCACGATGTCCAGTGCACGCAGCATCTCGTCCTGTGACGCAAAGCTGTGAAAGCTGATCGGAGCCCCGGTGAGACGGGACGCGCGCGCGCTCGCCCGAATGCTCTTCTGCTCGTTCTCGGTGAGCGGAATGCGTGCGCCAAAGGCTCCCACCCCCACCTCGCCGATGATGCCCGAGCGCACGTTGGTTCCTTGCGCGCCCTGCGTGATGTCACGCAGAAGAATCGCCGTGAGCTCCTCGACCGTGCGTTCGTTCATGTCCTTGGGGTGATACGGGCGCATGTACCACCCGGCGCCCATCACCACGTGCAGGCCCGAGGCCTGAGAGACGCGCCGCAACCAGTCCGGATTGCGACTCAGCCCGAAGTTGGTGACGTCGACGATGGTGCCGCCGCCCGCGTCCTTGAACTTCCGGATCTCGGCGAGCTGGATGTCGAAGTCGGTGAGGCCGCCGCTTCGCGCCGTGTCGCCCGGCGTTGGCGGCACCGGCTTTCCGTCGGCTGTGGCCGGTGCCTTGAAGTCGATGAAGATGTGTTCGTGCATGAGCGTCGCACCCGCCTGCGCGGGATCGATGGGCCCGGTCACGGTGAGGATCTTGCCCGCGAGGTTGGGCGCGGCAGCAGCGCCGTTGCCCTGCGCACCCGCGACAGCGCTCGCCGAGAGCGCTACGGCGGACAGCAGGGCCCCACGCAGTCCTCGGGACATCAGCTCGATCATGCGGTGCATGCTAATCCTCTCCGATCGCGGAATTGAGTGGCGGTGAAGTCATGGTCACCGGGGCCGGGGACCGCGGGCGCCAAAGGTAGCGCTGCAGCATGCGCCCATCCAGAACACGAAGCCTCCTCGACCCGTCGACCAGCTCGTGCGTCAACGCATCACTCCCTGGATTCGCGGCTCCGGCCTGTTGCCGGCACATGCTGAGCTTCCACCTTGAGCGTGGAGAGAAACAGGGGCCGGTCGACGATCTGGCCCAGCAGGTCCACGTACACCGGAATCCGGCCGCGCACCGGAATCCATACCCGCGGCGCCCGCACCTGATCAACGGTCGCCTGCGCCCAGAGATAGAATCGCGGCCTCCCAAGGCGATCCAGGGCGAGGCGTCGGCGCGTCCCCAGCAGTGTGGTCACCACTACCTCCCCACCCTCGCGAGCGACGCGAATCGCGACGGCATGGCCAAAGAACAGGACCGGCAGCACGAGCGGAGCCGCCACGAGCAAGAGGACAGGCGCACGCAACCACACGCCGGCAGTAACACACAGGCCACCAACGACGAGCCCGAATGCCATGAGCAGCCGCCACAGCCAGGCCAGCTTGCCATACCTATAGAACTCGACGGGGACGTTCACGAGAGCACCATGGGTGGTCACGGTTCGTGAGGAGTTGATGGCAAACGGAGAGGTAGCCTCTCGGGCTGGCCCGGCACCATGCCCCGTGGCATTCTCCCGATGCCAATCCGCGGAGCGACCTCACCCCGTCTGGCCCGGCCCATGGCATCCTTCCCCACGAATTCCGTAGCGACGATCCTGTGGCTGCTGCTCGCCGGCTGCTCCACCCAGGGCTCCGCCGGCGTCCGCGGGGCTCCGGCAATCGCGAACACACAGCGCGTCGACCTGGATTCGAGCGGCGTGGGATACCCGGTGTACCGCATCCCGGCCCTGACCGTGTCCAACGCGGGCACGCTCATCGCCGCGTACGACGGCCGGCCGTCGATGGCCGACGTGCCCGGAAACATTGCGCTGCTCGTTCGTCGAAGCGTCGACGGTGGCGCGACCTGGCTTCCCCGTCAGGTCGCGCGTTCAGGCGGCCCTCCCCTGGGCTACGGCGACCCGAGCCTGCTCGTGGACCGCACCACCGGACGAATCTTTCTCTTTCACGTGGCCTCCGTGCGCCAGGGATTCACCGGATCCGCCCGTGGCAATCGCGAGGACGACCTGGACGTCCTGCAGGCAGACTACAGTTGGTCGGACGACGATGGCCGGACCTGGCAGCACCGGCGCATCACCTCGGCGATCAAGGATCCGTCATGGGGCGGCATGTTTGCCTCGTCGGGTCAGGGCATTCAGCTGCGGCACGGCCCACACGCCGGACGACTGATCCAGCAATACGTGGTGCGACGCAACGGCGCCAACTACGGTGTGAGTGCGTTCAGCGACGATCACGGCGCCACCTGGCGCTCAGGACAGCTCGTCGGCCCAGGCCTCGATGAGAACAAGACCGTGGAGCTGGACGATGGCCGCGTGATGCTCAACAGTCGCGCGACGCCACATCGACTCATCGCGTTCTCGGCGGACGGCGGCGAGACGTGGGGCGAGGTGCGCGCCGACTCCCAGCTCATCGATCCGGCCAACAACGGCGCCATCGTGCGCTACGATCCGGATGCGCGACCCGGCAGCACACGCGCGCGGTGGCTCGTGTTCAGCAACACGGCGCATGCAGCCGCGCGTGAACACGTGGCGCTGCGCTACTCGTGCGACAATGGAACCAGCTGGAGCGCACCCTCGACGGTCGAAGCGGGACGATCGGCGTACTCCACGATCGTCATCCTGCCCGGGGGCGACATCGGCGTGCTGTTCGAGCGCGGGAACTACGAGTTCATCACGTTCGCCCGAGTCAGCCCGCGGTGGCCGGGCGCGTGCCAGTAGCCGAACGCGCACACACGGTCAGCCGAACGCGCGACTCCCGTCGCGCGGGAAGCCCTGCCGCCGCCAGCATCTCACAGCCCAGCACCTCCCGCAAACCCTGCCACACTCCGGCCGACTGCGCCTACCAGCCTCGACGCCGAAGTCAGCGGGCCGCCGGGCGCGGAGCGATCGTCGCCGCCAGCGTGAAGGTTTCGCTGTCCGCGCGCATCCCGTGGGGTTCGCCGGGCTCATAGGTCACGATCGCTCCCGCACTCACTCGCTGCTCGACTCCGTCCGCTCCGGACACGATGCCGCTCCCCGACACGACGTGCAGCAGCACGCTGGAGGGGCTCGTGTGGACCGCGACCTGCTGCCCCGGTTCGATCCGGAAGAGCGCAACGCGGACGTCGGGGCTGTCGTGGACGAGCGTCATGGCCGGTCGATCAGGCCGCGCGCTCACCGCATTCGCCGCAAGGGCGGAGGCATCGTAGGTCTTCATGCGCCGCTTCGCGCGTTGCTCAGTGCAACGAGCAGCGCCGCCAGGTCCAGGCCGTCGCGGCGCGCCGCGTCGGTGAGGCTCACGCCACCTCCGCAACAGGTGTCCAGGCCAAGGCGATTGAATACCGGAATGGTCTCCGGATGTCGGGCGACCACTTCATTGATGGTCAGCGCCGGGTCGATGGGAAGCGTCGTGGTCATCGTGGATGGTTCAACGGTCATTGGGGGAATGCGCCTGGTGCAATCATGCCGGGATGCCACGCCGGATCCCACACGAGGTTGGTGTCGACGCGCGCGATTCCATTCACCTGCGCCACCGCCGATCGGATGCCATCGGTGATGAGGCGCTCGAGCGGGCAGCCGGGTGTGGTCAGCGTGTACGTCACGCGCGCGGTGTCGTGATCGACTGCCACATCGTACACCAACCCAAGCGTCACGATGTCGCGCCCGAGTTCGGGGTCGATCACGGTCGACAGGGCGGTCCAGATGGTTGAGGCGGTCGACGCAGTTTCCATGAATCTCCCGGAAAGCCGGCAGGCAGGAGTTGACGAAAGCTCGCCCGGTTGACCGTGGCCACGCGTGACGGTTGTCACAGGGACAGATGGAGGCGCGCGTATCTCCGCGTATCTTCCCGCCATGCCCGCGGCCGAACCGATGCCCACCGCCCTGCTGCGCCGGATTCCGCTGTTCGCCGAGCTGTCCGACCACGCACTCTCGGCGCTCGCGAATCGATGCGTCACGCGCGCGCACCCGGCTGGCACGGTCCTGTTCACCACTGGCGAGCCGTGTCGCGGACTGTACATGGTCGAATCCGGCCGAGTGCGCATCTACCGCACCGACGCGGCCGGCCGCGAGCAGGTGCTGCACGTGGAGGGCGAAGGCCGCGCGGTCGCCGAGCTTCCGCTGTTCGACGGCGGTCCCTACCCTGCGTCGGCAGTCACGATCGAAGACAGCCGGCTGGTGTTCCTGCCACGCGCCGATTTCGAGTTCCTGTATCGCTCGCAGCCGGACATCGCCCAGGCCGTCATCCGCGCGCTGGGCCGACGGCTGCGGCAGCTGGTGCATCTCGCCGAAACGCTCGCATTCCGCGACGTGGCAGCGCGCCTCGCCCTGCTCCTCGTCGGATATGCCGAACGCAGTGGCGTGGTGACGCCTGCGGGCACGGAGATCGAACTCGACCGCACGCAGGAGGAGATCGCGCACGAAATCGGAACCGCGCGCGAGTCGGTGTCGCGGGCCATGAAGGAACTCCGGCGACGCGGATTGATACGGACGGCGAGCCATCGGCGGCTGCTCATCCCCGACGTAGCCGGCCTGCGCGCCCTGGCTCCGGGCCGGGAGGGGTGAACCCGCGGCGCTGAGACATCCGTCACACCTCGGGGCCTGACGGATGGTGAGCCTTCGGGACATGAACACGTCCCCAACGTCTCCCGTGGAGGGCACCGCGCTGACCCACGCCGGTGTGACCAACGCCCTCAGGTCCGTCAGCTATCCCGGCCTCTCGCGGGATCTCGTTTCGTTCGGCATGGTGCAGCACGTGAGCGTCTGCGACGGCCGCGTGAAGGTCGTACTCGGCCTGCGCACCACCGATGCGTCGATCCCGGCGCGTATCGAGAAAGCGATGTGGGATGTGCTGGAACCTCTGGGCGCAGTGAGTCTCGCGATCGAGATTCGCGACCCGGCACCCGTGGCCGCCACCGCTCCCGGCGCCAGGGATCCCTGGGGTGATCAGGCTCGGCTGGCGACGGTGCAACACGTGATTGCCGTCGGCGCCGGCAAGGGCGGTGTAGGCAAGAGCACGGTCGCCGTGAACCTCGCGCTCGCGCTCGCGAAGGAGGGATTGCGCACCGGCCTGCTCGACGCGGACATCTACGGCCCGAGCCTTCCGATCCTGCTCGGGATCGAGGACGGGGCACGTCAGGTTCGCATGTCGTCGGAGAAGCACATCATGCCGCTCGAAGCGCATGGGCTGCCGCTCGTGAGCTTCGGGTTCTTCCTTGGCGAGGGTTCACCGGCCATCTGGCGAGGCCCGATGGTGTCCAAGGCCGTGAAGCAGTTCGCGCGCGGCGTGGCGTGGCCGGAACTCGACATTCTGGTGGTCGACCTTCCGCCCGGCACCGGCGACGTGCCGCTCAGTCTCGCGCAATCGGTGGCGCTCTCGGGCGCCGTCGTGGTCACGCAGCCCGCACGCGTTGCGATCGCCGAGGCGCGCAAGGCCGCCGAGATGTTCCGGTCGCTGGAGGTACCGTTGCTTGGCATTGTCGAGAACATGAGCGGCCCGTTCGGACGCGGGGCGGGCCTGACGATCGCCGCCGAGCTGGAGACCGTGTTGCTGGGCGAGATTCCGTTCGACGAGAGCATCGTGGCCGAAGGTGACCGCGGCGTGCCGTCGATGGTCGGTCGCCCCGGGAGCGACACCGCGCTTGCGTTCGATCACGTCGCGACCGGTGTGGCGAGCGCCCTGGGCTGGCAACGCGTGCCGGCCGCGGTGCAATGACGTCGAGCGCGCGTCCGATGGCGTCGCACGGGGCGGCGGCAGCGACCGTTCCCGGCGCCGCCGCTGCGTCGCCCACGACCGCCTCGGCAAAGCTGGCCGGCAAGCATTTCGCCGCGGCCATCGCGTACCTGGTCAGCGGCTCGGTCGGGCTGGTGTGGATCGCTCCCGAACTGGCGGCCGGCAACTACCTCGCTCCGCACGTGACCGGCGTCGCGCACCTGTTCACGCTCGGTTGGCTCACGATGACGATCTTCGGGGCGTTGTATCAACTGGTGCCGGTGGCGCTGGGAGCACCGCTGCGCTGGCCGCGCATGGCCCACGTGAGCTTCGCCGCCCTGGCGCCCGGCGCGGGCGCGTTTGCATGTGGCGTGGCTGCGGGTTCGGTGTGGGCGACGCACGCGGGTATTGCGCTGCTGACGCTGGGCATCGTCCTGGCCGTGACCAATCTTGCGGCGACGCTGCCTCGCGCGCGTTCGCGCGACGAAACGTGGGTGGCGATCGCGCTCGCCATGGCGTTCCTCGTATCGACGCTCATCCTGGGCGTGGTGCTGCTGCATAACGTGCATACCGGCTTCATCGCGGCCGCGCGCGTGCGTGTCCTCGCGACTCATCTGCACATGGCGATCGTGGGTTGGGCACTCATGATGATCGTCGGCGTGTCGCACCGGCTGCTGCCGATGTTCCTGCTCGCGCACGGCGCCGATACGCGCTGGACCCGGCGGGCGATCGTGCTGCTCGCCGCGGGAGTGACGGCGTTTGCCCTTGGCACTACACTGTCGCTGCCTGCGCTGGTCTGGGTGGCCGTCGTGTTGCTCGAAGCCGGCGTGGCCTGCTTCGTCAGGCAGGCGTGGGCCTTCTACCGCGTCCGGGTGCGCAAGCAGATCGACGTCGGCATGCGCTTCGCGGCCACGGCGCTGGCGTTCCTCGCCGCCGCGGGTGTACTCGGCCCCATCCTGCTCGTGCGCGGCGCCTCGTCCACGCGGGTTGCCACGGCCTACGTGCTCGCCGGCCTGCTCGGTGGCGTCGTCACCTACGTGATCGGCTTTCTGTACAAGATCATTCCCTTGCTCGCCTGGACCGTGCGCTATCAGGGAATGGTGGGCCAGGCCAGC
The DNA here is from genome assembly GCA_020846935.1 of Gemmatimonadaceae bacterium. NCBI lineage: Bacteria > Pseudomonadati > Gemmatimonadota > Gemmatimonadia > Gemmatimonadales > Gemmatimonadaceae > Gemmatimonadaceae bacterium. The sequence goes on from JADLCY010000001.1 coordinate 720,855, forward strand.
GCGCCAACAGTTGCGCAGCTGTACTCGGCGCGCACCGCACAGGTGCAACTCGCCTTGATGGGCGCCGGCCTCGTGGCCCTCATCACGGCGACCTTGCTGGGCCTGGCGACCGTCGCCGTCAGCGGCGCGGCGCTCTACTTCACCGGCGCGCTGATCTTCGCCAGCCAGATGCTGCGTGTTGCCGTCGGCCGCCCCATCGGAGTCACCTCATGACCCACACCACTCCCGCTCCCCCGCCCTCGGCGCCCGTCGTCGAACTCGATGTTCGCGATGACCTGCGCTCCGGCCGCGAACCATTTTCGAAGATCATGGGAGCGGTCGCGAAGCTCGAACCCGGGGCGGTGCTCCACCTGCGCGCCATCTTCGAACCCGTCCCCCTGTTCGCCGTGCTCGGCGAACGTGGCTTCACGCACACCTCCCGCTCCCACGCACCGGACGACTGGTCCGTGTGGTTCTGGCGCGCCTGACGCGCAATTCACCTTTCGAAGGAGTTGACCATGGAACTCGACGTCCGCCTCATCCCACCCCGCGACAAGCACCCCACGATCTTCAGGACCTTCGACGCGCTCACCGCCGGGCAGGCGATGGTCATCATCAACGATCACGACCCTCGGCCCCTGCGCTACCAGTTTGCTGCCGAACGTCCCGAGCAGTTCGAGTGGACGTACGAAGCCGAAGGTCCCGAGGTCTGGCGCGTCCGCATCGGCCGTCGGTAGGCCGGTCGGCGGTCGCCGTGCGGCGCGGCGGCCGTCGCCGACCGGTTCGCGGGGGTCACGGTCGTTAGGCGCCGGGCCCTCGCCGGCCGTCCCGCCGCGCCTCGCCACCGTGTGCGCGAGGCAGCGACGGAGCGGGTGCTACTTCTTCAGCCAGCTCTCGCCAAAGGCCAGGGCCGATCCGCCGAACGACGTGCCGGGCGCGCGCGTGCCGTTGATGGTCACGTCGGCCGAGGTGCCGTTGATGCGGAGGAACGTCAGCCCAAACGGATTCGTGGGCCGCGAACCCGGCAGGATGTCGATCAGCTCCGCGGCCTGCAGATCGTGCCAGGCCAGCCGGATGTCGTAGCCGGGGCCGCGACACGACTCGGTGCGCTCGCGAATCCCATCGCCGCCAGGAACGAAGGTCGCCCCGCCAACCGCGGTGAACGGACGCTCGGTGTAGGCCGGGCTCGTGTGCCTGAGGATGTCGTTCACCATGTACTGGTAGAGCCGCTCGTTGTCGTACAGGGCCACCCGTACCTGGCCGGCCTCGCCCGCCTCTCCAACGGTGACAAAACACACGTGGCCCGTACCGACCGGACTCCAGTGCACGCGCCAGAAGCTCACGGACGTGAGCGTCTTGCCGCCGGCTTTGTCGAGCAGCCGGATGTAGGGGTTCTCGCCCGACACCATGGCGGTCCCCGGGCGCGGGCCGGGCCCCTGCGCCGCCAGCGGCGCGGACAACACAACAGATGCTGCGACGGCAGCGGTGGTCAACAAGCGTCTCACGGCACGCCCTCCTCGGGGTAGTTGGGTCGAACGGGGGCAACGCTAGCTGAAAACCGTGCCGCGCTCAAGGCAGCGTGCTCCCACTCCTGGTTGTCGCCATCATGCAGTGCCACAGTCGCCGCGCCCGCCATGGTGCACCAACGAGCGCGCGTCAGCCCAGGGCGACGGGAGACGCCTCCGCGGGGGTGATGCGGGTCTCGCGTTGGGCGCCTTCGATCACTCGCCACACGAAGAACGTGAGGCCGCCAAGGAAGAGAGCGATGCCGACGGCCAGTGCAAGCACATCGGCGCGAGCCATCCTGGCGTGGCGAGGGAGCGTGGATCGAGTCATGCTCGGTTCGGGTCGCGCTTGAGCGGAGCGAACTGCAGGAACATGCCGGTGAGGACCGACACGATCACGCCGAGTTCGAAGAGTCCCAGCAGCACCATGTCGATGCCGCCACGACCGGTGATGGCGAACATGTGCAGGTCGAGATACGGGCCAAACCGCCGCCAGAACGCCGACCGACGTTGCAGCACCTGGCCGTTGGCCATCGCCACGTACACGTCGCTGCGGTCGGGATCCTCGAATCGAAAACGGTACGCACTCACCTGCGTGTTGAGATCCATCCACAGCTGCGAGGATTCGCCGACGTAGAAGTACACAGGCTCACCGACCGTCTCCTGCCGGGCGACGAGCCCAGCCAGCTCAACGGGTATCCGTTCCGTGCGCTCACCCGTTGCGGCGTCGTGGACGTCTCCGAGTTCGCTCAGGTTCCGCACCACGATCCAGGTGTCACGATCGCCGAGCCTGCGCCACTCGATCGCTTGCACCGGGCGCGAGCCAGGGGCGTCCGACGCGCCCGTTGCCTGCAGCACGGTGCCCGGTTCCGCGAGCCCATGTGTGGTCGGTATGCCGGCCGCCCATGCGCGATTGATGCTGGCCTTGCCGCGGAATGGATCCTCCATGGGACCGAAGCAGATCCACATGTAGATCCCCGCACCCATTTCCAGCGCGAGCAGACCACCCACCACGAGGCCGGCCCGACGGTGCAGCGTTCGCGCGCCCAGCCCGTCCGATCCACCGGTCACGGTCGCCCGCGTGCGTCGCCACCAGAACAGTTGATATCCAAGGAACACCAGCACGATCACACCGGTCGCACACGTGAGCAGGATGGTCGTCCACACCATCAGATGATCGCTCAGCTGATTCACGTGCAGCGTACGGTACCACCACTCGAACCGGCCTGAACCCGCATTCATCCGCCTGAGCGTGCGCCCTTCGTCGCGCGAAAGCACCAGCGTCGCCGCCTGATCGCCGTCCACCGTGGCGCGGACGGCCGGCACACGGCTCACATCGTAGTAGCGGTTGTACTCGGGCGCCTCCTCCAACCGCACGAAGCGCGAGCCGGCGAGAGCCTCACCTGCCACGAGCGCCAATCGTTCATCCGACAACGGATCGAGCCGCGCGCCGGTCATCGCGTCGAAGGTCATGGCCAGCGCCGACGGAGTCGGCTTCACGGTGTACCACAGCTCGTTCCCGCGCGGCTGCAATCGCACAGAGTAGACGCGGCGGAGCCCGTGCTCACTCGCCAGGCGACGCAGGAGTTCGTTGGGCGTGATCCGCGCCGAGCCGAGCGGGACGTCCACCGAGTTGTGCGCGTTGATGGTGTAGTTCCCGGCCAGTCCGTTGGGGCCGGCGTTCATCGTGACGAGCATCATCGCCACCGACGACGCGATCCACGCCAGCAGCGGCAGACTCAGCACAATCCCCAACCAACGGTGTGCAGTCGCGGCTCGTGACCTGGCGCGCGCTCCCATCATGAGTTGCTCCGATACCGGTACAGACCAGCACGGCCGTCGACGGCCTCATGGCCCTCGCTCGATCGACGGACATGCGACGTGCGCACTATCTCCCCTGCGCGGCACGCGCTCGCCACACGCCTGCCTGCTCGGGCTTGCCCCACCGTTCATACAGATTGGCCAGCCACACCGCATTGATCTTCCACGCCGGTGCGGCTGGCGCACCGAGAGTGCGCAGTCCACTCTCCGTCGACAGGAGAATCGGCTCCGCTTCGCCGTACTGCCCGGCCCTCGTCAGGCAGAACCCCAGCACGCCCCGCACGCGCAATGGCAGGGCCTGGGTCGAGTCGCGCGGCAGGTACGGCAGGCTCTCCCGGATCATCGCGTTCCCGCGTTGCACGGCGCCGGTCGCACAGAGGTCGATCGCCATCGCGCGGCGCACCCCGATGATGATGGCGTCGGTCGGCGGACGATTCGACAGGATCGACATCGCTTCCTCCAGCTGCGGGATCGCGCGCGTGGTGTCGCCCGTCGCCTCGATCGCGGCCGCGAGGTTGGCCAACTGTATGCCCGCCTGTGCACTCCGGGGTCCATACACCTTGCGGCGAATGTCGAGACCGAGGACCGAGAGCGATTCGGCGCGGGCAGGTCGCCCGCGTGCGACGGCGATCGCGGCCTGCTTTTCGTACGTGTCGCCGACCGACCAGTGTTCCGGCCCAAACGCCGCCCGCCGACCAGCCAGGGCCTCGTTGAGCATCGTCTCCGCCTCGTCGTACTTGCCCTGCTTCTGCAGCGCCCAGCCCAGTTCGGCCTGAGCGTACAGCGCCTGGTCCTGGATACCGGCAGCTTTCCAGAGTGGCATGGCCTCGCGCAATCTCACTTCGGCCGCGGGCCAATCCTCGCGCCGACTGGCGAGGATCCCCAGGTCCATCAACGTGGCGGCAACGGCCGGACTGCTGTTGCCGAGCACCGATCGGCGCGACGCCAGCGCCTTCTGGAACAGCGTGTCGGCTTCGTCAAAGCGACCCTGGGCCTGAAACAGCCTGGCCAGCTCCGTACGCGAGAGCTGCACGTCCGGATGGTCGCCGCCAAGCAGCTTCTCCCGCATATCGAGCGATGCGCGGATGGGTTCCTCTGCCTCCTCGAGTTTGCGCTGCGCCACCAGCGCCGTACCCAGACGCCCCTGGATGTTGGCGATCTGCGGATGTTCGGCACCGTAAAGCGTGCGGGCGATGGGGAGCGCCTCCCGGACGGTCTTCTCCGCGTTGGCGTTGTCCGGTTTGTAGAGATAGGCGTCGGCGAGGCTGATCATGCCCTCGACCACGGTCGGGTGGTTCGTGCCGTACACGCGGCGCACGATGGCCAGCGACTCCTCGAGCAACGGCAGCGCTTCGGGTGAACGCGCGGTGTAGCTGAAGAACGTGCCTAACGCCTTGAGGCGCTGAGCGACTTCGAGGCCGGTGCCGCCGTGTCGCCGACGGGTGAGCTGCAGCGCCTCGCGATACCGCTTCTCGGCGCCCGGGAAGTCCCCCTGCATGTACCGGGCGTCACCAAGCGCCTGCAGCGAGCTGGTGATGCGATCGTCGTCGGGCCGCATCGTCCCGCGCATGCGCGAGAGCGCCTCATTCAGTCGACGCTCGGCCAGGGGATAGTCACCGGTGGCCTGGGCCAGCTTCCCCAGTTCGTCGGCGCTCTCGGCGACCGAGGGATCGGTCGCGCCCAGCACGCGGCGACGAATGGTGTACGCGCTGTCGAGCTGCGGCCTTGCCTGATCGTAGAGCCCAAGGCTGAAATACGTGCGGCCGATGGTCGATGCAACGGCGGCGCGTACCTCGGGCTGTCCGGCGAGCGCCGTCGTGGACGTGTCGGCGGCCGCGCGGTCGAGCAGCTCGCGCACGCTCATTTCCTTCCCGCGCGCGTTCGCGGGGTCGGATGAGGCGAGCATGCGCTGCAAGAACGTGTTGATGGCCTGCGCCTTGGCCGCCTCTCCCGTCGCGCGCTCGGCGCTGGCCACGGCCGCGGCCTGTTCGCGCGTCGCTTCCGCGCGCGCCGAGTCGGCCACGCGAAGTGCTGAATCGGCCACGGCACGACGACGCTCGGCCAGGGTGCTCGCCGCCACCGCTTCAGCGCGTCGCACCTCGGCCGTGCGTTCGGCGGCCCGCGCGCGGATCGCCTGATACGTGCTCACGATCGTACCGGCAACGAGCACCACTCCGGCGGCGCCGATCCCGGCAACGAGAGCGCGATTTCGGCGCGCGAACTTGCGCATCTGATACACCGCACTCGCGCGACGCGCCACGATCGGTTCGTCGCGCAGGAACCGTCTCACGTCGCCGGCCAGTTGATCCGCCGAGTCGTAGCGGCGTGCCTTCTCCTTGTCCAACGCCTTCGCCACGATGACTTCCACGTCACCCGACAGGCGCCGATCGATGGAACTCAGTGGGGCGGGCTCGTCCACCAGGATCACGCGGACCGCCTCGATGATCATCTTCCGGCTCAGGTCGTACGGCAGCCGCCCCGACACCAACTCGTAGAGGATCACACCCAGCGAATACACGTCGCTCCGACCGTCGATGTCGGTCGGGTCTGCGTTCACCTGCTCGGGACTCATGTACTGCAGCGTTCCCACGACTTCGCCCACCGTGGTCGCGCGCGTCGCCTGCATGTCGGCGTCGGTGAGCCGAGCCACCCCGAAGTCGAGAATCTTCGGCTGCCCCGCGGCGTCGACGAGGATGTTGGCCGGCTTGAGATCGCGATGCACGACGCCCTGCTGGTGCGCGTAGTGCACCGCATCGCAGATGCGCGCGAACACCTCCAGCCGCTGAGCGAGCGTCAGCCCGTTGCGTTCGGCGTACGTGGTCAGCGGTTCGCCACGGACCAGCTCCATCGCAAAGTAGGACTGCGAGCCGTAGGGCCCTTCGTCCGTACCCGCCTCGTAGATCTGCGCGATGCCCTGGTGCTGCAGTCGGCCAAGCACCTCGGACTCGCGCGCGAAACGACGCACGAGCTGCGGCGACAGGAAGTCCTCACGAATGACCTTGAGCGCCACCCGGCGGTGCGGCTGGTCCTGCACCGCCTCGTAGACCGTGCCCATGCCGCCCTCTCCCAGCGTCCCGACGATCCGGTACTTCCCGATGTTCGTTGGATGCATGGTGTTCGTGGAGCGGGCGGAGGAGACTCAGGAACGACGTGCGCTGGCCGGGGATGCGGCGATCTCTGGCCGCGGAGCCACGAACGTGAGTGCCCGACGCGGATTGTCCACCATGAACTTGTTGATCACTTCTTCGCTCAGCCCCTGGCGCCTGAGCTCGGGCAGAAAGTACTCGGAGATGTAGGCGAAGCCCGTGCCGCCGTACGTCTTGAGCTGCGGCTTGGTGCAGATGTCGTGGCTCAACAGGATGCGATCGGCGTAGCCCAGCCTGACCAGCTCGACGATGACCGAGGCGATGGTGCGGTCGCTGCGATTGCCCAGCACGCCCGCCGGTCCCGTGATCACGCCGAGCCAATCGATCTGGAGATAGACACCCTTTTCCAGGATGCGCTTGACCAGGGAGAAGTTGGGCGTGATGCCGCCGCTGTGGCCCATGATGATCTGCGACGGATCCACGCCCTCCGAGAGCGAGATATCGATCGAGGTCAGCCGCTCGTCGTCGACGCCACCGGCATGGAACGACATTGGCGCTCCGGTGATGCGGGCGGCGCGCGCGCTGGCGCGAATGACCTTCATCTCGTTAGGCGTGAGCGGGCCGCCGTCGATGCCGATCTCGCCGATCACGCCGGAACGGATGCCGGTGCCGTCCACGCCGACCGTGATGTCCCTGACGATCACCGCCGCGAGGTCGTCGACCGAGCGCTGGTCCATGTCGAGGGGATGATACGACTTGGTGTACCAGCTCGCGCCCATCACGATGTCCAGGCCGGTGGCGTTCGCCATCTGCCGCAGCGCCTTTGGGTCGCGACCAAGGCCGATCTCCGACACGTCCACAATTGCACCGCCGCCGGCCTTCTTGAACTCCATGACTTCGTGATACGACTCGTCGAAGTCGCCGAGGAAGTTGCTGCCCTTCACGCCGCGTCCATATCGCGTGCGACTCAGCGTCTCCATCGTCAGCGGCTGCTCGTACAGCTCGGCGTCCTCCGCATTCGCAAAGCGCGGCACCACCGGCACCGGACGCTGGAAGTCGATGAAGATGTGCTCGTGCATGAGCGTGGGCCCGAGCCGTGACGGGTCGATCGGGCCCGTCACCGTCTGGATCTTGCCGGCAAGGTTGGGGATGCGCGCTGGCGCCGTCGCGCTGCCCTGAGCCGAGACCGCGTCCGCACCGGCTGCCGCAACCACAACCGCTGCGGCCATCACACGTCTGTTCAGTGCGATCATGGTTCACTCCCCTCCGGCTCGGCCGGATCGTGACGCCTGAGGCGCCACCAGCGTGAGCAGTCGCCGCGGGTTCTCCACGACGATCGTATTGAGCTGTGCGTCGGTGAGCCCCTGCCGCTTGAGATAAGGCAGGAACGACTCCGCGATGAACGAGTACCCCGTGCCACCGTAAGCCTTGAGGTTGGTGCGCGCCTCGATGCCCTGCGACACCACGATGCGGTCGGCGTATCCCGCCTTCACGAGCTCGACGATCGTTCTTGCCACCTCGGAATCGATCGGCCACGTGCGGGTCACCAGCGGCGGCGTGCCGAGCATGTCGAACGCGATCGTGGCCCCGCGATCGAGCAACGGCCTGAGGTAGGCGAGGTCTCCCGCGTACGCATCCCCGTGCCCGAGCACCGCACGGCGCAGGTCCGCGCCCTCGGACTGGAGCACGTCGAGCACGCGGCCGTGCTGGCGGAACCCGGCAGAACCGGAAAGCAGCACGGCTGCCCCGGTCTCGCGACTGGCGCGGCCCACCGCACGGAGCACGCGGTCGGCCGCCGCAGAGTCTGCACCGCCCGCGATCCCGACCTCCCCGATGATCCCGGCGCGCACATCGGTGCCTTCCACGCCCACCGTGATGTCGCGAACCATCTCGTCGACCAGACTCTCGATGCTGCGGTCACCGAGCCCCGTGGGCCACCAGCCGGCCTGGTACCAGCCCGTGCCCATCACGAGCTGCACGCCCGTGGCCCTCGCCACCCGCTGCAGACCAGCGGGGTTTCGCCTGAGGCCGATGCTGGTCACGTCCACCAGCGCCGTCCCGCCTCGCCGCTTGAACTCGGCCAGCTCGGCCACGGCGGTCGCCTCGGCGTCGAGCAGCTGGTTTTCCCGGTTTGGGGCGCCCAGCATCACGTCGGAGAGGATGTCGATGGTGAGCGGGGCGTTGTAGAGCCTGACGGCCGTGGCTCCGATCGGTCGAGTGCGTCCGGCTGCTTTCCAGCGATCGGGCTCGGTTTCCGGCAGACTGAAGTCCGCCAGCACGTGCTCGTGCATCAATGTGTGCCCAAGCTGCGCCGGATCGATCGGGCCCAGCACCGTTTGCACCTTGCCCGTGGCGTCCCCGGCGCGTTGCGCCTGGGCATCGATCGGTGCGCCGAGTGCCAGCCAGATGCCGGTGACCGCCGCGGCCGCGTGAACGCGCCTCATGCCTGCCCTCGCTCTCGTTAGGTCGTGCGTCGAATGCCGGCGCTACCTGGCGCCGCGAATCGTCTGGATCGCCGCCCACGCCTCCCGGGTGCGCCACGTCGAGCCTCCCAGCTGCGCGTCCCAGAGCGACAACCCCGCCTTGCCCGAGTCGCGCAGCCACGCCAGGTGCTCCATCGACGCGTTCCCGCGCCACTGATTTCGGTGCGCCGGCATTCCGATCATCAGCTTGGCCACGTCGCTCCCGCTCACCACCTCCTGCGCGCCGAACGCGCGCCACGCCTCGGCGTGCGCCCCGAGTTCTTCGTAGCCCATGGAGTTGATTCCGTCCACCAGCGGAAAGAGATCCTTCCACCACGACTGGTTGGGCGCGTGCCACACGTACGCAAAGGTGTCGACCGTGAGGTGCTTGCCACGCGCGCGCAGTTCCCTGGACAGGAGGCGCACGAACTCCAGGTACGGCGCCTTGTCGGCGTCGAGTTCACCCGTGCCTTCGAGGTCGAGATCGATCCCATCGAGGCCCAGGCGATCCATTTCGGCGATGAGACTCGACACGAATTCGGCCCGCCGATCCACGAACGCCCGCCGCGCCCAGGGCCAGTCCCACGCCTGCGTGGTCACGTTGTAGTTGTAGACGCAAAGCAGCACGCGCACGCCGTTGGCGTGGCCCCAGTCGCGGAGCCGTCGCACGGCATCGTCGCTCGTGTCGTCGCCGCGCTTGACCCGCGCCACGCCGCTGCCGTCAGCCGTCGGCTCCCAGAACTGGAGCGCGAGGTGCGTGAGGCCGTCCTTCATCCCCAGCCCGTCATACGACTCCTCCAGGCGCGCTTTAGAGGCACCAACGCCGTAGGGTGGCACCCACGTCATCACCATGCGCTCCGTTTGGCGAAACCGCGGCGTCGAGGTCGGCGACAGGCGCTGCTGAGAGGCAGACCCAGTGCATCCCAGGGCGAGGCCAGCCGAGAGCGCAGCCGCGACGACGTTGCGCGGCGACGCGAGTCGCCCGATGCACCATCTCATGGCGTTGTGCTCGATGGGTTGTTGGGGGGCGACCTTGAGAGCCGAGGCGGCCCGGGAGGCGAGGGTTGAACGGCGCTGACGTTCGCGGCCGGGAGCCCCGCGGTCAAGACCCGCGCGTGTCACCAGGGCAGGCGACCACGACGTGTCGCGTGGTTCGCCGCCTGCGGACTGGCTGCGCCGTCGGGAGACACTGCCACGTGCTACGCATCGTTCGATCGCGGGGGCGGCGGCAGCATGCACGCCGGGTTGCGCCGGAACCTGAGATAGCCGATGACGGTGAACAGCGCGGCGAACACCGCGCCCCAAAGCGCCCCATACGTCGCGGCGTCGATGAAGGAGCTCCCTCTTGCGACGCGCACAACGGTGAGCACCACCAGCGCGGCGACGAACGCAGTCGCAAAGCGTGTGAACCAGAAGCGCCACCCCATGCCGTACTTCTCCGTGAATCGATGCCTGACGCTGAAGACCGCGTCGCACTGCATGGTCACCTGCATCTCCCGATGGCTTGCCACAGCCGTTCGTGCGTGCGTGACAGACGCACGAACGTGCGCTCCTGAAGGATGCCCTTGGCACGCACCACGCTCCAGAGGTCGCGCCGATCTCGCGCACTCCATCGCGACGCGTCGCGCTCGATCAGGTCGAGGAGCGGGCCGAGCAGCACGGCTCCACGGCGCTCGCTGGGTGTGAGCGCCGTTCGATCGCCCGTGAGCCGGTGCTTCTGGCGTCGCGCCTGCGAGAGGACGTGGACGATGCGCTCCCCGGCCGGCACATGAGCGAGTGACGCAGCCACCCGCAGCCCCAGGTCCACGAGCCGCCGCTCCTCGACGTGTGCCACCGCGCTCGTCCTCGTGAGCTCCAGCACCAGGTCGCCGCCGGCCAGCGACCGAAGCACAGCGGGAGTCGATCGCTGTCCGGGCGCCTTCAGTCGACGACGTTCACGATCGGCCAGCACGCGCGCCCGTGCGTCGATACGGCGAAAGCCGAGTCGGTCGTAGAACCAGTACGCACCCGACTGGATCGCCTCGTCGTTGTCTGCCCCAAACTGGTACGGGCTCACCACGAACCTGTCGACGCCGAACAGTCCACGAAAGGCGCGCAGCGCCTGGGCGAACACATACGCGGCCTCGGACCCTCGAAACGCGTCGAAGATGTTGATGCCGGTGTTGGCCTGGTTGGCCAGCGCCGTGACCCCACCGTAGCCGATCGGTACGCGGTTGCTGAACATCACGTAGCCGTAGTTGGCCTCCAGTGCGAGTCGGTCCGCGAGCCCGGCGCCCATCAGGCACAGCTGAACGCCTTCACCAAACTCGGCAATGTAGACTTCTTCGAGGTTGGCATTGGCGATGGCGGCCACTTCGCGGCAGCGCGCCGCCAGCGCGGCCAGCGATGCGTCCACCCAGTCCTGGGCCTCGCTGCCTCCCACCCGCCGCACGACCGTGAGCGGCGCCGAGATGAATGCCGCAGGATCGCCTGCCACTCGGCGAAACGGGCCCCGCGTGCCGCACCCCATGCCCGGCGCCACGTTCCGCGACGTCGACCATCGCGAGTTCGCCAGCGACCACACGAGCGGCACCTCGGCGTTCTCGTACAGCTCGCGTGAGGCGGCATCCGTCGCGAGTGGCCGTGGTCCCACCAGCCACTCGACCACCCCACCCGCGAGTCGCGCGCTGGCGCGCTGCACCCATTGGCGCGTGGAGAGCCCGGACTCGTCGAACGCGTCGAGTTCCGCGGGGAGCATCGACAACCGGATGAGGGGATCGAGGCGTTCCGCGTCCTTGTCGCGTTGCCATCGCGGGACCACGCTTTCGCGCTGCCTGACGAGCCAACGTGCGACCCCGTGCATGAACGCGTGCGTCGACCGCGTGCCGTCGATGCCCGAGTCCTGCAACCGGCGCGCTTCGGATCGCGAGAGGTCGCGCACTCGCCGGGCGATGCCGCGCAGCGCCCGTCGTGCGGCGGTGGTGAGCGTCCTGCTGTGCGGGAACGCAACGAGGAACAGCAGTTCGTCGTGCAGCGCGGCCACGGCGCGCGCACTCCTGAGTTTCCGTCGCGCGAGCGTTTCGAGCAACCGAAGGCGTGCGCGGACGGCGTCGGGCGTCGAGTCGTTTCGCCGCCGCGCGAGCGCTCGCAGCAGCGCGGCCGCGCGCACCCGCTACTCGGTGTGTGCCGCTCCGCCCGCTGCCGACGTTGGGAGCACGTGACGCAAGCTTGCGAGGGCGCGCGGGTGGTGTCTGAGCATCCACACACCGCCCACGATGACGGCCGCCACGTTGGCCAGCACCACCGACCAGAACGGCAAGAGCGCCCTGAACGACGCCGAGAGCAGCCCAATCCCGAAGATCGTCACGAAGAAGCCGGCCCCGATGAGCAGCCACGCGAGGCGTCGCTGTGCCGGTGGGCCTTCGAGGTGCGCCACGAGCCACGCCACGATCAGCCCGATGGTGAGCGACGCGACCAGGTGCAGGGCGTTGAACAGGCCGATGGCGACCATGTCGAGGGGGATCGGCAGCTGCAGCACCGCCGGGTCGCGAACGCCACGGAACACCGTCTGGCCGAGCAGGTTCACCGTGAACAGCGTGCCCCGGGCGGCAAGGAAGTCGAAGATGGCGAAGAACGCCGCCACCGTGGCGTATCCGATGATGCCGAGAACGATGCCTTCCCGGAACGTGCGTGTGCCCTGGGTCATAGGCCCTCCGTCGACTGGTCCACGACCCGAGTCTACCGCTGGGAGGCGGGTGCGTGAGTCAGGGAGTCCTTGACGTGGTGTCGTCCGGTCGGCCGACGGCCCCAGCACCGGTCATCGGGGCCTTCGAAGGGTTTGGCGCTCAGCAGCTCGGCACGACGCGCGCGCCTGCTCGTCTCACAGCGTGACGACCGCAGCGCGCCCCGCGAGCCGGTCCCACCGCAAGGCACTATTGGAGAATCCGGGTGGCGGCGATTGGCGCGAGGGCAATGATCGGCGAAGCCCGAATCGCTCCGCGCCCCCCCAGGGCGAACCGCCAGGTACTCCGATCCACAACCTCACAACACCGAGAAGCGGATTTCCACCCGCACCGTGTCACCATCGCCTTTCTCCCCGCGCGCCGCCTTCGGAACCGCCAGCAACGTCCTGCCGCGCTTGTCGCGCCACACACTGGTGCGCCACTCGTAGCCATCGACGATCGCGAGCACGGGGGTCCGGCCCCATCCATGAGTGACCGGGGGCGCGTACTTCTCCGGCACGGGCGCAAAATGCCACCCCCCCTTGCCCGGATAGCGCCACAACTTCGCGCGAAACCGCACACTGAACGCTGCCGACGACATGGGTTGCTGACCCTCCGTTGGCCAGGCCGACGTATCGGGACCAGGATTGTGTCAGCCCGCGCCCAGGGCACGACCCATGGCGACCACCCCCGCCACGATCCCCACGGCGACTACACATGCGGAGCCGGTCGACAGGTAGCCCATTCTCCTCGAATGGATCGAACCAGAGACCGCCAGACTCGCCAGCAACATCGCCACGCCAACAAGAATCCGCCAGCCGCCACCAGCGACGCCGACGCCAAGGCCGCACTCCCCCGCGCCGGGGCGGCGCTCCACGCAAACGACAGGTAGGTGAACAGCACGGTGGGAAGCATGAGGGCCGCTGCCGCGACCGTCGCCATGCCGATGGACGCTCACCATCGCACGGTGGTCCTTGAGGCCGAGCAAGAGCGCCAGGAACGTGAAGGAAAAGCCACAAAGCACGGCGGCCCGCGACGCCAACTGCTTGAACGCCTCCAGATGGTCCATGTATGACCCCACCCGTCGCAGTGGTCCAGGACCTCCCTCGAGCATTGCCGGGAGGGCGCACCACCGAAGATCGCTAGAACATGACCAACACGCCAAGGCCCACTCGCCGCGCACTCGCGCGCACCTCGAGCGACCCGCGCGATGCCAGCGGCACGTTCTCCCATCGCTCCCGCCCGACCGCGGCGCCGATGATCGCACCGGTTATGGTGCCCGTGGCGATCCACGTCGCGAGGTCCGAGCCGTCGACGCTGGGATCGCAGACCTCACACCCTTCAGCCGCCGCATAGGTGAAGATCGTAAGGCCCGCGTAGATCCCCGCACCCCACAGCGCCCCGGTTCGTGCACCGAGCCAGCGATCTCGCCCCCGACTCACCCGGAGCGCGGTCAGCTCGGAGATGCGAAGGTCGAACGGCGAACCACGACCGGTGAACACGCGAAGGGTGTCCCCGTGCCGCTCCAGCACCGTGGCTGTTTCGGCCGAGAGCTCCGGACTGCTCACGCGAATGCGCGCTCCAGGCTGCACCTCGACGGCCTGGGCCCACGCCGGCTCTGCGACTGCGGTGAGCAGGGCGGCAAACACGATCGAACGGACGGTGTGACGACGCATGGAGGACTCCGGCGGGGGTTGGAGCCCACGATACCCGCGCAGGGAGACTCGCCCGATACGTCAAGTGACGCAGCAGCCCCGCCTTCCCGATCCTGCGCGGGGTGCGGACGCCCCTGGAGCGAGAACGTCTTGAGCTGGTCAGCCATGGTGTGGTCCTGGCGCGGAGGGCAGCGCGCAGGACGTCGGCCTCGAAATCACTCGTCAGGGATCATGGACTCCACATCCACCATGACAGCCGGCTGGCGCGGGGCGGTTGAGGGCTTCGTTGAGCGGGCCAACCTGGGAAGCCCCAGTGAAAGGCGCAGGCAGGTTCGCTCGCATCTCCGATGCTCCGGTGGCCGAGGAAGGCCTGGGTCAGTACTCGGAGTCTTCATGGACTCGCCACTGCACAGACTCTGCCTCCCGGGCTCAGCGCACCTCTTCGCCTGGCTGCGGCCTCCGCAGCATGACCGCGATCATGAACATGAACAGTGGCGCCGTGATTGCCCAGGGGAAGCCGAGGAACAAGAGCTTTGTGGAGTACGTTGGCCAGAAGTACACAACGCTGATGAGCGGTGTCACGAGCGCGTGGGCGATGAGGGACCGCCGCACCCACCGCCCGAACCCCGCATTGCCGACCGCCGGCAGAGCCACAAGGGCAGCAAAGCCCATGGCGACGTACCCTATCGCGTCGTAGTTCCAGAACATCGAATGCGGTGTCTGGTCGAGCACCCGGATCGCCTCGAGGCTCCCATCGAGTTTGGCAGGCACCACCGTCGCGAGCTGCACGACATAGTTGGCGATCACGAATACCGCGTAGATCGTCGCGAATACCAGCGCTGCATGCGTCCAGAACTGCCTCTCGCGCGGCGTCAGGTGGTGGAGGGCAAGCATCTCGATGAGGAAAGGCACCACGATGCAGAGTGATGTCCCGTAGATCAGGCGCTCGTCGGCCGGGAAGCGGAGCCACCCTCCAACTTGCAGCAGCTGCACCACGTCGTACGCAATGGCTGAGGCGCAGGCCGCCAGCCCGGCCCAGTAGCCCACTTCCCTGATGCTGCGTACCACCTTCCACCTCCGAGGGATGCATGGTCTTCATGCGCCTGCGGCACTGCCGTCGGCCTGTGATTCAGGCAAGGTCGCCCACGATGCGGCCGCGGCGACCTCAGGTTCCTGCTGCTGGAATCTGCTTCCGTCTCATGCAGACACCAGTTGGTGAGAATCCTGACAGGTTGCTCGACACCTCTCCGCTGACACCAGCGCGATGCTGCCTGCGCTTACCGCGACTCCCGGGCGACGCCTGATGGACACTGTGACGCACCCACGTTCGGAGCGTGAGCAGACACAGCGATGCGCATGGACATCGCTCATCACCTGCACGGGCAGACGCTACGCGCGTCTCTGCTGGTGCGGGGAGGTCTCCGGTTTCAGCGGCGGCAGTGCATCGTCACTGCGTTGACTTGCACGCCTCACGCACGCAATCCCGGAGCCAACGGTGGGTCGGGTCCGCGTCCATCCGAGGATGCCACAGCAGGGAAACAGTGAACTCCCGCGCACCGCCCGGCAGCGGAAAGGTGAACATCCCCGCACGCATGCTGGCCGTGTGGCGTTCCGGGACGGTGGCAATCAGATCCGACGATCGAGCCAGAGCAAGCGCCGCACCGAAACCCGCCACGATGGTGGCCACGTTGCGCCGACCACCGGAACGAAGGATCGCGTCATCGCCAATTGCCTCGTCCAACCGCCGTCGTGTCACGAGGATGTGCCGACCCGCATCGTAGCGGACGGCCGTCACCGGTCGTCGGGACAGCGGATGCCCGTCTCGCACCACCCCCACGAGACGATCCCGGAACAGGCCCTGCGTACGAATTTCAGGTCCGATCTCTCTGTCGACCACACCGGTCTCGAGGTCCACGCCACCTTCGCGGAGCAACGCGCTCTCCTTGCTGACCTTCTGGACAAACCGGAGTCGGACACCCGGTGCGTCCTTCGCAATCCGCTCCATGAGGGCACCTCCGAAGTTTTCAACGAACCCATCACTGGTCCGCATCGTGAACGTCCGGGTCGCGGCGCGCAGGTCCGGAAGCCTGGCTGGCTGGAGGATTGCCTGCACGTCTCGCAGCAGCGGTCCCACCCGTTCCCGCAACTCGATCGCGCGCGGTGTGGGCACGAGGCCGCGCCCGGCCCGGACGAGCAGGGGATCTCCCGTGGCCGAGCGCAAGCGCGCAAGGGCACGACTCATCGCCGACGGGCTCAGGCGCAGGCGGCGCGCAGCGTGCGCAACGCTACCCGTCTCCAGAAGGGCGTCGAGCGTCGCCAGGAGATTCAGGTCCGGCACCGAGGCGGGGCCCCCTGCGGAACGTGTGATATGGCGTCTCATGCATGTATTGTGTGCAATTCGTGCGTCTTCCGCCATGTCAGTCCGTGAGAAATCCTTCGGGTGCATAGGGAACACACCTCTCACCTGAAAACCGCTTTCCATGACCCACCCCGAAAGACGTACTACTCGCGTATCGACCGCTCGCTTTGCCTTGCTGGTGCTGGCGGGCGCATATCCCGTGATCACCGCGATCTTGTACCTGCTCATGCCGCTCACGGCGGGTTGGGCGATCTGGCAGAAGACGCTGCTGGTGGCGCCTATGATGGTTGTCGCGATGGTCTGGGGCGTCATCCCCATCGTTCATCGCCGGTTTGGGCGGTTCATCTCGCAGGCGGTTGCGCTGATCGTCTCGCTGACCGGCGCCCTCGCCAGTCCGGGGCCTGCCGGCGCCCAGGGCGCGGCGCCGCATGCTACGCGATGGGAGTTCAATCTTCCCTCAGGCACCCTGATCCCGATCGGCGGACAGGGCCGGGCACTCAAACGCGGCGATCACTCGGCAGCGCAACTCGCATGGAGGTCGCGACCCACTCTCGCTTTTACCACCACGGTTGGTTGGACGCGCAGCCGCGACCTGGCGACGCCCGGGAAGCGGCGCGTTGATATCATCATGTACGACATCGGCGCCGAGTGGCGCCGCGCGCCGCTTGGTGCGGGAGTGCTGACAGCACGCCCCTTCATGGGTGTCGGTGCAGGTGGCCGGACCTACGACTACCGCGGGATCCGCGCGCACGCCACGCACACCATCGCCGCCTATGGCGCCGCTGGCACGGAACTGGGTGATGGGCGGCTGCGCTTGCGTTTCGAAGTGCGCGACTATGTCAGTGGCTTCGCATCTCCCGGTGACCAACACATCGGCAGAACACGCCATGATGCGCTGGTGATGGCAGGACTGCGTTGGGTGCGGCAATGAGCGCGCGTGGATTCGCCCCGTGGCGTCCGGGGTGGCGCGCACCGACGCTCCTGATCGCCTTGAGCCTCGTCCCGACGTTCGCCGGCGTGTGGCGACTTGCCGCGCTTGCCACCGGATCCGCGGGCTATTCCGACACCGCGCGCTTCCATGCTGCGCCAGCACCGGTCGTGTTGCATATCCTCGCAGCAATCCCCTACAGCATTTTTGGAGCATTCCAGTTCGCGCCAGCATTGCGCCGACACAAGTGGCACCGCATCGCCGGCCGCGTGCTCGGCGCCTGCGGGCTGGTCGTGGCACTCTCCGGCCTGTGGATGGCGCAGTTCTATCCCTGGCCTGCAGGTGACGGCGTCGGCGTATACGTGGAACGATTGCTCGCTGGGACCGGCATGCTGACGTTCCTTGCGCTCGGCGTGCGCGCGGCAGCACAGATGAAGTTCCCAGCCCACGGGGCATGGATGACGCGCGCTTACGCCCTCGGCATGGGAGCTGCTACGCAAGTGCTCACACACCTGCCGTATGTCCTGTTGATCGGGACACCCGATGAAACCTGGCGAGCGGTGCTGATGGGGGCCGGGTGGGTCATCAACCTGTTCGTTGCCGAATGGTCCATTTGGTCAGATCGGCGCGCCACCCGCGGTCCGCTGCCACAAGTCGTTGTTGCAGGAGGCATCTCGTGATCGGGGAAACCATGCTCACCTCCGCGCTCATCGGAGCCGGCGCGACCGCTCTGACCGACCTTTGGAACACGCTGCTCAGGCGAAGCCTCCACGTTTCGTCCCTCAACCTCTGCATGCTCGGGCGATGGGTGTGTCACCTGCGACGCGGCGTGTTCCGGCACGCCAGCATCACGTCGGCACCATCATGCGCGCATGAATGCGGGTTCGGTTGGGTGATCCACTACGCGATTGGCGCTGCGCTGGCAGTTGGCTTCGTATGGTTGGTCGGTTCGAGGTGGCTGCAACACCCGACAGCGCTTGCTGCGCTGGTCTTCGGTGAATGCACCACGGTGTTTCCGTTCCTCATCCTCCAGCCCGCGCTGGGTCTTGGGATCGCCTCCTCGCAGGCACCGAGTCCATGGCGAGCTCGCCTCAAGAGCATTGGAACCCACACCGTGTTCGGCTTCGGGCTGTACGTGATGGCACTCACCTTCAAGGCCTGACGATACCAACCCGTGGGACAGTCGGCACGGTGCATCGACTGAGATAGTCGGTCGAGGTCCTATGCAGACGCCAAGGCACAACCCGACAATCAAACACGGACCGCATCTCCCGCGTGAGCCTCACGACGTGCAGCACAGCAACCATCGAGGCAGCGATCCCATGCCCGCCGATCACAGCCAGACGACAATGACTCAGGTTCGACGCCCGACGAACACGTGACGCATCCATGGATCGATCGTGACGCGGGCTGGCAGCCCGGCCCCGTCAAAGAAGCGCAGCCACTCCGCCTCGCTGAACAAACCGTGCTGGTGTCGATCGAGGTCCATGCGCATCGATCCGTCGGCCTCGCGACGCACCACGGCGTACACCACCTCGAACGACGACGTGTCCGGATCCGCCGGCAGGCTCCACTCGAGAAACCGGAGCGCGCGACCGTCATCACCGTCCTCGCCACCGTGGTCGGCATCCGGATGGTACGACTCGCGCACGACGTCGGGCGCCACGAGCACCTGCCCACCAGGCCGGCAATGCACCGCCGCCGTCGCCAGCGCCGCACGCACGTCGTCCGCGGCGACGAGGTACATGATCGCGTCATGGATCAGCACCACGTCGAACTGTCGGGCAAGGCGAAGCGTGCGCATGTCGCCTTCGATGTGCTCGAGTTCCGGATTGATCGAGCGACTCGCCTGCAACATCCCCGGAGATCGGTCACTCAGCGTCAGCGCATAGTGCGCCTTCATGTGCGACGCGAGGTTCCCGCCGCCGGACCCGAGTTCCAGCATCGTTGGCCGCGTGCCCTCCGCCACCGGATCGAGCATGGTGAGGAACGACTCGACCTCCTCGGCGTAGTCCTTCGCGTCGGAGAGCAGTGGCCACCACGGCGCCAGTTCGTTGTAGAGGCGCAGGTTCTCGTTTGGGTCGTGTGCCGTCACTCCGCGACCTCCTCCCGCATGTTCGCCGCGCGCATCGAGCGGCGGTCGGCACGTCGCTGGCGTGCCATCACACGGACCTCATTGGGGAATTGCCACCTGCGCTTGTATCCCGATGCACCCATCGGGCACCGTCCCGTCGCTCGCTCGGCGGCGTCAGGTGCCGCTGGGCGACCGCCGCGTCATGACCATGGGGTAGCGCTTGCCGCCGTGGTAGGTGACCTCGCCCTGAACGCTGTTCCCGTCGGGGGTGAGCGTTCCCCTGAACGTGACAGGCCCTTCGGGCGACTCGACCGCGAGGTCGACCTGACGCCCGCTCACTGTCGCCGAGCGCACCGGCAAGGCATTCGGGCCGGCCGCGCGCAGCTCGCCGGTCCACGTCGCGCCAGCGCGCGCCAGCGTCATCGAACCCGGCGTGACTCGGCTCCCAACGTCCACCGAGAAGTCCCAGGCGCCGGCGAGGTCCGGCGCGGACGCGCGAGGAACGGTCGCTCCACACGCCGTTGCGGCGGAGAAGAGAAGGACAGCGAACGCGCGTCGAGACACCATGATCGGAGTACCAGGCTGTAGAAGCAGTGCTGTACGAGGAACTTCCACCCTGCGTTTCAGCGTTCGTCCGCGAAGTTCGGAGTGCACACGATTTCGGTCGTGACGCTGCTCGCGATGAAGCACTGCTCGTGGGCGGCGTGGTGCATCGTCTCGATGTCGTCGCGCGTGGGACGCTTGTCACCGTCGAACCTGCTCATGGGCATCAGGTTGACGCGAACCATGGCCATCTTTCCGGCGGAGTTTCTCCCCATCGTGCCACGGGAATGATCTGTGTACTCGCTGACCACAAAGCCTCGCTTCGACGCGATCGACAGAAACCAGAGCATGTGACAACTGGAAAGGCTCGCCACGAACGCCTCCTCAGGGTCGACCGCCTCCGCGGACGACATGGGCACCGGGACGACGGCGGGCGATGAGGAGGCTGGCACCACCGTTCCGCCATCGAACGTCCACGTGTGTCTTCGGCTATAGCGGTTGGTCGTGAACGAGTCGTCGGTGCGGAGCTGCCAATGGATCGTCGCGTGGTGAGTGGCCATTCGCTCTTCTGGTGAGCTTGAATGAGGCTGGTCGTCAGATCGGCGTGGCGAACAGGAACACGATCATGCCTATGGGCGCCCCTATGACGCCACCGACTACGGCTCCGCTCACCGCGCCACCGTACTCTTCCGACTGCCCGGCGAAGAACCCGATCACGCCACCGATGATCGCGCCCCAGAGCAGGCCGCGGCGGGCGACCGCGCCACGCGTCGGCCGCGACTCCTGACCCGACGGCCCCGCGTTGGTGCGCATCACATGCGGGAGCGCACCGATGGTGGGCCGAATGGTGACGGCCTGCCGACACGGACCGGCGCACGTCGCAAACGTCACGGGAGCGACGGCCTGCGCGTCAGCCGTGGTGCAGAGCAGCGTAAGCAGGGCAATGCCACTCAGTCGAATCCGCATCTCGGTTCCTCCGGCCGATGGTCTAAGCTTGAACTGCATCGACACGGGTGACGCAAGGCGGCAGAGCAAATTCGCTCCAATGCCCGCGAGCTCGAGAGTGCGGTGATCCGGCTCCTGGCATACGGATCGCTCAAGCGTCGAGAGATTACCGTCGCTCTCGCGCAGGAAGCTGGCGCACCGAGGGCACAGCATCAGACAGGTGCGCCTTCGTCGACGTCAGCAACTTTCCGGGGCACGCCGGCGCCATCCAACGATCGCTCGATTCGGGGATCAGGCACCAGCCAGAGCAGCGCAACGGCGACGTAGAGGACCTGCGCCACCCACGTCCACGCCAACGTACACACGATGGCGAGGAGATAGAGTGCTGGCGACACCCTGCCCTTCCAGTCACGGCCGACCGCGGCCTTCAACGGTGACTGCGGCCCCTGCGAGGCAATGATGGTTTGCTGCAGCATCCAGTAGGCGATGGCCGCTGCCAGGAGCACCACGCCGTACAGCGCGGAGGGCACCGGAGCAAAATGGTTCGCGCCCATCCAGCCGGTGACGAAGGGAAGGAGCGACAGCCAGAACAACAGATGCAAGTTGGCCCAGAGAATGCCCCCGGTGACCCGGTTGCAGGTGTGGAGCATGTGGTGATGGTTGTTCCAGTAGATCCCTACGTAGACGAAGCTGAGCGCGTAGCTCATCAACACCGGAGTGAGCGGCGCCAGGGCTGCGAGGCTGTCCCCGGTGGGAATCTCCAGCTCGAGCACCATGATCGTGATGATGATGGCGAGCACACCGTCGCTGAAGGCCTCGAGTCGGTTCTTGCCCATGTGGGTCATGCCGATCGTCATCCCCTCTCGTCCATCGAATGTCCTGCACCAATCGCCTGGCGGCGCAACAAGGGGCAGCATATGCGTGGCGGCGGCAGCGCGCTACCGCCGGCCGATCGAATGCTCACGTCGTATCACGCCATCACGCGCTTGCGTATCAAGCAGACACCGGGTCCACGCGATCGGCCTCGGAGCTTGGCGGTTCCCCGAGGAACTCGACCCACGCGCGCTTGATGCACGGGTAGTGCCGAGCGGCTTCGACCAGCGACAGGAAGGACTCGATGTTTCTCTCGAAGCGGGCCTGCAGCGCGTTGTCCGAGATACTGCCGGCTACCAGTGCCTTGTGTGCCTGCGCCAGTGAGAACATGTCAGGGTAGATCCGCGCGCCGAGGTGCTCGAACGGAACTCGCAGGGACCACAAACCCCGATTGCCACCCACGAGCGAGGGTGAGGCACTCAGGAGCAGGCCATGCTTGCCGTCGAACGGTTGCGGCCGAAAGCGCGAGGTCCAATCGATCAGGTTCTTGAGTAACCCTGGCATCGACGCGTTGTACTCCGGCGACGAAATGATGAACGCATCGCTTGCCATGAGGCGACGCCGGAACTCCTGCGCCCCGGTGGGGAGATCGTGCGCTCTCTCCTCATCGCCGTCGTACGGCGGGACGTCGAAATCCCGCATGGCGGCCCGATCCACCGTCGCGCCGGCCTGCTGGGCGGTCCTGGCTGCGAGGTCGGCGAGCTTGACGTTCAGCGAGTCACCGCGAAGCGAGGCACCGAACACGAGAATATTGAGCTTTGGCTGCGGAACGGCTGGTCTCATGTCGTCGCCTCTCGTTGGTGTCCGTGTGAGCTTCCCGGAATAGCACGCGTCGAGCGTGCTGGGCAAGGCATCCCATTCATGGGTCGGCGATCAGGCGCCACCCCGGCCTGACGCCCAGATGATCCCGACGTCCAGGTGACCACGCGTGGTTCCACGTTCGCGAGCAAAGGATCCGTAGCGCCCTTCCACGGCCCACGATCCGCGTCGCATGCCAACGCCTCCCACCACGACCCACGTACTCCCGCTCGGCGGCGCCGGTCCGTCCTCCCACGCCACGGTGTAGCGTTCCGGTCCTGCCAGGAAATAGAACCCGGCGGGACCCAGAAGGAGTCCGTGCAGGCCCACGGACAGGCCGTTTCGTGCCGACTGTGGATAGGGAGGATAGACGGCCGCATATCCCTCGGCCCGTGGCATGTATCGTAGGGTCGCCAGAACCCGAAGGCCCAGGCGCCCGCTGGAGCGCTCCACGCCGACGCTCCCGGCGATGTTGTTGTCGAAGTTCCAGCCACTATCGCGCGTCAGGTACGCAGAGGCACCGACAAGGGCCCGCGCCCGTTGCGCGCTCATGATGCCCGGGCACGCGCTGGTGGTCATCAGGATTGCCAGGGCGTGAACCACCGAGCCGATGCGCATCACCCTTTTCCTGGTGGAATGGTTCCGACGTACCCGCGCAGCTTGCCCCGTGTCACACGCGGCCCGCGCGGCCCATGTCGACCCTTGCCCTGCTGAGCGCGGACAGCCAGGCGCGTCCCGTGGCTCGCATGTGGGTGACTTCCCTGATGTTTGACACGACGTTGGCCAGATCCTTCACCGGCACATGGGTGTTTGCCGGCCGACCGAAGCTGAATCTCAGGCGCTGCCCGTCGTGCTCCAGAATGAGGCCACCTCCAAAGTAGTACCATGGGATCCAGAACCTTGCATCCGATACCGGCCAGCGAAAAACGACGCTCGCCTCCCCGGCTTCGATCGACGTTGCCAGGCCCTCAGCGCGCATGGCGCGCTCGAGTTTGCGCAGCTGCCACGGCCAGGCCGATCCCGCACCGTGCGCCGTGAACATGACCAGCCGGCTCTGCAGCGAGAGCGTGCCGGGGATGCTGCTGATTCCGCGCAACAACCAGGCCTCAGTGCGAAGGTTGGTCATTCATTGGGATGTTCGCGGAGCCGGGCCGGACGCCGTTAGCCTGACCGTCGAGCGGCATGCATGATCCGAGTCGTGTACACTTGCCGAGCGGGTCAGCCTGCAACATGCACGGCGTCTCCGGGCGGCACAAATTGCGCTAGTGCACGCGCGCAAGCTTTCGACAGGCCCACGGCTCGTGCTCGCTGACTGAGAGCGTATCACCGCGAAACCGGAAGTTGCGGCGCTGGTCCGTCCCGATGTACGCCGGGATCGTACCTCCCCGGACGTGATGAACGACGGTCGAGTCCGACGTGAGGGTGTAGGTACCGAAGTACCCGAGGTATTGTGTGCGCACTTCTGCCATACCGCGAATTGGAACGGAGTCCTTCGTGAAGGCGCCCGTCGGCATCGCGCGCATCGCCTGAATGGAGACGTTTCCTGCCGCATCGTAGATGAAGAAGCCGATCGGCTGGCGACCGAGCGAGTAGGTCGTGTCGCCGGGGCTATTCACGTTGCAGAACTCCAGTATGCGCCAAGTGCCCACGAGACGGGAGCCGGGCTTCTGCGCATCCGCAGGCTGACTCGCCAGAGTCAGAGCTGTGAACGCCGCGCACGTCAATCGCCTCACATCAACCTCTCGGTGTTGGGGGCCAAATGGCCCGTCGGTATGACGTTTGTGTTCAGCAGCGATGCGGTATCAAGGAAGGTGGCGCAGCCGCCAACAACCACAGCCTCGTCTGCTGCAACACACTGTTATGTCGCCCTTGACAGGATGGGCTTACCTGTACAGATTATCTGTACAATACCGGAGGTTCCCATGACCGTCAAGACCAGCTACAGCCACGCCCGCGAGAACTTGGCCACGCTCTGGGATCAGGTCGAGGACTCCCGAGAGGCCGCCGTCATTCAACGGCGTGGCCACGAAGACATGGCGCTGATCCCCGCAGATGAACTGAGCAGCCTGCGGGAGACCGCGTACTTGCTCCGCTCCCCTCAGAATGCGGTGCGGCTGCTGACAGCGTTGACGCGCGCTCGGCGCGGGCGCACCAAGGCGACGGATCTCGACGCTCTCCGCCGCGAGCTCGGGGTGTCGGAGAATCCTTGAGCCCGGTGTCCAAGCGTCGGCGCAGCGCGGTCCTCGAACCGGAGTGTCTCGAGGACCTCCGCTACTGGGTGGACACGAACCGCAAGACGGCCCTCCGGGTCTTGGACCTGGTCGAGGCTGTGCTGCGCGACCCGTTCGCGGGCATCGGCAAGCCAGAACCCCTCAAGCACCTGGGCGGCAACGTGTGGTCGCGACGGATCAACGAGGTCGATCGCCTGGTCTACGAGGTCTTCGCCGACAGAGTCGCGTTTCTTCAGGCTCGCTATCACTACTGACTTGGGGCCTGCGGCATAACGAGGCTGTAGAAAGCCCGGCGCGGCCTGGCGGAGTCTGTCCCAAGGCTAGTTGAAATTTAGGTGGTGCCTCCATAGTCAAGCGTTGATCCCGGCAAGGATTCGCGCTCAAGCACGGAGGACACCACCCATGGCAAGAGTACGGGAAAACCCGCGCGGTCACCAGTCAGTCCCGCCCGCGCACCAGGAGCTGCCCCTGGATGATGGCACCCTGGAACTGGCGGTGATTCAGGCCCTGATCCCGCTGGGGCTCCGCGCGGTCCAGGCGGCGCTGCAAGACGAAGTCACGCGGTTGGCCGGCGCGCGGTACGTGCACGGCGGCGGGCCGGCCGGCGTGGTGCGCTGGGGGAAGCAGCCGGGGTCGATCTATCTCGCCGACCAGAAGCTGCCGATCACCGTCCCGCGCGTTCGGAATCAGATCACGCGCTCCGAAGTGCCGCTGACGACCTACGCGCAGCTGCAGACGCCTCGCGGCCACGACGTGGGCTTGTTCCGCCGCGTGCTGGCGGGCGTGTCGTGTCGTGAGTACGAGGCGGCCGCCGAAGCCGTGCCGGCGGCCTTCGGCCTCACGAAGTCGAGCGTCTCGCGCCGCTTTGTCCGCACCAGTGCGACGGCGCTCCGCCAGCTCCAGGAGCGCCGGCATGACGACGCGGAGTGGCTCGTGCTCCTGCTCGACGGCAAGCACTTCGCTGGGGACCGTCGATACACCTCTAGCGTGATGTGACAATGCGGAATCGCACGAGAGAGGGTACATCGTTGTCATCAAGCATCTGCCCCCACGCCGCGCGACCATCTGCCCAGACGAGATGCGTACCGCGAGGGCCCTCCACCTCGAAGGATGAACGACCGTCCGCCGCGAGCACCGTGAATGCAGCGGCGTGTTCCGGCGAGTCCCAGCCGATCCACACCCTCCCGTCCGCCCCCGCGAGTACTTCGGTGACCGGAGTGCGATATGCTGGCACAAACAGGCGGCGATCGATCTCGCTGGTGGGGAAACGCGGTGCGAGTGTCCGAGTCAGATGTGCGCGGATGCTATCCACCACCCGCGCGTCGAGGCGACGCGGGGTGTATGGCAGGGCCGTCGACCAAAGCGTGTCACCGGCCATGCCGAGCGAGGTCACGCGCACGGCGGCGTCACCGGCGGCGTCCGCCGCATACCGCTCAACGACGAGCACCCGTTCCTTCCAAGGATCGTACGCAGTAAGTGGCGCGTCCGCGAACGGCTGGGCTCGATAAAAGGTGCCTTTCGAGGACCGGAGAATCAGGTGCTCATTGCCGATCGGCACCCACCCGATCGTGTCTGCGGCGCCGATGCCACGCGGAATTCGCAGTAGAGGCAGTGCCACGACCTCTCCGGCCGCTATTGCCCGACCCGTGGTCCCGCCGAAGCCCAAGAGTGAACCATCCTTGAGCATCGCCATGGGATAGAAGAAGTAGAACGTCCCACGGCGTCCGACCTCCGGCGACATCGAGGCGAGACGCGAGATGGTCAGCAATTCGCCCGCTGACGAGAAGCGAGTGACACGTCGGAGATTGGAATCGAGCGTCCAGAGCGTATCGCCGAACAGTCCGATGGCGGTGACGGCGTCGAACTCGCCGGGGCCTGCGCCTCGGCGGCCGACGGTTCTGCGATGTCGCCCGTGCATGTCGAAGACGCGAATCTCCGGGGTCTCGGCGGGGAGCACGAAGACCTCGGAGTCCGAGGCAACTACCTGGCGAATTGCGGTGAACATGTACTCCGCGCCGTCGCTCTCGCTGCCGATCTGGAGCGAGGGCACCAGCCGGCGCTGCTCGGTACGCGGCGGCGCGCCGTCCCGCATACATGCCGAGAGCACGGCACCACAACTGAGGAGTGCTATGCACGCGATACGTCGAACCATTGCACGAACCGCCGCTACGTAGATGCTAGGATTGTTCCGTCCAACGCGAATTGGGCAGCGCTGTGATAAATCTTCGCACCCGCGCCGAGGGTCTTATCCAACACGCCCGCTGCAGCATACGACACGCCTGCCGCATCGGCAAGGAGACGCCAAGCCGCATCAAGCCATAGTGTTATGCGATGGCCCCACGTGACCGGGCCCGGCTTATGCCGAGCGCGAAGTGCGCATAAGACCCATGGCGGCAGAGCGTCACCCCGATGATGGCGGCGGGCCCGGAAGCACGTCAAGAGGACTGCGAACGCCCGGACCGCGATCGAGTACGTGCAGGTAAATCATCGTCGTCGACACGTCGACATGGCCGAGCAGTTCCTGAACGGTGCGAATGTCGCAGCCGCTCCGCAACAACTGCGTGGCAAACGAGTGACGAAAGGTGTGCGCCGTGGCCCGGCGGTTGATCCCGGACGATCGCACCGCGCCCGAGATGGCGCGTTGCACGGTGGTCGCATGCAATGGATACCGCACCCTGCGTCGCAGCACCCTGTCATACACGTCCGCGCGCGCAGGGAAGAGCCAGCCCCAGCGCCAGTCCCGCACGGCGCCTGGGAGCTTCGCCGCCAATGCGTCCGGTAAGGGATAGTACCCTCCCCCCTTCTGCAGCGCCCGCAGATGTCCGCCGCGCAACTCGGCGATCCGCGCGCCGAGTTGATCGAGGAGACGCTCTGGCAACATGGTACGCCGATCCTTGTTGCCCTTTCCGGCGCGTACAACGATCGTGCGCCGCACGAGGTCGATGTCCTTGAGCCGCAACGACAGCGCCTCGTTCAGCCGCAGCCCGGACCCGTAGAGCAACGCCACCACGAGCTTCACCGGCTCGGTGAGCCGAGCAAGAACCAGGTCGACCTCGGGCGGCTCCAGGATGTTCGGCAGCCGATGGGCGTGCTTCGGGCGAACCACGCTCGGCAACCGCGCCAGTGGCCGACCCAGCACGTCCCGATACAGGAAGAGCAGCGCCGCGATGGCCTGCCCCTGTGTGCTGGCACTCAGCGGCCGCGCCCTGGTGAGCGCCTCGACAAACGCCTTGACCTCGACCTCGCCACACTCGGCAGGATGACGCAGTCCGCAGAAGCGCACGTATCGAATGATCCAGCTCCGATACGTGCGCTCGGTGCGCAGACTGTAATGGCGCGTGCGAATCGCAGCGCGAACCTGTTCGAGCAGTCGTGGCACACACGCACGCTACGCGAGCGTCCCCGCGCGACCACCATCGAATCGCCGCGCACGACATCGTTCTGTCGCCGAACGCCCGGCTCGCCCCACACCGAACCCCACCTCGCACGGGTTCCCACCTGATCCTGCATCGGTACCTTCTCCGAGTACACCAACTCCCGCCGGCCATGACCCGCCTGCCGCTCGCGACGATCGCCCTCGCCCTGATCGCATCATCCGTCTCCGCACAGTCCACGCAAGCTTGGCGTGCACATGACCCAGAGCGCCCCAAACCACCGGTCGTGACGCCTGCCGAGACCCTGGGGCAGCCGCCGTCCGACGCCATCGTCCTCTTCGACGGCTCGAACCTCGACCAGTGGTCCGGCCCCGACGGACAGCCGGCCGGCTGGGCGATCCGCGACGGCTACATGGAAACCGCCCCGGGCGCAGGCCCCCTCCTCACCCGGCGCGCGTTCGGCGACGCCCAACTGCACATCGAGTTCGCCACACCATCCCGCGTGCAGGGCGCCGGACAAGGTCGCGGCAACAGCGGCGTCATCCTCATGGGACTCTACGAAGTCCAGGTGCTCGACTCGTACGAGAACCTCACATACGCCGACGGCCAGGCCGCTGCGATCTACGGGCAATACCCGCCATTGGTCAACGCATCGCGAGCACCCGGTGCCTGGCAAACGTACGACATCGTATTCCGCCGCCCTCGCTTCGGCGCCGACACCCGCATCACCTCGCCCGCTCGGCTCACGGTCTTCCACAACGGCGTCCTGGTGCAGGACGCCGAACCACTCTGGGGACCTACCACGTGGCTGCAGCACCTCGCCTACAAGCGCCATCCCGACACGCTCCCGCTGGTCCTCCAGGACCACGACAACCCCGTTCGCTATCGCAACATCTGGATCCGACCGCTGGGCGACATCGCCCGACCCGGCGGACTCGCCAGCGCCTCAACGACCGTCATCGTGCCGACCGCCGTCCTCCGCGCGTATGCGGGCAACTACGCCATGCCGAATGGCGATCCCGTCGGCACCATCAGATTGACGGGCGGGCGACTCACGCTCCTGATGCCCGGATCGCCGCGCGAACGTGAACTCGTGCTGGTGCCGATCACGCGCGACCGCTTTCACCTGCTGCACACCGCTGGGACCGTGGCGTTCACTCGCAGCGGCCGTGAGACGACCATGAGGCTGCGCTTCGCGGAGATCGACCGGGTTGGCACGCGCCGCTGACAACGCTGCCGCGGGCAACACTACTCGCCGACGTCTCGCGTGCCGTCACCCATGGCACGCCTCCCGGTGGGCACGCCCGCCTGCGATCTTCAGGGCCTGAAGGAGTCGATCGATGCCCATCTACGAATACGCCTGCCCGAACTGCACCCACCGCTTTGAAGCCCTGGTGCGGAACGAACAGGCGCCCACATCGTGCCCCGCGTGCAGCGCCACCGGGATCGAGCGGCAACTCTCGCTCCCGGCGGTGAAATCCGAGAGCACGCATGCAAAGGCCATGGCCGCCGCCCAACGACGCGATGCCGCCCAGGCCAAGGACAACGCTCACGAGCAGCGCAAATACGAGCTGAGCCACGACGACTAGCGCTCCAGCCTCGCCGCCCCAGACCGTTCACCGCACCGACGGACTCCCTTGCGCGCTACCGCTCCCCGATCCTGAAGCCGAGCCCGGCGTAAAGCGCAAACGAGCCGTTCTTTGCCGACTCGCGCACGTTGCCGACATCAAAGTCGGCGATCTTCGAAACGCCAAAGCTGTAGCGAACGCCGGTCGTCAACAGGGCACCGCCAAGGTCGAAGCCAAGGCCCCCGCCAAAAGCACCACCGATGTCCACGGTCCGTGTGCTCACACCCGGCGCGTCGGCGCAGTCGGCATCGACGCCCTGGACCTTGCAGTCGATCTGAAAGCCGAGGTATGGACCAGCGTAGACAAACGGTACCATGCCGGCGCCCGTGTCGAGCGACAACCGAAACAGCAGCGGGACTTCCACATAGTTCAGCTTGAGCCCGTCGGGGCCGCTGTTGGTGCCCTTCGCCCCCTTGCTCACGAGCAACACCTCGGGTTGAAACGCCGTGATGCCGCTCGAGGGCAGAACGATCGACAGGCCACCGATCAACCCCGTACGCCGGTCGAGACCGTCGACACCCCGTAGCGTCGAAAAGGTCGCACCCGCGATCGCGCTCACCTGCGATTGCGCAAGCACGGCACCGAGCGCCGGCAGGGTGACCAGAACGGCTGCAGCAACCACGCGACCCAGCTGACCTGAACAACGCTTCATCGGAATCCTCGCGCCAAGGTTGTTCACGAGTACACCACACCGGCGGACTTGGATACGCTCCCGACGCCGACGCGCGTGAGCGAACTCCGCCCGATCGTCGTCGAGGTCACGTACTCCGGTCCTGGAGCACCGTGAGACCGTAACGTAGCGCACACTCCTGGCTCGCGATGGCTGCATCGGCAATACCCGTGAGGCGCCCACACCACCGGTCGATCATCCAGTCGCCTTCGCCCCGCAGTTTCTCTGGTACGCCAGGGGACATCCGCCGACGCGCGTCAGCCTTGTCGGGAATGTGGACGGCTGGCTCACGCGACGTGACGCCGCGTGTCCGCTCCCGCCACCAGCGTGGGCAAGCTCCTGCCCAAGGCGGGCGCGAGCAGGGAGAGTTCCTGCATCATCGCGTCGAAGGCACCGAGTGTGAGGGATTGTGCGCCGTCGGACAACGCCGTCGCGGGCGACGGATGCACCTCGACGATGAGGCCGTCCGCGCCGGCGGCCATGGCTGCCCGGGCAAGAGCGCGCACATAATGCGCGTCGCCCGCCGCATGGCTCGGGTCGACGAACACAGGCAGGTGCGTCTCGCGCTTGAGGACGGGAATCGCGGCGATGTCGAGCGTGTTGCGGGTCGACGTTTCGAACGTGCGGATCCCGCGTTCACAAAGGATCACCTGCAGGTTGCCATGCACGGCGAGGTACTCCGCGGCGCCGAGCAGTTCCTTGATGGTCGCCGAGGATCCGCGCTTGAGCAGGACAGGCTTGCCCTGGGCAGCGATTGCGGCGAGCAACGGCACGTTCTGCATGTTGCGCGCTCCCACCTGGATCATGTCCGCGATCGCCCCGATCCGATCGGCGTGACGCAGGTCCAGACACTCGGTCACGATCGCGAGCCCACACTCGGCACGCGCTTCAGCGAGCAGGTCCAGCGCCTCATCGCCCAAACCCTGGAAAGCATAAGGATTGGTCCTGGGCTTGAACGCCCCTCCGCGGAGGAGCACCGCACCTCCGCGGCGAACGCCGCGTGCGGTCTCCAGCAGCATGTCACGACCCTCCACCGAACAGGGGCCGGCCGCCACCACGAACTGGTGACCGCCCACGGTGAACGGCGCGACGGGGCCACGCGGATTGCCCACCTCGATGCGGGTGGAAAGCGGCCGGTCAGCGGCGCGGGCGACGAGCGGTGTGTCGGACATGCGGGCGTTCCACGAGGAGGGAAAAGAAAACGGCCCCCGATCATCTCGGGGGCCGTGGCGGCTGCGTTTTGAAGTCCTATCGGGGCCTCAAGACGTGCGCGTCCACCGCCCGCTGGTATACCAGTAGGCGCCGGCAAAGTAGAAGTTCTGGGCGGTGGCGGCGGACAAGCGCATGAGGAGGGTGAGTGTAGGGGAACAGCCCTGGGGGCGTCAAGGGGCAGATCGCAGAGGGCACCGATCGCGGCCCTTCCGTCGCCGACGCGTGGCGTCATTCCTGCCTCGTCGCCTTCGCCGCGGGCCTTGCGGGTCCCGGCTTCCTCTCCCCCTCGGCTGCCGCCTACGTTCTCCGCATGCGCCGCCTCCTCGTCAGGCTTCACCGCTGGATCGGGCTCACGTCCGGGCTCGTCGTTTTCGTGGCCGGCGTATCGGGCGCCATCTACGTGTGGGAGCAGGAGCTGTTCGCGCTCGTCCACCCGCACCTGGTCACTGTGCCGGCGAGCTCCTCCGCGGTAAGCGCCGACTCGCTGCTCGCCTCGGCGCGACGCGCGATGCCGCAGGGACGACCCGTCACCCGCATGATCATCTACGGCAACCCGCGGCGGGCAGCGATCGCGCAGTCGCAGCGCGAGAACCCCGAGGGCCGGCACTACTTCTCGCAGCTGCGATGGTTCGACGAGGTCTACCTCGATCCCCACACCGGTGACGTGCTGGGCGTCGCGGATCGCAAGCACGACTGGATCTACCTCACGCGAAACATCCACACCTCGCTCCTCCTCGCTCAGTGGGGCGAGTGGATCGTTGGTGTGGCGACGCTGGCCTTCATCCTGATGTGCGTCGTTGGGCTCGTTCTCTGGTGGCCACGCACGCGAACCGTGCTGTCCACACGCCTCGTACCGAAACTGGGCGGGCGATGGAAGCGCACCGTGTTCGACGCACACAACATCTTCGGGTTCTACGGGCTCGCCGGACTCCTGATCGTGGGCATCACGGGCCCGGTGTGGACCTGGCGATGGTACACGGATGCCATCGTGTGGACGCTGACCGGCGAAGCGCGTCTCGTCTCGCAGCCGGTGCCGACGCCGCGACGCACTCCCTACTGGGTGAGCCAGCCGCTCGAAACCGCGCTGACCTCCACACGGACGCTTGCACCGGCCGCGCAGCGCTACCTCATCGAAGTTCCAGCCGACGATCGGCGTGTGCTCACAGTGGGGGCCGTGTTTGACCGCGAGAGCCTCTGGGAGGAGTACGAACGCTTCTACTTCCACCCAGTCAGCGCCACACTGCTCGGCGATGAACGCTTCGACGAGAAGAACCTCGGCATGAAGTGGCGCAACTCGAACTACGGCATTCACACCGGCACGCTGTTCGGCTGGCCGACGCAGATCGTTGCCACGCTGGTCAGCCTGCTCGCCGCGAGTCTGCCACTGACGGGAGCCACGATCTGGCTTCCGCGCTGGATGCGTCGGCGGTCAGGCACGCGACAACACGCACCGCCCAAAGCGCGCGCGACGGACCTCCCAACGTGACGAAGGGCGCCCCGCGAGGCGCCCTTGCCATTCACCACACGTGCACTGGGTCGACGCTCAGCAGCTCCGGCACTTGTGCGAGTTCTTGCTCCCGAGCTTCTCGAGCAGGGCGACGGTCTCCACGAACGGAGGAATGCGCTGCACGGGGCCGTTGGCCATGTCGGCCACCGTCTGGCCGCGACGGCTCACGACGGTGATGTCGGCGCCCTTCGACATCAGGTACTGAATCAGGTCGTCGTCACCCCGCGCCGCCGCGTGATGCAACGGGGTGAACCCGTTCAGGTCGCGCTGGTTCACGTCCATCTTGAGCTCCTCGATGAGGAACTTCATCGCCGGAATCCACGCGTCGGGTGCGTGCCGGTGCGAGTTGGCGGCGAACCCTTCGCCGTAGCCAACACCCGACGCAGCGTGAACCGCGTAGACGCCGGGACCACCGGTCGGAATGGGCGGCAGGCCCGAAGGGTCCTTCGCGGCGCCGCCTTCTTCATCGGGCGACGAGTCGTCGTTCCGGATCCGGCCAGCCGGCTTGGACGTCGGGATGTTCGGGTCGGCACCGTGCGCGAGCAGGAGCTTCATCGCCGGGACGTCCAGCCCGTACGCCGCACGCCAGAACGGTGTAGCGCCCTGCGTGTTTACGCCGAGCAGGTCGAAGTTGTACGACATGTACCACAGGTGCTTCGTCAGGCGCACGTTCGGGTCGGCGCCCTTTGCGAGCAGCGCCTCCATGAGTTCGAGGTGCGTCGTCTGCTGCTGCGTTTGCGCGGTCGGCTGTGGGTACAGAGACTTGGCAGCCCACTGCACGTTGATCGTTGCGTAGAGCGGCGTAGCGCAGGCCTCGCTGGCGAGCCGAGGGTCCGCACCCTTGGCGAGCAGCTGCATGGCGATGTCGAAGTGGCCATTGATCGTGGCCATGAGGAGCGGGCTGGTGTGATCCCCGCCGCTCACATCATTGATCGGCGCACCAGCCGCGAGCAGCGCTTCGACGGCGGCGGTGTTCCCCTGCCGCACGGCAAACAGCAGCGGTGTGAGACCGCCCCGATTGCCGACCAGGTCGGCGTAGCCTAACGAACGCTCCTGCCCCGCCCGGGTGCGCGCGGAGTCCTGCTGCGTGTCACTGGCGGTGTTGGCCGGGCGCGGTTCGTTGTCGGTCGCCGGCCGCCGCGTGGCCGCCGAGTCGCGCACCGGCGACGCCGAGGAATCGCGACGCGCGGCCGTGGCCGGTGTCGCACTGCGTCGGCCGGTCGGCGACGCTCCGCTATCGGTTCGCGCCCGTGCCAGCTGGGCGGGCTGCGGGCCGGTCGTTCCGCCGGCACCGGCAGCGACCGCAGCACCGGCTGGACGTGGCGGTTGCTCAGCCGCCTTCAGCGCCGCAACGCGCCGCTGGCGCAACTGATTCGAGGCGCGATCGGCCCGATCCCGGGCCGGCGTGTCTTCGATCTTCGACATCGCCTTCAGGCTCGCCCCGGACTTCACCAGCAACGTGATGACGGCAACCCGATTGTAGTTGGCCGCCCACATCAAAGGTGTCTGCTCCCAGGCGCCGTCCTTCTGGTCGACGCTCGCGCCGGCCTTGAGCAATGCGGCGACCGCCTCCTCGCTGCCCTGCATCGCGGCCAGGTGCAGCGGACGCGCCCCACCAGCCGTCGTGGCGGCGTTCACGTTGGCGCCGGCCTCGATGAGCGCACTCACCGTCGCTCCACGACCCGCGCGCGCCGCCAGATGCAACGGCGTGTAGCTCCCGTTGCGGGTCGTTGCTTCCACGCGCGCCCCGGCCACCACCAGCATGCGCGTCGTCGCCACATCCCCCATCGCCGCCGCCCAATGCAGCGCGGTCATGCCGTCGCTCTGCGCGGCGTTTACGTCGGCGCCCTGCCTGATGAGCAGTCTCACCTTCGCGGTGTCCCGCTTCATGGCGGCATCGGCCACCGGCGACTCATCGCTCGGCGCCGCGGCTGCAGCAAGCAGGACGACGGCAAGCGCCATCAGGGGGTACACGCGTCGCAGCATGGGCGCTCTCACTGGCCGGGATCCGTGCGCGTCGCGTCAGACGCGCGGAGCGACAGCGCGCTCGTGCTGTCTCCGAAGGCCTTCGTGTCGTCCATGCCGAGCGAATGCATCACGCTGAGCATGGCGTTGGCCATCGGCGTGTCGTTCGCTGCCTTGATGTGGACATTGCCGTCGAGTCGGCCGTTCGCCTTGCCCATGACGATCAGCGGGCATCGACGATGGTTGTGCAGGTTCGAATCGCCCATCGGTGAGCCGTACATGATGAGCGTCTTCTCCAGCATGTTGGCGTCGCCTTCCTGGATGCCCTTCAGCTTGTCCAGGAAGTACGGCAGCATCGCCACGTGGTATTTGTTGATGAGGTTGAAATCCTTGACGTTCTTCTCCGTGCCGCCGTGGTGCGACGCTGGATGGAACGGCTTGTCGGTCCCGCTCTCCGGGTACGTCCGGCTGGAGCCATCGCGCCCCATCTTGAACGAAAAGACGCGCGTGATGTCGGCGGCGAAGGCAAGCGCCTGGATGTCGAACATCAGCTGCACGTGTTCGGCGAAGGAATCCGGGACACCCGCGGGGGCCCCCGGGAGGTCACGCGGCTCGCCCGACGCGTTGCGGGCCTCGGTGCGCGCAATCCGTCGCTCGACTTCCCGGATGTCCTCGAGGTACTTGTCCATCCGGGAGCGGTCCTCGGCGCCGAGCGTCTTCTTGAGCGACGTCAGCTCACCAGCGACAAAATCGAGGATGCTGCGGCGCGTTTGTCGGCGCGACGAGCGCTCCGCCGCGGACCCTCCGACGCCGAACAGCTTCTCGAAGGCGACCCGCGGATCGCGGATGACCGGGAGCGGCTCGGTCGGCGACGCCCAGCTGATGGAGTCGGTGTAGACGCAGGCATAGCCGTAGGCGCAGCCACCCGCCTGGTCCACCGGTTCGATGCAGAGCTGCAGCGACGGAATCGGCGTCTCCTGGCCGAATCGCTGTGCATACATCTGATCGAGCGACGTACCGACCCGCACGTCGGAGCCCTCGGTCTGCCGCGGATGCGACTGCGTGAGGTAGACCGCACTCGACCGGAAGTGATCGCCGCCGATCTCCTTGGGCGTGATAGGCTCGGCGCCACGCACGTCCGTGTTGGAGACGATGGTCAGGTACTCCCGGTATGGTTCGAGCGAGCTGAGCGCGGTGGGCGCCAGATCGAAGCTCCGCCCCGCGGCCGCAGGCGACCACAGATTGAGCTTGGCGCCAAGCTCATTGCAGCCGGCCGCGCCGTGCACCATTTCGATGGCGACGAGTCGCGTGCGATCCGTCGCCGCCTTGCCCAGGCCACTGCGGCCCACCGGCACCATCGCGTCGAGGAACGGCAGCGCCACCGTGGCGCCCATGCCCTTCACGAACCTGCGACGGGGAAGCGGCTTTCCAATCAGGAATTGCATCGGTGATTCCTGCTCCAGGTGCGTGGTGGTCAGGGCTGGCGGGCTTCTGGCCCACCCTTGGTGCCGGCATCGGTCGCGGCGGTGGCGGCGAGGGGAACGCGCCGCATCCGGAAGGCATCGCTCTTCACGATGCCCAGCACGAAGTCGGCAAACTTGTAGTTGCCGGGCTCCGCATCAGCGACGATGCGACGCACGGTGGGCATGTCGTACGGCTCCACGCGACGACCGAGACCGTATGCCATGAGGTTCATGGTGAACGTCCGAAGCAGCGGCGCGGGTCG
The DNA here is from genome assembly GCA_020846935.1 of Gemmatimonadaceae bacterium. Taxonomy (NCBI): domain Bacteria; kingdom Pseudomonadati; phylum Gemmatimonadota; class Gemmatimonadia; order Gemmatimonadales; family Gemmatimonadaceae; species Gemmatimonadaceae bacterium. Next base: position 757,897 of record JADLCY010000001.1, read on the forward strand.
CTTGAGCAGCACGGCCTGCAGCTGCGCGGGCGTCGAAATCTCGGTGCCGTCGTAGTACGTGCCGCGCGTGTCGAGCGCCGCGCCATTTTCGCGAATGCGCCACTGCCCCGTCACGTCAAAGTTGTCGAGCGCGAGTCCGATCGGGTCCATGAACAGGTGACACGAGCGGCACTGCGGATTGGCCCGGTGCATCTCCATCCGCTCGCGCGTGGTGAGCATCCGACCCTCCTTCGCCTCGCCGGTCTCGTCGAGGTCGGGGACGCCTGGCGGCGGGGGCGGCGGCGGCGAGCCGAGCATGACCTCCATCACCCACTTGCCACGCAGCACCGGTGAGGTCCGGTTGGCGTGCGAGGTCAGCGTCAGGACGCTCGCCTGACCCAGGAGGCCGCGGCGACGATCATCCGGATACGCCACCCGCCGAAACTCGTTGCCCGTCACGCCGGCAATGCCATAGTGGTTTGCCAGCGTTTCGTTGAGGTACGTGTAGTCCGCCGAGAACAGGTCGAGCACGCTCCGGTTCTCGCGAACGATGTTGTAGAAGAAGAGTTCCGTCTCGCGCCGCATGTCGGTCGCGAGCTGTTCGTGGAAATCGGGGAACTGCAGTGCGTCCGGGTGGACCTTGTCGATGTCCTGGAGGCGCAGCCATTGCGCGGCGAAGCGCGTGGCCAGCGCCTCGGCACGCGGGTCGGCCAGCATGCGCCGAGTCTGCGCCTGCAGCACCGGTGTTGTCCCAAGCGTGCCGGCACGGGCGAGCGAAAGGAGCTTGCTGTCCGGTGGCGTGCCCCAGAGGAAGAACGAGAGGCGTGACGCCAGGTCGAGACCACCAACGGCCACGCGGTCGCCCGGCCTGACGGTGGCAGGAAGCTCCTCGAAGCGGAAGATGAAGTGCGGGCTCGACAGAATCGCCTCGAGCGCCGTTCGGATCCCGAGCTCGAACCCGCCGCTCTTTGCGCCTTCGTCGTAGAACGCCAGCAGCCCCTTCACGTCGGTGGCGGTGAGCGGGCGGCGGTACGCCTCGGCGCCCAGCGTCGAGACGATCTTCTCGGCGCAGGGTCTCGCCTCCGCCGCAGCCAGGGGGCGGCAGGAGAAGATCTTGCGGCGGCTCGCCGTTTCCGAGACGCCGGTGGGGTTGTAGGGGCCCGTGACGGTCATGTCGCGCAGGTGCGCGAAGTTGGTGATGCCCGGCTCGGAGCCAATCTGCGTGTCGGCGATGCTGTGACCGTGCGGCGCCAGGTTGTCGTTGACCGGACCTTCGAACGTTTGCGTGAACGCCACCGTCACGCGATGCGCTCCCGCGCGCACCTGGATCGGCGACGTTCTGATGTCCATGCCGTTCGGATCCGCCTGCGACATCCATCGATCGATGTCCAGCAGCGCGACGCGCGCACCGTCAACCGACACCTCGATCTTCTCGTCAAACGGCGCGTCGGACCCGAACAGCTGGCCCGTGGGAATGGCGTGCAGCTGCGCCACAAAGACGTACTCGCCGTCGGCGGGGAACGTGTGCATGACCGAGATGCCGCCGCGCGTACCGATCGGCGCGCCATCAGTACGGTCCCACTGCGAGGCGAGGCGCGGCAGCTTGTACGTGGTGGATGCAACACTCGCCTTGGGGTCGCCCACGGCGAGTCGACTGATCTCGCTCGCTGCGTCGAGGTAGGCATCGAGCAACGTTGCCGACGGCATCTGCACGTCGGCAATGTTGTCGAAGTTTGCGCTCTTGGTGTCGAGCGGCAGCCAGTCCCCTGCATCGACCTCCAGCGTCAGCAGGTCGCGGATCGATTCGGCATACTCCGCGCGATTGAGCCGCTGGAACGTGCGCGTGCCGGGCTCGGGCTTCAGCGCCGCATGCGTGTCCATCAGGCGCTCGAGGGCGTCGGCCAGGGCAGGCAGCGTGTCTCCGGCCGGTCGCCGTGCGCCCGGTGGCGGCATCATCCCGGCACGCAGCTTGGCAATGATCTTCTCGGCGACGTCAGGCGTGGCGGTTGCCCTGGCCACGTCGAAGCCTGCCAGCGAGAGATCGCCGGCCTTGCGTCGCTCGCTGTGGCACAACGCGGCGCAGGTCTGCTTGACCATCGCCGTCAGCGCCTCAGGCGGCATCGGGGCGATCACGCGCCGTGGCGCCGAGTGCGGAAACGCAAACGGTCCCGCGAATGACACCGCGACCTTCGCCGCCGGTGTCCGGGCTTCGAGAGTCGCGGGGGTGAACCATGCAGCCGATGCCACGGCCGCGAGCAGTGTGCTCGTTGCCGAGGTGGCAACCCATACCTTCATGCCCGATTCTCCGTGATCGCCTTGCGTTCGCCGGCGCAACCCGAAAACCCCTGACAGAAATGTCAGGGACTCGGAGACGTCTATAGTGAATCTCGGTCAGGCCGTCAGCAAGACGGGTCGTCCCATCCGACCGTTCCGCATAATGGTGGCAACCGCTCCGGCCGGGCGGGCACCGTGATCCCCACCGAAGAGGCTTGTCGCCATCGTCGGTCGGCTTGCAGGATCCCGGCTCCTGTAGGGCGCGGTCCTCCGTCCGGTTGTCCCGTGGACGCCCGGCCCCGGCCGGCTACCTGCGACCGATCTCGGCCAGACGAGCGCGCGCCTCGCCAAAGTAGGACCGGAGCACCGGAATCGGCGCACCGGCATATCCCGCGAGCAGGCGTTGCTCGGCGTTTGCCAAGGCGCGCTCGAGGTCGGTGACTGCCGCTCGGCGCGAGACCGGGTCGGTCGTTCCGCGGCCACCGATCCAGATCGGTGCGGTGTGGGCAAACACGCGGCTTGCCATCGCAGGCCAGCGGTCCACCGCTGGACCCAGGACGCGCGCGCCCACCCAGCCACCTGCGGGAACCCGCACGCTGCCGCGAAACGTCTGCGAGAATGGCGCCCGCCCCGGAACACCGCTCCACAGCGTGCGCCCGTTGACCACGATGGCGACGGAATCAACCGGCATCGCCGAGTGCACCGCGAGGGTAAACGGCACCTCTCGGCCCCCGCGCGGTATCACGTCACCCGGACGCAGACCACCCAGCTCAAGTTCCAGCATTGGCCCGGTGGTCACGAATGACCGACCGGCGCGAAGACCGGCCATGTAGCTCTCCCACGTGAACGGGCCTTCCGGCCGCACGTACACTCGGGTGGCGCCAAGGGCCATGGTGCGGTGCAGGTCGGTCATGGCATCGGTTCCAGCCGACGGCATTACCTGGAGGCCGGCGTTGAGCAGCCGATACCAGAGCTCGGTCGAGCCGATTTCGTTGCTCCAGAGGCACGCGATCTCCAGCAGATCAAACGCACCATGGACGGCGTCCGGGATCAGAGCGATCGGGATGCTGGAGAGTCCGGCCTCGCTGAATGGGTCGCTGCCAGAGACTGGATGCACGTAGATGCCCAGGCCTCCCTGGCGGCGTCCTTCGGCAAGCGGTTCAGCGTTGAGGCGATCGTCAGCACCGTACATCTGGTAGCCCGGGCCCCAGATCCAGGGCCAGAAGAGCGACGAGGTACCGATGAGGCCGATGTGCCCGAGGAAGTGGGCGCGCACCTCCTGGGAGAAGGCGATCATCGGCGAAGCGGCGGTCGATCGTACGGAGAAGAACTCCTGATCCTCGAATCGATTGTGCAGGTTGGCGAGCATGGGCGTTCCCGCGTCGAGCGCTTCGCCGCGCATCGGCGCCAACAGGTCAGCCGGCGCCAGATCCACCTGACCACCGTAGTTGAGGTGAAAGTGGTGGTCGCCCGCGAACCACCCATTCGCCGACGCATCCCAGAGCGCTCGGGGGGCGAGCGATGCCTCGACCGTGGCGCCGGCCGCGACGTCGACCTGGACGGAAACGGGCGCCGACGCCAGCCCCTGGACCGCCATGATTTCGACGCGCCCGACCGGCGCTTCGAGTTGGAGCGTGCCTGACGAGTAGAAGTAGGTGAGTCCGTTCTGCCCATCAAAACGGACCATACCCGACGTAGGAATGAGCGGGTGGCCGGCCGCATCACGAGCGTGGATGCGTGCCGGCCCCGGCGTGCGAACAACGACGCGACCCGTCGGGGTTCCGTAGTCCCACGACGTGACCTCGACCGGGGTGACAGAGCCTCCGTTCCGGTTGATACGATACAGGTGAAACCGTTGTGCGCTATCGGCTTCCGTGAAGTAGATCCACTGTCCGTCGCGGCTCCACGCAGGGGTCAGCGGTCGGCCACGTCGGCGGCCGAACAGGCGAGTCGACGCTGAGGGTCGATCGAGTGACATCGTCCTCAGCTCCCACCCGTCAATTACAGGCCAGTTATAGGCCACTTCAGCGCCACTTGCACTAAGTGCTGGCCTGATGAGCGACAGGATGTTGTCAGTGAGGAGGGTCTGACCAGGACCGGCGTCCCCACGCCGTCGAAGCCTGACCATGTTGTCCCCAACGCGGTTCTTGGAGACGTACAGGGTGCGTTCGCCATCTGGGTGAAGTTGCGCTCTCAGCTCGAGCCCGGGCTCCGCGGTGAGCCGAGCTTTGGTCCCGGTCTGCAGAGTGACCGACCAGAGGTCCAGGTCGCCGCCTGGTGTGAGGCTGCTGTAGACCAGGCCGACACCGTCCGGGGTAAAGACCGGGTCGAGCGCCATCCCGCGCTCGATCTCTTGTTCTGCCCCGCCGTCCACATCCCGCACCACAACCGATGTGGTCCGACCGTCATCTCGCACAAACGCGAACCGCTTGCCGTCGGGCGACCAGGTCGGTCGCGCGTCGACACCCGAACCGTTCGTGATCCGGTGGGCGACGCCGCTCGTGAGGTCGAGTTGCCAGATCCACCCTCGCGACGCGATCAGCAGCGACCGACCGTCGGGGGCAGGCGCTGGGTCCATGGGGCCGCTCCCCATGGTTGGTAGCTCGTATCCCTCCAGGTACACCTGGTGTGCATACCCGGCATTCTTCGGGTACCGGTTGGTCCACTGGCCCGCCAGGACGGCCGGGGCCAGAGTCGCGAGGAGGGCGATTCGCAAGCGCATGTGGGGCAATGACTTGATGGCTAGAGGATCGGACACGATCGAATCAGCACCTTCCACCCATCGTTCCCCCCACGTGCCTCTAACGATCCGCTCCAGTGTGCCGGAGTACAAGGGCGACCACCATGGTCGATGTCGTGTCATCGAGCCGCGAGGGGGCGAGCCCGGTCTGACGGCACCGCGCATCGGAGGCGATGGCAGAGGCCGCGTCAGTACCGATCTCCGATGCGGAGCGCTCCCCAAGCGAAGCTCCGTGATTTCTCCGCTGCCATCGAATCGGACGGCTTGCTAACCCACCAAGCACCTTGCCGTGTGTTGCAGGAGCCAACATTCTAGTGTATTGTTTCTGCAGACACATTCTATGTCCGCCATCCCATCCATCCTCACCCAGCCGGAACCGGGCCCGACGCTCAGCAAGGCGGTCGTGCGAGCCGCGGATTTTCTGGGGGTCTCACAGGCAGCGCTGGCTGACGCCTTGGGGCTGAGTCGCTCCACCGCGTCGCGGCTTGTCGCGGGCATGTACATGCTGGATCCATCGCGAAGGAAGGAGTGGGAGCTGGGAGTGCTCTTTCTTCGAGTCTTTCGTTCGCTCGACGCAGTCGTGGGGCATGGTGAGCAGGCACGCACCTGGATGCGCGGCCCCAACCTCGCGCTGGGTGGCCGTCCCATCGACCTGGTACGCAGCGCTGAGGGGCTCGTGCGCACCGTGCAGTACCTCGATGCGGCACGCGGACGCATCTGAGGACGTGGAGCTCGCGCTCTGGCGTGCCGTTGAAGCGCAACACGTGGTGTCCACCCTGCCCCTCGTGGACACACGGGCCGAGCAACGACTGCTCGAGGATCTGATCGAGAGCGGCAAGCCGGCCCTCCCGGCGGAAACCGCGGGTCTGCACTACTTGCTGGTCACACCGTTTCGGTACCGGAGCCCGTGGGGCAGCCGCTTTCGCGAGCCGCACGAGCCGGGGGTGCTCTACGGCGCCGAGTCGCAGCGCACCGCCTGTGCGGAGCTTGGGTATTGGCGCTGGCGTTTCCTGCGCGATTCGCCGGCGCTACCGCGACTCGACCCTGCGCCGCAGACGGTGTTCCAGTGCGTCGTGCGGGGGCGGGCACTCGACTGTCGCCTGCCTCCGCTCGACGCGCGCCGTGCGGAGTGGACGCATCCCTCGGACTATGCCGCGTGTCAGGCGTTAGGCAGGTCGGCACGCGCGGCCGGGGTTGCCGTGATCCGCTACGAGTCGGTGCGCGACCCCGAGCATGGCCCCTGCGGCGCTGTGCTCACGCCGTCTGCCATCGCACACCCGAACCCGGTGGCGCAGGAGACGTGGAGCCTCGACGTCAGCCGCGAGCGCGTGCGCTGGTGGCGCGCCGAGCTGCCGCACCTGGGCGGCGAGGTTGACTCGGCATGGGACTTCCGGTTTCCCGAACCATAGCAGCGCCAGCGACGCACGACGCCGTTCCTCGGGTGAGCTGGGGGGCGTGGACCACGCACCTCCGTGGTCGCCGGACGCCCTCAGGCCCGGGCAGACGAGGTACGCCGCGGCCGCCCGACCCTTCGCGCCCGGCGCCTAACGCGGTGGCCGCCCGTCCGAGTGCAGGATCAGCCGGACACCACGCTGGTACGTGAGGTACTCCCAGCCCCACTGGATCAGCACGACGAGACGATTGCGGAACCCGGCGAGGTAGGCGATGTGGATGAACAGCCACAGCAGCCACGCGAACACACCGCCGAATCGCAGCGGGCCGCCCAGGTCCGCCACCGCACTGTGGCGCCCGATGGTCGCCATGTCGCCCTTGTTGAGATAGCGAAACGGCCGGCGCTCCCTGCGCGTCACCGACCGATAGACGTTGTCGCCGGCGCAATGACCGCCCTGGATCGCGCCCTGCGCGACACCGGGCACCGGTCGGCCGTCTCTCTGCGTCGTGACGGCCAGGTCGCCCACCACAAACACCTCCGCGTGCCCGGGGATGGAGAGATCGGGCTCCACCAGCACGCGACCGGCGCGATCGAGAGGCACCCCGAGCTGACGCGTGAGCGGCGATGCCACGTTCCCTGCTGCCCAGAACACCGTCTGCGTGCGAATCACCTCGTCGCCGATGCGCACGCAGCCGTCCTCCACCTGCGACACGCTGGCATTCAGTCGTACGTCCACGCCGAGTCGCTGCAGGTCGCGCAGTGCCCGGTGCGACAACTCTTCCGGAAACGTGGGCAGGATGCGCGGGCCGCCCTCCACGAGCAACACGCGCGTGCTGGCCGTGTCGATCCGACGAAAGTCGCTGCGCAGTGCATGGCGCGCGATGGTCATCATGATGCCCGCCAGCTCCGCCCCGGTGGGACCACCGCCCACGATCACGATCGTCTGCCATGCCGCGCGAGCGTTGTCATCGTGCGTCAGCTCGGCCTGTTCGAAGGCATTGAGGAAGCGCGAACGAATCAACAGGGCGTCATCGAGCGACTTGAGTCCTGGCGCACGTTCCTCCCAGGCATCGTGCCCGAAGTACGCGTGGCGTGAGCCGGCGGCCACGATGAGGTAGTCGTACGACTCCACATGGGCTTCGCCGTCAATGCACACCGTGCGCGAGGCAAGGTCGATGCGCGTCACCTCGCCGAGGATCACGCGCGTGTTCTTCTGGCCGCGCAGGTACCAGCGAATCGGGACCGCGATGTCACTCGGCGCGAGCGTCCCGGAGGCCACCTGGTACAGGAGCGGCTGGAAGACGAAGTGGTTGTGGCGATCGATGACGGTGACGTCGACGTGCGCGTGGCGCAGTGCCTGTGCGGCAGCCACACCGCCGAACCCACCACCAACGATCAGGACGGACGGACGATCGGGAATACGTGGACTCGGGAAGAAGGATGGACGAATGATATGAAAGGCGTGGACCTACTGGGCGATGCGCGCAGCCCCGGCGCCGAGAAGATTCACGAACAGCCGCGCGGCCCCGGGTACCCCGTTGGGCAGCTGCCGGAAGAACGCGAGGGTGGTGTAGACGTACGTTCCGCGACCGAGTGGCGCAACGAGGAGCGCGCCACGATTCTCTGGCTCCGACGGATCGTGGAGTTCGAGCAGCGGCGTGTAGGCCGCATCAAAGGTGCGTGGAGAATAGAGCGAGCGATCCTGCACCCAGCCGTCGAAGTCCTTCGCGGTGATCCGGTTCGGTGCGTTGAGAACCGGCGCCGCGGGATCGAGGATCGTTACCGGCGCCGCTTCCACGGTCACCCGATCCGCGGGGCGAGCCAGCGTGATCGGGTAGGGCATGATCCCGGGCTGGGTCATCTCGTACTGGCCGTACTGCACGACGAGCGTGCCGCCATTCCTTGCGTAGTCGAGGAGCCTGGCGTTGTTGGCCACGAGCGCGGGGTGTGCCTCGTAAGCGCGTGTTCCCACGACGATCGACGTGAAGCGCGAGAGGTCGGCACGCGGCAGCGCCGCCGGATCGAGCACCGTGACGTCGAGTCCGAGCTGCTGCAGGACGGGAGCGATGTTGTCGCCGACACCGGCGATGTAGCCAACGACGGCAGAGCGTGGCAGGCGCAGGTCGACCGCGTTGATCGCGAGCGTTGCGGGGCGGTAGAGGCGCTGCGTGTGGATGTGATCGTACGCGACCTCGGAGTAGCCGGTCGTGAACGTCGTGCCGCCGCTCGTGACCATCGCCGAGATCTCGTGGCGCCCCGCGGCCAGCTGTCCGCGTAGCGTGAACGTGACCGTGCGCGAAGTTCCGGCACCGTTCGACCTCGCGCGTTGCCCGGTGAGCGACACGCGCCGCGACGCGCTGTCGGCCACAAGACCTGGAGGCAGCGCGAGCCGCACTTCTGCTTCGCGCGCTTCACTCGAGTGCGACCGGACTTCGACGTCGATCGTGCGCTGGATGGGAGTGCTGGCCGGCGCGTACTCCACGGCCCGCGACAGGGTGAGCGTGATGGCGGGCGCAGCCACCACGGGTCGATTGACCTCGCCACGCACCGGGTCCGCGAACCGCCAGGTGGCCGGAGTCGTGAGACGGAAGCTGGCGCCCTCTACGTCGAAGAACGAAATCACGCTGGGCGAGGACGATTGCGCCGCCTCGTCATCTGGACGAGCGGGCATCGCGAACATCGGGCCCTGTCGCGCGCGCTCGAGCCACCACGGCTGGCTCGTGCGCAGCATCGTGATCGACACCGAGTCCCGCAGCGCGGAGTCCGGCGCGATGGCCCGGGCGTCGCCGCCGATCGCGGACGAATCGGCTCCCGGCACCAGAAGTTCGCGTCGCGTCAGGCGAACCGGCAGGGTGCCACGGTTGTACGCCGTCCACGCCGCGCGGAATGGTTCACCCACTGCCCACACGTCGCGCGCCGCGGTGACCTCGATCGCCACGCCACTCGCCAGCGCCAGCGCCTGTTCAACACGCCCCCTTGCGACCTCCATGGAAGCTCGCAGGTCGCCGGTCCTCGCGTCGCGCCCGGCGGAGGTTGGCGCATCGCATGGGTTGTCTGCCGGGGCGGCCCGACACACGTCGAGCAGCGTCCGTTGCAACCTGGCGAGCGCGGGGACCACGCTGGCCGGACGAAGGAGATCGAGCGAAGCGCGCGCTGCCGCGAAATCGGCGGCCAGCGAGTCCAGGGCAGCACGCTGCGCCGGCGTGCGCGCGACGGTGCGGAAGCGAGCCCACGTGGTATCGATGCCGTCAAAGATCGAGCGCTCCGACGAGGCGTCGGCAGGACCAACCCGCGTCGCTTCACGCTCCAACTGATCGAAGCGCGCTCCCCTGGGCTGCAACGCGCCCATCGCCTGGGACTTGTGCTGCGAGCGGGAGTCCGCGGCGACTTCGGCGTACGAGCGGCCTGTCACGGGATCGAACTCGCCAACGTTTACACGGATCGTCGCGCGACTCTGATTCCTGAAGAACGCGCCGCGATAGAACTTGGACACCGTCCACGGCCCCAGACCCGCGGTTGCGCTTCGCGGGAAGCGCACGGTATCAGCGCTCAGGTCATACGCGTCGCGCGCGAGGATGCCGGCGACCTGGTGGTGCCCATGGCCGTCGGCCGGCGTGCCGGAGAACACGGAGACGATCACGTGCGGGCGGAACGCACGGACCACGGTCACCACGTCCCGAAACACCGAGTCGCGCGACCACTGCGTGAGGGTCTCCTCGGCGTTCTTCGAGAACCCGAAATCGAACGCACGCGTGAAGTACTGGCGCGCGCCGTCCATGCGACGGGCGGCGAGGAGTTCCTCGGTGCGGATGGCGCCCAGCGGCTCGCCCAGTTCGTTGCCGATGATGTTCTGGCCGCCGTCGCCCCGTGTCAGTGCGAGGTACGCCGTCTCGACGCCGCGCCCGCGGGCGAGCCAGGTGAGGAGCTGAGTGTCCTCATCGTCCGGGTGCGCGGCGATCATGAGCACGCGCACGTTGGTGCCAAGGCTTCGGACGAGCGGCGCCAGCGCCGCGGCGCCGCGCTCCTGGGCCATGACCGGCGTGCTCGATATGGTCGCCGTGACCACCAACGCGGCGGCAGCCGCGCAACTCCAAGGGATCAAACGCTCCAGGAACCGTGAGGCGCCTGGAGCGGTGAGGGAGCAAGGGATCGACATCTCTCGTCGCTGACGACGTGGTGGTGGTGCGCCCGAGTCCGGGCGCGGCGATCAGCGCATGGCCGGCGGGCGCCCGCGCGGCACGATCGGCGCCGCGTGCACGTCACCGACGATGCGCGCCTGTTCGACCTGGTGCGAGGACGCGTACCCTTCGGCGGGGCTCGCCCGTTCGGGGCGCCCGATGTAGCGGATGATCAGCGCGTTGCCCGCCGACGCCCGCAACCGCGGCGCGACGTAGCTCCAGGCGCCCATGTTCTTTGGCTCTTCCTGTGCCCACACGATCTCGGCGATGTTCGGGTACAGGTCGACGATGCGCGAGACCTCCTCGTGCGGCCACGGATACAGCTGCTCGACGCGCACCACCGCGAGGTGCCCCGGGTGATCCTTGCCCGTCAGGTCGTAGTAGATCTTGCCAGTGCAGAAGACGAGGCGCGTGACTTCATCCCGGTTGCGCACGAACGGATCGTCGAGCACGGGCATGAATCGACCCGCCGTGAGCTGCTCCAGCGTGCTGGTTGCAACCGGGAGGCGCAGCATGCTTTTGGGCTGCATGAGCACGAGCGGCCGCTTGACCGGGAGATGCGCCTGACGCCGCAGGATGTGGAAGTACTGCGCGGGCGACGTGGGGTAGGCGACGCGCAGGTTGCCTTCGGCGCAAAGCTGCAGGAAGCGTTCGAGGCGCGCCGAGGAATGCTCCGGCCCCTGCCCCTCGTAGCCGTGCGGCAGGAGCATGACGACTGACGAATCCTGGCTCCACTTCGCGCGGTCGGCGGCGATGAACTGGTCGATGATCGGCGCGGCCATGTTGGCAAAGTCGCCAAACTGCGCTTCCCAGAGCACCAGCGCGTCGCGCGCCTGCACGCTGTACCCGTACTCGAAGCCGAGGACGGCCAGTTCGGTGAGGGGCGAGTTGTGGACGTCGAACCGCGCCGAGACGTTCGGGAGGTGCTGGAGGGGCGTGTACTTGGCGCCGGTGTTCACATCGTTCAGTACGGCGTGACGGTGCGAAAACGTCCCGCGCTCGGCGTCCTGACCTGTGAGGCGCACGTTCACGCCTTCGGTGAGGAGCGAGGCAAACGCGAGGGCCTCGGCGTGCCCCCAGTCGATGCCACCGGCTTCGCCCATGGCCTCGCGACGACGCTCGAGCTGCTTGGCGAGCCGCGGGTGTGGCGTATGCGACGCCGGCCAGGCAAGGAGCTGCTCGTTGAGCGCGACCAGCGACTCGGCGCGCACCGCCGTCTCGATGGCCGGCATCGACGAAGGCGTGCCCTTGCGGACCTCGATCTCCAACTCGTCGTCGTCCGCGTGCACGTCGTGTTCACGGGACGATGTCAGCGCGTCGTCCATCTTCTTCTGGAACGCGGCGTCGATGGCGTCCACGCGTTCCTGCGGCATGATGCCGCCGTCGACCAGCGCCTTTCCCCAGATCTGGCGGAGCGTCGGGTGCTGGCGGATGGTGGCGTAGAGCTTTGGCTGCGTGTAGGTAGGCTCGTCGCCCTCGTTGTGCCCCCAGCGCCGATAGCCCACGAGATCGATCAGGAAATCCTTGCCGAACTTCTCGCGGTAAGCGATGCCGAGGCGGACGGCCGAGAGACACGCCTCAGCGTCATCGGCGTTGACATGCACGATCGGGACCTCGAAGCCCTTGGCGAGGTCGCTGGCATACCACGTCGAGCGCGCATCGGACGGGTTGGTGGTAAAGCCCACCTGGTTGTTCGCGATGATGTGCAGCGACCCACCGACCCGGTAGCCGGGCAGGCGCGACATGTTGAAGGTCTCGGCCACCACGCCTTCGCCGGGAAAGGCCGCGTCGCCGTGGATCACCACCGCGAGCACCGCGGCGTCGCCCGATGTCCCGGCCTCGATCGTCGCGCGCGCCACGCCGGTGAGTACGGGGTTCACGACTTCGAGGTGGCTCGGATTGGGCACGAGCGCCACGCGCACGTCGCGGCCGCTCGATGTGGCGCGCACGGTCTGGGCGCCGAGGTGGTACTTCACGTCGCCGGTCTCGCTGTCGGCGTGGTCGGCGTGCTTGCCGTCAAACTCGTTGAAGAGCTTCTCGTACGGCTTGTCGAGCATGTGCACGAGCACGTTCAGCCGGCCGCGGTGCGCCATGCCGATCACCACGTCCTGTGCCCCGCGCTTTGCCGCCTCGTCGATCGCCGTATCGAGCATGGGCACCATCGCGTCGGTGCCCTCGATCGAGAAGCGCTTGACGTTGGGGTACGCGCGTGCGATGAAACGCTCGAGTCCATCGACCTGCGTGAGCCGTTCGAGCAGCGCCACCTTCGACTCGGTCGAGAGCCCGGCGCTGTACGCGCCTCCCTCGATCGCCTCGCGGAACCACTCGCGCTCGTTGTCCTCTTCGAGGTGACCGACTTCGTAGCCCACACGGCCGGCGTAGATCGCCCTGAGCGTTCGCGCCACGTCTGCCGCGGTGCCGCTCGCGTGGCCGAGGGCGGTGGCCGGCACCTGGGCCAGGTCGGCTTCAGTGATGCCGTGGAACTCCGCGCTCAGCTCCGCCGCCCCGCTCGGCGCCGAGCCTAACGGGTCCACGTGCACGGCGAGGTGGCCGTAGTGGCGGATGGCATCGATAAGCGCCGCCGCGCCCGCTACCTTGCGCAACGTGGCGGCGTCCGTCGTTGCGCTCCCTACCACGGGTGCGGCGGCAACGGCACCACCACCCGACAGCGAAAGCGCGAACTGGAAGTACTGGCGCCACGACTCTTCAACAGACGAGGGATCGCGCCGGAACGCCTCGTAGAGCTCGGCAACGTGGGCGTCGTTATAGACGCCGATGATCGGGGTGCTCATGGGGTGCAAATCTAACCCGCAGCGCAGCTTGGGTCACGATGAGCGCGGGCCGCGGCACACACGCGGCGGTCGGTCGCCCGCACGGGACGCAGCACTGCCCGGCGCCCGTGGAACGGAGCGGTGGCGCGCGTCGGTATGGCGCCCGCACGCGCGCGGGTCCGCGGCGCACACCTTCGTCCCCGAGCGGGGCAGTCGCGTGGCGCCCGCACGGGCACGGGTCCGCGCCGACCTACGCGAACAGTGACACGCGAATGCCCCCGTTGACGGTGCGAAGGACAGGCCGGAGCCCGAGGCGCGCCTGCCCCACGAGCCTGGGGTCGGTGGCGAGAAGGGCGACGCGCCAACCGGCGAATAACCCTCGTGCATGTGCCCCGAACGCAGCATATAGGCTCCTCAGGGCCTCGGGGTCGCCGATCCTGGCCCCGTACGGGGGATTGCTGACCAGGAGCCCCGCTGCCCCGGACGGCGGCTCGCTGCGGGAAAGCGGGCGCCGATCGAACACGATGTCGTCAGCGACTCCCGCTCGCGCGGCGTTTGCGCGTGCAGCCTCGATGGCCCCGGCATCTCGGTCAGTGCCCACGATGGTCGGGAGACCCGTCGCGCGCACCGCGTCTCGTGCGCGTTCCTGCACCGTGCCCCACGCCTTCGAGGCGAACGACGGCCATCGTTCGAAGGCAAACGTCCGCTGCAGGCCCGGAGCCATGTGCCTGGCGATCATCGCGGCCTCGATCGGAATGGTGCCCGATCCGCAGCACGGGTCGACGAGGGGTGCTCCCCCGGTGTAGCCCGCCGCACGGAGTATCGCGGCCGCCAGCGTCTCGCGCAGGGGTGCCTTGGCCACGGCCTGGCGATATCCACGCCGGTGCAGCAGGGCACCCGAGCTGTCGATCGAGATGGTGCACTGGTCGCGCTCGAGTCGCACGATCACGAGCTGGGCGTCGCCCACGTCGTCGTCATCGTCGACCGCCTCGTCGCGCCTCACTTCACCGACGGAGTGCGCGATGGCCTCGCATGCACGCTCGGCGATACCCCCGGTGTGGAACAGCCGTGACTTACGCGACGATGCGCGCACCATCACTGGTCGTCCGGGCGCGATCCATCGCTCCCAATCGACGGCCCGCGCGCGCTTTTCGAGCTCCGAGAAGTGCGCAGCCCTGAACGACGCAGCACGCACGACGATGCGGCTTGCGATGCGTGACCCGATGTTGGCGCGGTAGAGCGCGGCGTGATCGGCGGCAAACGAAACGCCGGCGTCATCCACCTGGGTGACGTCGGCGCCGAGATCTCGGAGTTCCTCACCGACGAGCGCCGCCAGACCAGGCGCGGCAACGGCGAAAGCGCTGAAGGAGGTGCGGGGCGCGGGCACGCCGGATTCTACGTGACTCCGCACGGGCGGGAGGAGGGCCAGTGCGAACCCTCCTCCAGGTGCGACCTACTTCTTCTTGCCCTTCGCTGCCTTGGGGTCCGGCTCCTTCAGCACCATGGTCTGGCCTTCCCACCCGAACACGAGCCCGGATGCGGTCTCGATCGCCTTGATCGCGTCCGTGGTGGAACCGAGGGGGGCCGTCACGGAGATGACGCGGGTACCGGCTGTCGTGTCCTTGAGGTACAGCTCCGTGCCGTACCACTTCTTGATTTCGGCCAGCGTGTGCTTGAGCGACTTCTGGTCGATCGCGAACGTGCCGTCCACGTAGCCGAAAGCCTCAGCGAGCTGATTTGGGCCGGGCTCCGAGGTCTTGCCATCCGGCGTCACGACGAGCGCCTGGCCCGCGGTGAGCGTCTGTTCGCTCGGGTTGGGATCCTGCACTTCGACCTTCACCGTGCCAGCCTTTACGCGGATCACGACGGAAGGGTCGTCCTTGTAGTGGTGCACGGCAAAGGTCTCGGCGCCGGCCGAGGTGAGGAGCACGTTGCCAGAGAGCACCTGGAACGGGAGCGTGGCGTTCTGCGACGGCGTGAACTCCGCGACCCCTTCGAGGCCAACGCCACGGTGCGTCTCGTCGAACTTTTCGGGGATCGTCACGCGCGTGTCAGCGCCAAACATGGCCTTGGTGCCGTCGTCGAGCGTGACGTTGCCACGCTGGCCCGTGCCCGTTTTCACGTCCTTGACCGCAGCCGCGATCTGACGCTGGAGGCGACCCTTTTCGCCGGACTTCTGGAAGACGTAGAGAATGCCGCCGACGGTGCCGAGCAGCAGGACGAGGGCGCCGGCGCGGATGTACCACGGCGTGGTCTTCGTCATCTGCTTGATGTGCCCCGCCGACTGATGCGCCAGCCGATCCTTCATCTGGTTGGCCTGCGCGATGGCTTCGGCCGTGGGCCCCTGGATCGTGGCCAGCACCTTGCCCCAGACCTCGTCGGCCGACGGTGCCGCGGTCGTGGCCTTCTTGCCGCCGTCGTCACGCTTGCGGATGCCTGCAAGGCGACTGCGTTCGCGAACCGCAGCCTCGTGAAGGCCGCCTTCGACGGCAGAGGCAAAAGCGTCGGGCGTTGTGAACGCCGTACGATCAGCGAAGAGCCGCGGGAAGAAGCGCTCCACCACTCGCGCCGCGGCGGAGTCGTCGTCGAGCACTTCGCGCGCCTTGGCGAGCAGCGCGGGATACGCCGCGCGGAACAGGGACTCGAACGCGGAGAGGTCGCCGTTCTTGAGCTTGGAAAGAACGTCTGCGTTCAGACCGGGAATCGACAGGGCCATGGGACTGGAGCGCCTCGTGGCGGGCAGGAGAATGTGGAGGAAATCGCCCCCGTGTCCGCTTCGCGAACCGGGGGTCACCGCGTGCCAAGCATCGCGTGACGCCCCGTGTTTCGCTAGGGGGCGAATCCCCCCATTTCCCAGTGAGGCCGTGGCCCTATTCGCTCTTGATCGCCGTCACGGGGTCGACGCTTGCCGCCCGCCTCGCTGGCACCCAAATGGCCAGCGCTGCGACCGCCGTGAGGAGGAGCGGAACGCCGATGAACGTGAGCGGATCCACGGCGCTGGATCCGTATAGAATCCCCCGAAGCAACTGCGATGCGCCGAGCGCGGCCACGATGCCGATGCCGCCGCCGATCGCCACGAGCCAGAGTCCCTGCTTCATCACCAGACCGACGACTTCGCCACGAGGGGCGCCGATCGCCATGCGTATCCCGATCTCGCGCGTGCGCTGCGCCACCGAATACGACATCACGCCATAGATGCCGACGGAGGCGAGGATGAGACCGAGCACACCGAACACGGCCAGCGCGCCGCCAGCAAGCCGCGCGGGCAAGAGCGTCAGGCCCAGGTGTGAGTCCATGGTGCGCACGTTCGAGACCGGCAGGTTGGGATCGAGTGCGGCGACCTCCGAGCGCAGGGTGGCAACGACGAGCGATGGGTCATCGCGCGTGCGCAGTTCCAGCGTGAACGAGTTATCGGGATCCTGGAGGATCGGGAAGAACATGAACGCGCGAGGCGCCTCGCCGAGTGACTGGTATTTGCCCGTTGGAACGACGCCCACCACGACGCGGTCCTGCCCTCGAGTGCGGAAGGTCTTTCCCACGGCCTCCTGACCGGGCCAGAACCGTTCGACGAATCGCTGATTCACGACCACGACGCGTGGTGCTGTGCTGTCGTCCGCCGCGACAAACGGGCGGCCACTGGTGAGCCTGATCCCCATGGTGCGGAAGTAGTCCGTGGAGACCTTGTCCCAGCGGACGCTCATGTCTTCGTCCGCAGCGGGCGCATAGCCTGGAATGGTCACGCGACTGTCGCTGTTGTTGAGCCCGAGGGGCAGCGTGGCACTGAGGCTTGCACCCGTCACATTCGGCGACTGCGAAAGCCGATCGACGAGCTGCTGCTGGAACTGCCGTGCGCGCGCAGGCTCGTAGCCCTGCAGGCCGAGGTCGAAATCGGCGAGGAGCATGTTGCCGCCAGCGAAGCCTTTGTCGATGGTGGTCGCCGCCTGAAGGTTGCGCAGGAACAGCCCGGCTCCAACAAGGAGCACCAGGGACAGGGCCATCTGCGCGACGACCAGCGTCTTGCTCGCCCGCGAGCGCGAGTCGCCGGCAGGGGCTTCGCCCTTGAGCGTGGGGATCAGAGATGGTCGCGTGGCCTGCAGGGCCGGCGCGATGCCGAACAAGGCACCGGTCACCAGCGTGGCCAGGAGAGTGAAGCCGAGCACCGGCATGCTCAGCCTCAGGTCGGGCGTGAAATTGATGTCCATCGGCAGCTGAATCCTGTTGAGCAGCGACATCGAGAACGCCGCGATCGCGAGGCCAGCAGCCCCGGCCACGGCCGCAAAGACCAGGCTCTCGATGAGCAGCTGCCGGATGAGCGTGGCGCGTTGCGCGCCGAGGCTGAGGCGCACGGCCATCTCTCGCCAGCGATCGCGCGCACGCGCGAGGAACAAGTTCGCGACGTTGACGCAGGCGATCAGCAGCAGCATCACCACGACGCCCATGACGACCGCCGAGAGCCCAACCTGCGCCGTGCGCATGGTCGGGTGGATGCCGGCCTCCGACTGCGGGACGACGGTCCAGCCGGAGTTTCTGTATGTGTCGGGGTACTCGGCGATCAGCTGCTGCTGTATGGCGTTGAGCCGGTCGCGCACTTGTGCCGTGGTGACCCCGGGCCGCACGCGCGCAATGAGGTTCATGAAGTTGTTGCCGCGGAACTCGAGGGCGCCGCGGCGGTCGGGTGCCGCCTGGTCGATCTGCATGAGCGGCACCCACATCGCCGGTGCGACGACCGGAATCGGAGAGCGCAGGTCGGGCTGCGACACGCCCACGATCTCCCACTGCGTGCCGTTGAGGATGATGGTCTTGCCGACGATGGCGGGATCGCCGCCGAACATCGTCTGCCATGTGGCGTGCGAGAGCACCACCACGGGGTGGGCACCAGGGTTGCGGTCTTCGTCGGCGACGAACAAACGTCCCTTCTGTGCCGTGGCGCCCAGGACGCTGAAGTAGTTCGCCGAAACGATCTGCCCAAAGACGCGTTGCGAGGCCCCATTCGCCGAGACACTCAGCGGAGTGTAGCTCCAGGTGGCGAGGCCCTCGAACACATCGGTCGTGCGGCCGCGCAGGTCCATCCAGTTTGGCGGCGACGACGACCCATGCTCCATGCCGGGCCAGTGGCGGTAGATCTGCACCAGCTCGTCGGACGCGCGAACGGCCGGCATGGGTCGAAGGAGCAGCGCCTCGATGACCGAAAAGACGGCCGTGTTGAGCCCGATGCCCAGCGCGAGGGTGAGGACGGCGATCCCGGTGAAGGTCAGGTTCCTGGTCAGCAGCCGCCGGGCCGAACGGAGGTCGTGGAGCAGCGTGGACATGATGCGCGCGGAGTGGGCGTGGTTCCATCCCTACCGCCGTCGCGTGCTCCGGGTTTCGGTCCGCCGCTGGCGAGGCCGCAGTGGCGGTCTTTCGCCCCGCTAGACGTCCATCACGGCCTGTATGTCGGGGTCGATCTGTGACGGGGCATCGGCGCGCGTGACCCACGAGACCACCAGGAACACGCCAAGTGAGCTGACCAGCGCCAGCGCGGTCGCCGTCACGCCCGAGGGGAAGGTGAAGACCCTGAGGTACGCCAGGGTCTCGAGGACCAGCGTGACCGTCAGCCCCGTGGTGATCGACGCCAGCGCGCCCTGGCGCGTGGCCATCGGCCAGTTGAGTCCGATGGCGAGGGCCGGGACCAGCGTCGAGGCAAACAATCCCCAGCCGAAGATTCCGAGGAAGGCGACCAGCGTTCCCGACTGCACAGCGACGACCGTGGATACGAGGGTGATCGCGAGCGTGGCCAGCCGACCGGCGCGCAGGCCCTGGGCGGGGGAGCGACCGAGGCCGAT
Source organism: Gemmatimonadaceae bacterium (assembly GCA_020846935.1). NCBI lineage: Bacteria > Pseudomonadati > Gemmatimonadota > Gemmatimonadia > Gemmatimonadales > Gemmatimonadaceae > Gemmatimonadaceae bacterium. The sequence goes on from JADLCY010000001.1 coordinate 777,054, forward strand.
CGGAATGTCGTGCGTGATGGCCGCCGCTCCCACACTCATGAAGGCATTCACCGTACTCATGATCGCGGCCGCCACGCCGGCGAGCACGACGCCGGCGAGCCAGACCGGGGCGAATCGCAGCAGGAACGCAGGCGTCGCGTCATCCGCGCGCGCGAGAGGAGCCATGTCGCCGCGCAGCACCAGCGCCTTCACCACGAGCCCGACGCCGATGAACAGCAGCAGCGTCACCGACATCGCGATGGTCATCACCACCGGATACCACTTGAGCCTTCGTGGGTCGCGTAGCATGTAGAACTTGTGGACGACGTGGGGCTGGCCCAGCGTGCCGATGCCGAACACAAAGAAGAGCGAAAGCGCGGCCAGTGGATTCGACTTCCCCCAGGGGCCGATCACACCAGCGTCGTGCGCCAGGAGGCTGGTCGAGATGCCGTCCATTCCGCCACCGACGCGAAGCACGAGCGCAAACACGAGGAGCGACGCGATGGCCATCACGCTCCCCTGAAACAGGTCGGTGTAGACGCCGGCGAGGATCCCGCCGCCCACGGAATACGCGAGCGTGACCAGCGCCCCGATCCAGATGCCGGGCACGAGGCCCGACCCGAAAACCGCGTCGATGACAAGCCCAAGGGCGAGCAGGTTGGTCGCCATGTAGCCCACGACGGCGATCACGATCGCCGTGCCGGCAAGCCCCTGCGCGGCGGGCGACCGATACCGCGCCCCGATCGCATCAGGGACCGTGAGCATCGGCCGCACCTCGGCGAGGAGCCGCAGGCGCTTGGCCAGCACCCAGGCCCCCTGCGCATTGGTGATCGAGAGGGGTAGCACCACATAGATCGCGGCCAGTCCGATCGTGTACACCAGCCCCGGGCCACCGATGAAGGCAAACCCGGAAAGCGTCGCCGACATGGCGGCGATCGTCATCGTGAGCATGCCGAGGCCCTGCCCCGCGACAAAGAAGTCCTCGGTGGTCCGCGTGCGGCGAGTGGCCCACCAGCCGATGACGATCGTTGCGGCGAAGAACGCCAGCATGGCCGCGATGACCGGCGGTTGGGCAAAGGTCGGCAGCGCCGCAGCCTGCACGGCAACGATCGGCCGGCTCATCGGGCGTCCGGCCGCCGCGCCGCGCGGACGCGGGCGATGTCCTCATCGGTGAGCGTCAGGCGATCGAACGTGAGCGCGTACACCATCGGCAGCAGCACCAGCGGCACGACGCCAACGAGGTACAGCACGGCGGCCGTCCGCACGGGAAATCCGAGCACGAGTCGCGCACCGGGCGCTTCGGCGGGCGTGAGTGCGAGTGCGAGCCCGAATCCCGTCACGATGGCCGCGGCGCTCACGACGAGCGACCAGGTGAGCAGCGCGCTGCGCCGCCCGGCCCGATATGCGCCCAGGGCAAGACAACCGACGCACAGCGAGGCCAGCCCGAAGATCATGCTCCAGGCGCCCCACATCGGACGCCCGGGAATGAAGGCGGACAGGTACGCGACGCTGATGAGCGCAGTGCCCAGGGCACAGAGGGAGAGACTGAGGGTACGGGACACGAGGGAGGTCGATTCGTGGCACCTGGTGACGTGGTCGTGCGACGCACGGTTGCGCCGTGCGCCGACCGCGACAGCTTAACGTCCTCGGTGACCGCGCGCTACGACGCCTGACGCCCGGCGCGCGGCCGGAGGAGCCACCACCGCACCCCGAACAGGGTCGCGAGGATCGCCGCGTAGAGCAACGGTTCGCGAACGTCGCGCTTGACCGCCATGTAGAAGTGGATCACGCCGAGCACCACGGAGACGTACACCAGCCGATGGATCGCCGTCCATCGGCGGTTGCCCAGCCACCGGATCGATGCCTTGGTCGACGTGAGCGCGAGCGGCACAAGGAGCAGCAACGCGGTCATGCCCAGGGTGATGTAGGTCCGATCGAGCACGTCCTCGACCAGGTTGCTCCACATCAGTTCGATGTCGAGACCGAAGTAGATGGTGAGGTGGATCGTGGCGTAGAAGAACGCCACGAGACCCAGGCTCCGCCGGTAAGCAACGAGCCAGCCGGCCTTCGCCAGGCGCACGAGCGGCGTGATCGCGAGGCTCGCCAGAAGGAAGCGGAGCGCCCACTTCCCCGTGAAATGTTCGCTCTCCTTGATCGGCTCCGAGCCCAGCAGGCGCGTGCCTTGGAACACGTCGGACCACATCGCCCACGCGACCCACGCGAACGGAATGAGCGCGAGGAGTATGATGACCGGGTGCAGCCAGCCTGGTGGCTTGAAGCTCCTGGGTCGGCGCGTCGCGGTGTCCGGCGGCACCGAGCCCCTGCGCTCGCTGGTGGGATGAGCCCTGGACGGCGCGACCGGTCCACGTTCGCCGGGCCGACGATCACTCGGCGGCGCGGTGTGAGCGCCAGGCGTGACCGGGGGCCGAGTGGTCGCGCGGTCGGCCGAGCGCGAGGTGGTCACGCTCCTCAGTAGTTCTTTCGGAGGTCGAGGCCCGAATACAGCGACGCCACCTGCTGGCCGTAGCCGTTGAACATGAGGGTCTCGCGGCGTCGGAGTTCACCGATCCGGCGCTCACGCGCCTGCGACCAGCGCGGGTGGTCCACGTCAGGATTCACGTTGGCGTAGAACCCGTACTCGTCAGGCGCTGCCACGCTCCACGCCGTGGTTGGCTGCTTGTCGGTGAAGCGCACCTTCACGATCGATTTGCACCCCTTGAAGCCGTACTTCCACGGAACGACGTGCCGGAGCGGTGCACCGTTCTGGTTGGGCAGCGTCTTGCCGTACACGCCGGTCACGAAGAACGCGAGCGGATTCAGCGCTTCGTCCAGCCGCAGGGCCTCTACGTACGGCCACTCGAGCACCGGGAAGCGCTGGCCGGGCATCTGCTTCGGGTCCATGAGCGTGGTGAGCTCGAGGTACTTCGCCGACGGGAGCGGCTCCACCCGCCGGACAAAATCCGCCATCGGGAAGCCCTGCCACGGGATCACCATCGACCATGCTTCGACGCAGCGATGGCGATAGATGCGGTCCTCGAGCTTCGACGGCTTGACGAAGTCCTCGAGGTTGTACGTGGCCGGCTTGGCCACCATGCCCTCGACCTTGATGCTCCAGGGCCTGGTCTTGAGGTTCTTCGCGTTCGGCCTGGGATCGTCCTTGCCGGTGCCAAACTCGTAGAAGTTGTTGTAGCTGGTCACGTCCTCTTCGGGCGTGAGTTCGCCCTTGAGCTCGGCGCCACCGATCGACGTTCCCTGGGTGCCCTGCGCGCCGACGCGGCGCGAGCCCGCGAGGGCCACGGCGAGCCCAGCGCCCAGGAGCCCCGCGTCCTTGAGGAAGGTACGCCGGTCCTCGTACACCCCTTCGGGAGTGATTTCAGACGACGGGATGGCGTGCTCCGGGGTGACGCGGATCAACATGGAACGCTCCGGGCTGTGGGTTCGGGACAGGGGGTGGAATCCCGACGTCGGTCGGGGAGTTCCCCACAGTCCCTCTGCATGATACTACGCGCGAAAGGCCGGGACAGATCGGTCGCCGTTGTTCCACCGCTGGTGATGACGCCGCAGCCGGCCACCGATGTGTATCGGCGGCCCGGGCCCCTTTTCCAACGCCGCTCCTCCAGCCGCCGTGAGTCTTGTCGGTGCACAGCCGATCCACCGAGCGGAGCACGCTTCCACAGGATCTACATGCCGCCACCCGCGGGTCGGATCTCGTATCCCGCCGGTGGCTCTACGCCCAGCAGGTGCCGGACGAAGTAGTCCCAGGTGCGTCGCACCCAGTACGGCTCGCTCGCAAACCCGTGGTTCCGGTTGGGCATCACCACAAGGTCGAAGTCCCGGTTGGCCTTGATCAGCTCATCGATGACGAGCTGCGTGGCAACAGGATGCACGTTGTCGTCGAGCGTGCCGTACGACAGCATGAGTTTGCCCTTGAGGTTCTTCGCGATGCGCCAGTTCGACTGGGAATCGAAGTTGTCGGTCGAGTCGCTGAGTCGAGTCCACCGACCCTGATACTTCTCGCCCCAGGTGTAGTCATAGCTCCGGTTGTCGTGATTGCCGGCGCTCGAGACGGCGACCTTGAAGAAGTCGGGGTACCGAAGGATTGCGTCGGTCGATGAGAAGCCACCGCCCGAGTGTCCGTAGATGCCCACGCGCGCGATATCGATCTGTCGGTGGCGTGCGGCGAGCTGCTTGATTGTCGCGATCTGGTCCGGGATGCCGTTGTCGGCCATGTTGCCGTAGTAGGCGTCGTGAAACGCCTTCGACCGTCCCGGCGTCCCCATCGCGTCCACCTGCACGACAAAGAACCCCAGCTCGGCGAGGGCATTGGCGTTGCCGTTGGCCGTGGCGCGAAACTGCCGGCCGCCTAACGACCCGACCTGGGGCCCCGGATAGATGTAGTCGACGATCGGGTACGTCTTCGTGGAGTCGAAGCCGGCCGGGAACCACAGCAGTCCGTAGAGGTCCGTGGTGTTGTCGCGCGCCTTGACCCTGAAGGGCCGTGGCGCCCGCCAACCCGCCGCCAGCAGGCGCGAGATGTCTGCCTTCTGCAGCTCTGCCACCCTGGTTCCGTCGGGTCGTCGGATCACCGACACCGGCGGGACGTCGGGGCGCGAATACGCGTCGACCACGAACTTCCCCGAGGGAGCGATGGTGACTTCGTGGTCCGCGTCTTCCGGCGTGAGCAGCTCGATGGCCGAGCCGTCGAGCTTCGCCCGATAGAGATGGCGGAAATAGGGATCGCGATCCTTCTCCCGCCCTCGCGCCGTGAAGTACACCCAACCCAATGTCTCATCGATCGCGAGCAGGTCGCTCACCATCCAGTCACCGCTCGTGATCCGGTTGATCACGGCTCCGGTCGCGGCGTCGACGCGGTACAGGTGCCCCCACCCATCGCGCTCCGACCACCACACGACCTGCTTTCCGCCAGCGATCGGCCGCCAGTTCGGGATGCCGCCGGAGTTCTGGTTGGTTTCGACGAAAGTCTTCGCGTTCTCCATGAGCACGCGCTGGCTCGACCCGGTCGACGCGTCCGCGCTGACCAGCTCCAACTGACGGAAGCTCCGTGCCCCAACGGTGAAGAACAGCCGGTCGCTCGATGGGCTCCATTTCACGTCCTTCCATACGGTATCCGCCGTGGAGAGCCAGCAGCACGTGGTGTTGGATGCTTCCATGGGCGTGCGATCCACCTTCGTGACGGCACGCGTCCCGACGTCGATGGTCAGCAACTCATAGCGCGGAACGACGCTGTCCGAAGGCAGCGCATATCGGTAGGAGTGAAGCACGGGTCCGGGATTCTTTGTCTCGAGCAGGTACATCTGTCGCACGCCACGCACGTCCCACTTGTGCGTGGCGATCTTCCGGCCGTCCGGCGACCACGACAGCGTGGGCGCCTGCTCTGTCCGGTTGCGCGCCGTGGTGACCGTGTTGGTGCCGCCAGTCGTGAACCCGTACCCGAACTCCGGCGTTCCATCGGTCGTGAGCGCAACTTCCTTTGCCGAGCCATCGGTCGGCCTGAGGTACAGGTTGCCGCCCCGCTCGAACACGATCAGTCGCCCATCCGGCGAGCGCGACTCACTCGGCTTGCTCACGGGCACCGTGTCCGGCCCGGCGCAGGCGTACGTGCTCACGCTGCACGTCCAGGTCTTCGCGCGACCGGTCGAGAATCGGATCGCGCTTTCATTCTGCACCCACACGAGATCCCGGAACGGCAACCTCGCCGGGTCGAACGCCGTGTCCGCCGCCTGCGAAAGCGACGCCGCGAGACGCGCGTGGTCAAACGCGGGGCGCCTGGTGCCCGTTGCCATGTCGACCACGAGGAACACGTACCCGTTCGGTCCGCGATTGCGATACCAGAATCGCTCACCCGCCATGAAGCGCGGCCGAACCGCGTCATCGATCACCAGCTCGCTCGCGTTCCAGTTGAGCAACTGCTCGGCGCGGGCATAGTCGGTTCTGGTGCCTTGCGCAGAACCGAGGAGAGGCGCGGCACCGAGAGCCGCGACCAGGAGGAATAGTCGACGCATCGAGAGAGAGTGGCTACAGGGGAAACCCGAGAAACACGACACCGCTTGTGAAACTGGCGAGTGCACGAGGCCGAACACGAAGGAAGCACGGGACACCGTCCCGTGCTTCCTTCACATCTCGTGGCGGCCATCAGTGCCCCATCGCGGCGGACGCCTTGGCGCGCTGCTACCCTGCGTCATGCTGCTGCACCGCGCCGAACCCGTCATCCGTCCGTCCGCACATCCGCCCACATGTCCATCCGTTCACGCCTCAACCGTCCATCGACTCGTTAGGGCTTGAACGGCTTCCAGTACGGGAATCCGGGCGGATCCCACGTGTCGTCGTCCGGGGCGGCCGGGCGACCCGGAGCGCCTTCGACCGGCTGGCGGATCTCATAGTTGTCCGGTGGCGTGGCGCCGAGCAGGTGCTCGACGAAGTAGTCCCAGCGGCGACGGATGAAATACGGCTCGTTGAGGCCGTGGTTGCGATTGGGCGCCCACACCATGTCGAACGACTTGTTCGCCTTGATCAGCTCGTCGATCACCTGAACCGTCATGGCGGGGTGCACGTTGTCGTCCATGTCGCCGTGCATGAGCATCAGCTTGCCCTTGAGGTTCTTCACCAGCGTCTTGTTCGCCGAGGTCTCGAAGTTGTCCGTTCGGCGGACAGTGTCCCGCTTCATGAGGCCCTGGTACTTCTCGGCCCAGTAGATGTTGTACGAGCGGTTGTCGTGGTTGCCCGCGCCGCTCACCGCGACCTTGAAGAAGTCCGGGTAGCGGAGGATCGCGTCGGTCGAGGCAAAGCCGCCACCGGAGTGTCCGAAGATCCCGACCTTGTCGGTGTCGATGAACGAGTAGCGTGCACCGAGCTGCTTGATCGCGGTGATGTGGTCGGGCAGGCCGTTGTCGCCGAAGAACCCGTAGTAGTTGTCATGGAACGCCTTCGAGCGCAGTGGCGTGCCGAGGTGGTCGAGCTGCATCACGACGAAGCCAAGCTCCGCGAGCGCCATGGGCTCTCCACCGTTGGTGAAGTTCCAGCCGCGCACGGAGCCGACCTGCGGACCCGGGTAGATGTGCGAGATGATCGGGTACTTCTTCGTCGAGTCCATGTTCGACGGCAGGTACAGGAGCCCATAGATGTCCGTGATGCCGTCGCGCGCCTTCACGCTGAACAGCTGCACCGGCTTCCAGCCGACCGCCTTGAGCCGTGAGATGTCCGCGTCCTCGAGCTTGCGTACGACCTTGCCGTCCGCCGAGCGCAGGACCGTCACCGGTGGCGTCTGCAGCGTGGAGTACGTGTCTACGAAGTACTTGCCGCTGGGGCTGAACGTGATGGTGTGGTGCGCGTCTTCGGTGGTGATCTGGGTGAGGCCGGCCCCGTCGTAACCCATCCGGTAGAGCTTGGGGTAGTACAGGAAGCCGTCGCGCCCTCGCGCGGTGAAGTAGATCTGCTTCGCGGTTTCGTCGACGTAGGAGATCTGCCCCACCTGGAAGGCGCCACTCGTGAGTTGTGCGCGCGGCTCGGGCGTCATCACCATGCCGCCGTCGCCATCGGTGGAGGCGATCGCGGTCACGCCGGCGCCATCAAAGCGATAGAGGTGGCCCCATCCGTCGCGCTCCGAGAACCAGAAGGCGTCCTTCTGGTCCTTCGTGGTGTAGAACGAGCCGGGATCCTGCGGGTTGGAGATCTCCACATACGTCTTGCCGGTGTCGCGCGCGATCACGCGCATGTCGCCGGTGGTGGCGTCAATGGCGGCGAGGTACGCGCTCTTCGAGCCGCGGGTGTACATCGAGATGTTGAGCGTCTTTCCTTCGTCGGCCCATGCCGAATCGCGCACCGAACCACCGATGGAGAGCTGGTTGGGCCTCGGGCTCACCTTGGCGAGCACGCTCTGCTTCGTTCCGACGTCCACGACGTAGAGGTACGGATACGGAACGGCGGAATCCCCCGGGAGGGCGTAGGGCTGCGAGTAGCTCTTCGTCCGCTGCCCTGTGTACTGCACGTAGTAGTGGTGCGCCACATAGCGCTCGTCCGCCCGTACGACGGCGATCTTCTTCGAGTCCGGCGACCAGCGGAGGTTCGGTCGCCGCTGGGCCACGCGGTTGAACTGGATCTCGCTCGGCCGCGGCATCGTGAGGCCGTAGGCGTAGTAGTCCACGCCGTCGGTGGTGAGCTGCGTGCTGTCCGTGCCGTTGCGGGGCCGCACCCAGAGATTGTTCTTCGAGATGAACGCCTCGGATCGGCGATCCGGGGACAGCACGAAGCGCTGCTTGTTCTGCAGCGTGTCGCCTGCCGTGCATCGGTAGGTGGTGATGTTGCAGACGAACCGCCGGCGGTTGGCGCTGAATTCGATTTCCGTCTCGTTCTGGCCGTCGTCGGTGAACTCGAATGTCTGGAAGGGCAGCTTCTGCGCCTCGAAGGCGGTGTCGCCGGCAAGCGTCATCGCCCGCGCAAGCCGCACGTGGTCGAACAACGGTGCGCGCGTCGCCGCCACCGGGTCCACCAGGATGAACTCCGCGCCGGTGTTCGTTTTGTTGCGGTACCAGAAGCGATTCCCGTCCTTGAGCCAGCCGGGACGCACCTCGTCGCCCGCCACCAGCGTGCGAGTGTTCCAGTCGAGCAGCTGCTCGGCACGGGAATAGGACACCTGCTGGGCCGGCAGGGCGGTCGCGGCGACGAACACGGCGCCAGCGGCCAGTACGCGAAGGGAGGCCTGAGTCATGGGAGCCACTCCGTGGGGGGATGCTGCACGCAACGCTACGGCTTCGAGGGATGAACTGTTGAGGGGCCCGCGCTCATGCGGTCACGCGCAACGCGGCCTGCATCTGCGGGCGGGTGTATCGGCAGAAGTACGGAAAGAGACCGGTCTGATTGGCGACCCAGATGTACGACTGCGTCTTCTGCAGGTCGCCGGAGTCATTCCATGGGCCGCCGGTGACCGAATGGATGTTGAGTCCCACGTTGTACCAGCACACGATGGTGCCGAGCTTCACGATCGTCTCGCCGTTTTCGGCGCCATCCGGCTGCAGCTGGTAGAAGCCGTCGCCGCAGTATATCTCGACCTGATTTGAGCCAAAGTTGCCGCGCACGATGCGCACGACGAGATCGGTCACCTTTCCGCCCTGCACCGCGAACTTCATCGGATGCTGGTACGGCTCGGGGATGATGGCCTGGCCGGTCGCGTTGAAGCGGACCTGGTAGTCGCCCGCCGGGAGGTTCTCGAAGGCGAAGCGACCGTTCGCATCGGGCGTGAGCCGCGGCCCCACGTGCTGGCCGTTCGGATACATGAGGATGAGCTGCCCGAAGTTTGCCTGTGCGACGCCCTGCAGGTCGATCACCTGCCCACGCACCGTCCCTGTTTTGCTCGGCGATGTGATCTGGCCATCGCCCCCGCCGCAGGCCGCGACCCACAGCGCCGCCACTCCGGAGCCCGCAGCGGTCACAAAGCCACGTCGTGACACGAGGGTGGGCGCGGAGAGTGACAGTGCAAGGTCAGACGGCACGCGAGACATGGGGCCGGGTCACCTGGGGCAGAAACCTGAGGGGCGAACCTTCTTGCGAAGGCCCGCCCCCCGGAAACCACAGTTGAGGTTCAGCTGATCTTGGGACAGGTGGCCTCACCCACCTTCATGCTCGTGTTGGCCAGAATCTCGTTGCGCGACAGCGGGAGCAGTGTGTTGCGGCCCGCGCCCAGTACGCTCGTGACGAGGTTGAACCGATGCAGGTCGAGCGCGCGCTGGCCTTCGGTAAACAGCACAGCCATGCGTTCGTTGAGCAACGCGTTCTGCGCCGCGGCGGCCGTGGTTGGCGCCACGATGTCCGCCAGACCATTCGCGCGACGGTCGATGTTCAGCTTCGCCGTCATGTTGGCGTAGTCGTTCTTGCGCATGTACACCTCGGCGGCGATCAGGTTCATCTCGCGCGACGAGATCATCGGCTGGTCGGCCGCACGATCCGCGTACTTGGTGATGCCGTAGTACGCAAATCGGTTGTTCACGCCCAACTCGCCCGACTTCCGGTTGACCGACATGCGGGGATCGGGCTTGGTATTGTCGTACCAATCGGCCAGGGCGCCGGTGGCATACGCCGTGGTCGTGAACGTGCCCAGCACGCGCGAATGGTACATGCGGCGCAGGCCCCCCGAGCGATTGCGGTTCTGGTGGAACTGGTTACCCGTGGTGCTCTGCTGGTTTCCTGCCGCCTCGGCGTAGATCGCGTTCTTGACGAATCCGGCCGGCACGGCCAGCGCGTCGGCGAGGGCCGCGTCGTAGTTCCCGGCAAACAGGTTCGCGCGCGCGCGGCTCGCCGTGATCGTGTTCACCCAGTTGGCCTTGTCGGCCGCCGCGGCGATGCTGTTCGCGGCGGTCAGTGCCGCGGTCAGCTTGGTGACTGCCTGCTTGAAGAACTCCGTGTTGGGCGCGCGCGGGCCGTTGGCCACGAGCGGACCTTCGCACCAACCCATACCGACCGTGAGGTCGGCAAAGGCGTCGGTCCAGAGCACCTGCGCCATCAACGGCGATGTTGCCGCGCCGGCGCCCAGGACTTCCGTAACGCGACGTGCCGCGTCCTGCGCCGCAAACCGCGCGCGAAGCAGCTGGTCCTGCGGACCGGAGAACGAACCGCCGGTCGCCTCGTCACCACGGAGGCGACCGTCGGAAATGTTCTCCCAGTCGATCCACGTCGATGTGGACTCCATCTCGTCGCCCAGGAGCGCGGCCACGGTGACGAAGTCGTCGTATGCCTGCTGGAGCGAGCCCTCGGCGCCGTCAGCCACGTTCTTGACGATGACGGGATTGTTCAGGTCGTCGTTGCCGAACGCCTGCGGGTCTTCCACGTCGAATATGCCGCTGCACGCCATGCTGAACCCCGCGAAGAGCGTCAGCACGCCACGCGCGACATACCCGTGTCTCGTGCGAAGAATGGTCATTGTATGTGTCAGTCGATGAAGGAGAGGTCGGTGGCGGGACGGGTGAGGCTCACCCGCCCCGCATTCGGCTTAGAACCTGGTGCGCACTTGCAGTCGGACCTGCCTCGGCGACGGCTGCGCGAGGAATCCGCTGGCCACCGTGAACGGATCGGCACCCGCCCAGTTCATGTTGGGATCGACGCAGTTGCAGTCGTCCCACCACATGAGGTTCTGGCCCGCGGCGGAGATCGTCGTGCGGCCAACCTTGAAGAAGGAGCTGAGGTTCGCCGGGACCTGCCACGTGAGGGAAACCTCGCGCAGGCGCACGTTGTCACGCTTGTCGAAGTGCGTGAGGATCGACGCCCACTGGAAGATCGAGTCCGAGCGGAAGGTGCGCTCGCCGTTGGGGCCGAGGGCGCTGAGGTACTCGTCGGAACCGCCCTGACGAATGCGGTACGGACGGTCGCCGTTGTTCATCCACGCGCCCTTCTCCATCGAGATGAGGCTGTAGAGCGAGAATGACTTGTAGCGAATCGTGTTGCCCCACGACCCGTTGAAGGTCGGGAGGGGCGAACCGAAGTACTCCTGCGTCGAGCCACGCGTGGTGGTCGGGCAGCCAAAGCTCTGCACCGGCGCCAGGCCACCGCAGTTCGCACCGCCCTGAACCACGGAGAAACCGGTCGGCTTCTGGCCCCAAACGCCGGACACAGGGTACCCGACCTGCACCGCCGTGCCCGCGAGCAGGACGCCGCCAAGCGAGAGCACCTTGTTCTTGTTCCCGTCCGCCTTGAAGTTCGTCGTCCAGTCGATCGACGGCGACGAATACACCGCGTAGTTGACGCTGGCTTCCCATCCCTTGTTCTGGATGGCACCGATGTTCACGCGCTGCGCCTGGGAGAAGCCGGCCGAGCCCGGGAACGCCTTGGGGACGATCGCGTCTTCGGTCTCCGCGCGATAAATGGAGGCCTCGACGCCCACGCGATCCCCGAAGATGCCCGCCTCGAACCCGTATTCCGTCTCGGTGGTCACTTCAGGCTGCAGGTTCTTGTTGCCGGGGTTGAGCGGAACGATGCCCGGCACGTTCTCGTACACTGGCTGCGAGCCGTAGCTCGTGAACGAATCGAACGGTCCCGGCATCTTGCCCGAGCGGCCCCACGAGGCGCGGAGGCGGAAGTTGGAGATTGCCGCCGGCAGGAACCCGTGCTTGGAGATGTCGTAGGAGAAGTTTGCGTTGGGGTACTTCTGGAATCCGTAATCGTCACCGAACGCCGAGTTGCCGTCCATGCGCAGGCCGGCGGTGACGAAGAGGCGGTCGTTCCAGGAGAAGCGGTTCTGCGCGAGCACGCCGAGGTTGATGGTCTCGGTGTACGCCTCGCCACCCGTGGTGACTGCGCCACCGGCCACCGTCGAGATGCCCGGGCCGGCGAACGTGTTGCCGACCGCGATGTTCAGGCGCTGGTTCTCCCAGAAGCCCTGCGTGCCGAACGAGAGGTTGTTCTCGATGCCACCCGGCAGGTTGAAGTTCAGCTGGCCGAGGTAGTCGATGGTGGTCGTGCGATAGGTACGGACGCCGAGGTTGCGCTGGCCGAAGGTCACGCCGGCCGGGCCGTACGCGCCCTCATACGGGAAGAAGCGCGACTTCTGGTCGTTGACCGCGTCGGTGCCCGCCGTGAGCCGGTGCGTGAAGTTCGGCGTCAGCGTGTACGAGAGCGTGATGCCACCCGTCCAGCGGTCCGCATCGCTCTTGGTGTTCATTCGTTCGATGTCGGCCACCGGAATCCACGCCTCACCGTACGGGCGCTGCGCCGTCGCAGTGCGCGGGTTGCCGTTGATCGCGTTGCCAAGGAGCGCCGTCCAGTTGTTTCCGGCCTGCAGCTCGTTGATCACGTTGCGCGCGTACGCCGAGCGCACTTCCACCGTGATCTTGTCCGTCGGGACGAAGTTCACGTTCGCGCGCAGGCTGCCCTTGGTCTGGTCGTTCGGCTGAATCGAGCCGTATTCGCGGGAGCCCAGCGCGGAGACGAAATACGTCGAGCGCTGCGTGCCGCCCTGTCCGCTCAGGTCGATCTGGTTGAACGACCCGTTCTTGATCAGGTCATTGGCGTCCTTCGCGCGGAAGCCGGTGGGGCCGGTGAAGCGCGGGAACGTCTTGGTGGGCAGGTTCTCGCGCAGCCGGTTCATGCCGGTGCCGAGGCCGAGGTTCCACTGCGTCCGGCCTTCACCACGGCCCTTCTTGGTGAAGATCTGGATCACGCCGTTGGTCGCTTCTGAGCCGTAGAGCGTGGCCGCCGACGCGCCCTTGAGGATCTCGACGCGTTCGATGTCGTTCGGGTTCAGATCGCTCAGGCGATCGGTCGACGTTCCACCCGAGAACGAGCAGCACGCGGTCGACGCCATGCCCGTGGCCGTGGTCCACTCCGTGGCCCGCGAGTCGGCGCGCACACCGTCGATGTAGATCACCGGACGCTGGTTGAGCGATACCGACGAGATGCCGCGGATCCGCAGATCCTGCGCGCCACCAACGCCACCGCCGACGCCCGTCGAGCGAACACCCGCCACCTTGCTCGATAGCACCTGGGTGAAGTTCGTGACCGGCATGATCTCCTGCTGCGCGGCCACGTCCATCGACCCGATCGACGCACCGACCTTGCGCTTCTCCACCGCACCACCCGTTCCCGTCACGACCACCTGCTGCAGCTCAACGGCGCTCTGGGCAATCTGGAAGCTCAGGCTCGCCGTATCGTTCGCGGCGATCGTCGTCTGACCCGTCTCCGGCCGATACCCGATGCGCGTGACGCGCACCGTGTGTGCGCCGACCGGGATGTTGCGGATGAAGTACCGACCCGCATCGTCGGTGTTCGCGGCCGCGTTCTGCAGTCCGACGATCTGGATGCGCGCCGACGACACCGGCAGGCCGGACGCGCGATCCGTCACGGCTCCGCTCAGTCCGCCGGTCTGTGCTGCTGCGGTTCCGGCACCGAGGACCATCAGGCCCGTCAGTGCCAGCCTCCAGTGAAATGACAATCCATTCGCTCTCATGCGCCCTCCTGGGGGGTGACCCACGTACGAAACACTCTCTGATCGCTGGACCGCGACGCCGCGTCATTGCACGGCAAATTGTATCCAGTGGGGAACGGTGCGAACGCGTCGCGGCAGGCGAAGACGTCCGACGCTAGGCACGGTGCAGAAAACTGTCAAGCACGCTGCATGAATTCTCACCATCGCGACGCGCGTCAATGTGTCGAGCCGAGCGTCAATGTGTCGAGCCGAGTGATATGACGACTGCCGGACACCTCGCGGACGCCCCGACGACGGTAGTGCCCAAGGGAGCTGCATCCGCGCGAGGTCCGCGCCAGTGACCCTCGCGGTCGTTACAATCACACGTGCAGGCCGCCCAGCGCGGCCCCGCAGCTTCCCGACGCTCTGCCATGCCTTGCGCGCGAACTCGTTCAACCCTTTTCATTGCAGTCGCAGCCATGGTGGCGTGCGCTGGTGAGCCGCACGCGCCACTCGACGAGCTTTCGGGCGACCCGACGCGCTTTTCATGGAGCCTCCCTGGCGGCATCGCTCCGCCCGCGGTGCCCGCGAACAACGCCATGTCTTCCGCCAAGGTCGAACTGGGTCGACGACTGTTCTACGACCCTCGACTCTCCGGCAACGGCGCCTTCGCCTGCTCCTCGTGCCATCGCCAGGAGTTCGGCTTCGCCGACGCGAAGAACATTCCGGTGGGCAGCACCGGCGAGGCGCACACGCGAAACTCGATGGGACTCGCCAACACCGGCTGGCAGGTGACGCTCGGTTGGGCCGGCCCAGATACACGCTCCCTGGAAGCCCAGGCGCTGATTCCGATGTTCGGTGAGCACCCCATCGAGCTCGGACTCAAGGGTCAGGAGGGCCCGCTGCTGCGCCGTCTCGAGGCAGAGCCCGTCTACCGCTCCCTTTTCCCCAAGGCGTTCCCGGTTCCCAATCCAGTCACGGTCGAAAACGTGACGAAGGCCATCGGCGCCTTCCAGCGCACCCTCTTTTCCCTCGACGCGCCGATCGATCGCTTTCGGCGCGGTGACGCCAACGCCATCACGGCGGCTGCACAGCGAGGTGAGCAGGTGTTTGCGGCGAAGCGCTGCACGCAATGCCACGCGGGCGTGCTCTTCACGCTGGCGGCCACACCTGGAGTGGCGACCGCACCGGCGGACTCCTCGTTCGCCAACACCGGTCTCTACAACCTGGGCGGCGCTGGCGCGTATCCGGCGCGCAACGGTGGGCTGTTCGAGAGCACGGGACGGCCGCAGGACATGGGCCGCATGAAGATCCCGTCGCTGCGCAACGTCGGCGTCACTTTTCCCTACATGCACGACGGCAGCGTCGGCACGCTGGAAGACGTCGTGGACCACTACGCGCGGGGCGGTCGACTCATCACGCAGGGCACCAACGCCGGTGACGGGCGTGACAACCCCAACAAGGACCGCCGCATCACCGGCTTCGCCATCACACCCCAGGAGAAGACTGACCTCGTGGCCTTCCTTCGGGCGCTGACCGACACGACGTTCCTGACCAACCCCCGCTTCGCGAACCCCTGGCGTTAGGCACGACGGACCGCACGGTCCCTCCACCAGGCTCCCTCGCCCCTCGACTCATGTTCGCCCTGCTGCAGATCCCGTCCGACTTCCTGGGCAACCCCATGCGCGCATGGACGACCGCCGGCCTCGTCGCCGGCGCGGTGCTCGTGCTGCTCACGCTCGTCAAGATGGTCCTCGGGCGGCGGCTCACCGTGATTGCCAGTCGCACCACCAGCGACGTCGACGACATCGCCGCTGAGCTCCTGACCAAGGTGCGATGGTACTTCGTGGTGGCGCTCTCGCTGCGCTCCGGAAGCGTTGCGCTCACGCTCGACCCCGGCATCCAGCGCGCCATCCGTCAGGTGGCGGCGATCGCGGTGCTGCTGCAGCTGGCCGTCTGGGGTACGGCCCTCATCAAGTACTGGCTGCGTCGCTGGGGCGCCCGGACCGAAGCGGGCGTATCGACACTCAACGCCATTGGCCTGGCGGCGAAAGGCCTGCTCTGGGCGCTCATCTTCGTGCTCGCCCTGCGCAACGTCCTCGACTACGACATCTCGGCGCTGCTCACGGGCCTCGGCATCGGAGGCATAGCGATCGCCCTCGCGGTGCAGAACGTGCTCGGCGATCTGTTCGCGGCACTCTCCATCGTGCTCGATCGCCCCTTCGAGGTGGGTGACACCATCGCCGTCGACACGTTCACCGGCTCGGTCGAACACATCGGCCTCAAGAGCACCCGCGTCCGCGCGCTCACCGGCGAGCAGGTGATCTTCTCCAACGCCGACCTGCTCAAGAGCCGCGTGCGCAACCTCAAGCGACAGCACGATCGGCGCGCGATACTCACGATCGGCATCACGCACCACACCCCGCCGGACCTGGTCGCGACGATTCCCGCGATCCTCCGTGAGTGCGTCCAGTCGCAGCCCATGACGCGATTCGACCGCTCGCATTTCACGCGCTTCGCCGAATCGTGGCTCGAGTTCGAGACGGTCTACTTCGTGGGGAACCCGGACTACGCAACCTTCATGGACACGCAACAAGCCGTGAACATCGCGGTGCTGCGTGCCTTCAGGGCGCAGGGCATCGACTTCGCGTTCCCCACCCGCACGATCCTGGAACGCCGAGCCGACGCCTGAGCACGCATCCGATGCACCGAAGGCCCCGCGAGCAGCAAGGTTCGTGTCGCCAGCGCTCTCCCCGGTAGCATTGACGAAGCCGTCGAGATCGCCCCGGGACCGAGATCCGGAGCGCACCCGGGCCAGCGAGGCCGCACATCGTCCGGAATGCCTCTGCGCCCCGAGCACGCCCGGTCGGCGCCTACCCGCCCGATCCGGCCCCGGCGCAAGCCTCCCGGGCCGCCGCCCGCTCCGCGCGTTCCGCAAAGTCGGCGCCCGCACGACCGTCGTCCGGACGCGCCGCACGCCACAGGAGTGCGTCACGCAGCTCACGGGTCAGCGAATCGGCGATCTCCGGTCGCCACGGAGCCCCGCCTAACGAACGCAGCCGCCAGCTCGATCGCGTGCGCGCGGCGTGGTCTCCCCATCGCTGGGTCAGACCGCGAACGCGCGCGTCGGCGGCGGTCTCCATCGCGGTGCGCAGCATGGCCACGTCGGACCGCGACAGCGCCGGCGTCCGGAGCTGGCAACTCCAGTTCCCCGACGCGTCGGGCGAGGCGCGAAGGGTCTGCAGCGCCGCTGCCCAGCCGCTCATGCCCATCGTGCCCGAACGAAGGTCCACCCGCGGCAAGGGAGCAAGCAGCGTCCTTCGCACCGCATCCGACAGGCTTGCACGACGCGCGTCCCCATACGCCTCCGCGAACCATGTCACCATCCCGGGCGCCACGGTCGTGATCTCGCGCAGCGCAATCATCGTGGCATCGCCATCCGACAGGTCGCGCTGCGGCGCCGAGGCCGAGGCGTACCCAGTGAGCCACTCGTCCTGCACCGCGCTCAGGTACCCGTTCATCACCCCCTCACTCGCGAGCCACGACGCCACGATCCAGTCGACCCCACGCGCGAAGGCCTCGGTGGGACGATCGCCGCCCGGCGAGACCCGGACCCCACGCCGCCCACTCGCGGCGCTCCCCGCCATCCGATCCAGCGTCGCGGCCAGCCCATCCCGGTACTGCCGCATGCTGCGATCCGTGCGATAGCTGTTCTGCGATCCGTAGCGACGTCGCGCCGCCTGCCAGTCGAGATCGTGCGAGAACTCGTGCGCCATCGCGCCAGCGCTCGTCTCGATCGGAAAGTAGACCGTGCGCGTGAGCGGGTCGTGGAGCGCCAGCGCGCGCTCCTTGAGAGGCGACGGCCCGAACCGAACGGTGAGCCCCGACACGTCGAGGTCGGGGAACACCCGGCGAAGGTCGGTCACCACGCTGGCCAGCATGCGCGTGAAGTACGGTTGCCACGCACCCGGCACGCTGGCATCAAAATCGACCGCCGCCACGCCAAAGTCGCGACGCAGCTCGTCGACCGTCGGACCCGCATCACCGGCAAACCATGGTTGCTCCTGCGCATACGGCCGCATGGCAACCGCCGCCGTCACCACGCTCAGCGCCGCTTCCGCGGCATATGCCTCGGTGACCCGGAGCTGTTCGTACGCGGCGACGAGTTCCTCCTCGCTTCGCGCGCGCGCTACGAAGGTCGAGCGCGCGGCGCGCGAGCCCGGCGTCAGACCGCCCGCGGTGACGTAGTTCCCAAAGCCACCCATGGTCACCACGATCGGCGCCTGCGGGGGCGAGCGTCTGGCAACCGCGACCTGCATGGCCGCGGCCGACGTCTGCGTGCCAAGCGTCCGTTCGCGGCGCGTGCGCGGGGCGGGGTCACGGATCGTGTCCAGACCAGCGATCAGCATCGGCAGGAGCGCGGCCGCCTCGCGCTCCTGACTCGGCGTGGCTGGATCCACCAGCGGGCGCTCCACCGAAAAGCGACGCTCGGCGCGCCACACCGGCACGAGATCTACCGGATCGAGACGGCGGCGTCGCGCGTGTATGAGAAGCGCGTTCACATCGCGCATCGCCAGCGCACGGTCGCGCGCCTGGGCAATCGTCGCGATCGCGACCGCACCAGCCCTGGGCGACGTGGTGCCACTCGTCGACGTCACCTGGTAGGCAAGCCGCAGCGCCAGCTCCGCTGCGCGCGGTTCGCGCGCCGAGTCGATGACGCCCTCGATGAAGTTGCGATGGGCAAGGCCGAGCCCGCGGCCACGCGCGGACAGGAGATCCAGCGCCTCCGCCGGCGAACTGTAGATCATGCCCTCGGCGGTACGACCCAACACCGCATACGCGGTTTGCCGCCGCACGTCGGGCGGCAACATGGGATCACGCAGGGCCTGCTCGATCAGGCGAAACGGGCTCCCGATGCCCAGCCGCGCGCGTTCGAGGTAGAGCGAGACGAGCGCGTCCGACGCCTCGACCGGCTGCGAGGCGTACGAGCGCTCCAGCGAATCCGCGAAGCGAAGTCCGGACGCGACGGCGGGGGCGACAGCGGGCTGATCGGTTCGCAGATACGCGAACGCACCAGCGCCGGCCGCAATCGTGATCGCGGCAAGCGTGAGACAGATTCGCGTAGTCCGAGTCATCACGGCCAACTCCGCCTGCAAGGGTCCTGCCTGTCAGACACAGCAATCAATCGAATTGTCACGAACGGCGCGACCGCGAGAGGGGTTCGCGCGCCTTTGCCATGAGGCAAGTGCCTCTACCTTTCCTTCGTGACAACGTTCCGGTCCAGCCTGGCTCGCCTCCTGTGTGCGCTTGTCGTCTCGTGGGTACTCCCGTCGAGGTCGGGGGCCCAAGCCACCCTGGGTATGCGTGGAATCGGCGCCCTGGGCGTCCACGGCGGCTACGCCCGGGTGGAACAGGGCGTCGATGCCGCCGAGGCCACCGTCAGCCTCGACCTTGGCCACTTCGCGTCTTCACGGGTTCGCCTCGCCGCGGAGGCTTCGTTCCTTCGTGCGTTCCCTCATCGCGAATACGTGGAGGCCGACGACACCACCTACCGTGACGTGTTCTACGATCTCTCGGGCCACGTGGACCTGCACCTGCTCCTCCGGAGCCCGGCGCGGCGCGTGGTGCCTTATCTGAGTTTCGGCGTCGGGATCCACGCCTTGACCAGCAGCTTTGGCTCGATTCCCATCGACCTGCGCTACAACACCAACGTGTTTGGCCTACGCGCCGGCAGCGGGGTCAGGTTCAGGACGGGCGCACGGAACGCGATCGTGCTGGAGGGAGCGGCCTCGCTGTCCAAGGCCGTCAGTCGCTCCAGCGTTCGCCTCGGCGTGGAGTGGTTGTTTGCCGACCTCGCCGGACCCCGCAGATAGTCCGCGGGCTACTCCACCGACTTTCGGAACCGCGTCGTGGCCAGCACCACGAGCACGATCGCGAAGACGGAGAGGACGAGCGTCTCGCGCCAGAGGGCGGGCCACCCCGCCCCCTTGAGCAGGATCCCGCGCAGGATGCGCAGAAAGTACGTCACGGGGAACGCGGCGCCTATCCACTGCGCGGCAGCTGGCATCGCCTGCCGCGGAAACATGAAGCCGGAGAGAAGGATCGTTGGCAGCAACACGAGGAACGCCAGCTGGAGCGCCTGCGCTTGCGTGCGCACGAGCGTCGAGATCAGGAGGCCGATGCCCAGGCTTGCAATGATGAACGGCAACGCCATCAGGTAGAGCAGCCCGACGCTCCCTCGCATGGGGACGTCGAACGCCAGGCTCCCGATGAGCAGCACCACCGTCATCTGCACGTACCCAACCAGAGCGAACGGAAAGAGCTTTCCCAGCATGAGGCCGGTGCGCGAGATGGGCGTCACGACGAGTTGTTCCAGCGTACCGCGCTCGCGTTCGCGCACGATGGCGAGCCCATTGATGAGGATCAGCGTCATCGTCAGCAGAACGCCCGTGACGCCGGGCACAATGTAGACGGCGCTTTCGAGCGCGGGGTTGTACCACGGCCGCACCCGGACCTCGAGCGGGACCACGCCTGGTGAACCGAGCACGCCGGCAACAACGGCTCCTGCCTGCGCCGCCGCGCCGATCGCGGCAGATGACGCCATGGGATCGGCGGCGTCCACGATCATCTGTGCTGTCGCCGTACGGCGTCGCTTGAGGTCGGTGGCAAACGAGGGCGGAATCACCAGTGCGGCCTGCGCATCGCCCCGCTCGATGGCGCGGCGGACGTCTTCGCGATCGGTGACGTGACCCTGCAGATCGAAGTTCCGGGTGTTGACCATCGCCTGCACGAGCGCCCGGCTCTGACTCGTGCGCGATTCGTCGAGTACGAGCAGCGGGAGGTGTCGGACCTCGGTCCGGATCGCAAAGCCGAAGAGGGCGATCTGGATGGCCGGCACGCCGACCACCATGCCCAGCGTGAACCGGTCGCGGCGGAGCTGGATGAACTCCTTCCACAACATCGGCCAGACGGCGGAGCGGCGCAGGCGCTGGAGCATGGTCAGGCTCGCACGGTCGTGCGGCCGGCGATCGCCCCTTCGTCCCGCCGCTGCAGCTCAATAAAGACGTCTTCGATGGTGGCTTGCCCGAACTGCGCCGTGACCTCCGCACCCGTTCCCATGGCGATCAGGTGGCCGCGGCTCATGAAGGCCAGCCGCGCGCAGCGTTCGGCTTCGTCCATGTAGTGCGTCGTCACGACGATCGTCGTTCCCTCGCGACCAAGCCGATAGATCCATTCCCAGAAGAGGCGTCGGCTCGCCGGATCGACACCCGCCGTCGGTTCGTCGAGAAAGAGCACGTCTGGCCGATGCGCCGTGGCACACGCGAGAGCAAGGCGCTGCTTCCAGCCGCCGGAGAGCTGCCCGGCAAACTGTCGGGCGCGCTCGCGCAGACTCAGGTCGGTCAGCAACTCGTCCACCCGCGCGTCTCGCGCCGCACCAAACAGGCCGTACAGCGTGGCGTAGAACCGGATGTTCTCGACGATCGTGAGCTCGTCATACAGCCCGTACTTCTGCGACATGTAGCCGATGCGCTTTCGCACCGACTCGGCGTCGTGGACGGCGTCCAGTCCGGCCACGGTCGCCTCGCCCGCTGTCGGCTCGATGAGCCCGCACAGCATGCGGATGGTCGTCGTCTTGCCCGATCCGTTGGGCCCGAGGAGGCCAAAGACCTCACCGCGCTCGATGTGCATGTCGAGGCCCTCCACGGCGACCAGCGACCCGAACACCTTGCGGAGTCCCCGGGTACGGACCGCCGCCTCACTCACCGGGGTGATCACCGGACCGAATCCCGCGCGAAAGTCACCGTGACGGGCAATCCGGCCTTGAGACGCCCGGTCGTGTCGCTGACGCTGAGCTTCACGCCAAATAGCAGGTCGGCGCGCTCGGTTTCCGTCATCGCCACCCGCGGCGTGAACTCGGCGCGCGGGCTGAGCGCAACGACCGTGGCCGGATACGTGGCGCCCGCGCCCCCGGGTGTCCGGACCATCGCCGCGTCGCCGAGCGCCAGCGTCTCGAACGCGGCGGGCGCGACAAAAACACGGACCCATGGGGCTCGGGGGTCGCCTAACGAAACGGCGGGCACGCCGGCGGCGATGGCCTCACCCGGCTCCACGTGGCGGCCAAGGACGACGCCCGCGTGCGGCGCCACCAGCACCAGCTCCCCGGCGCGCGCGGTGAGCGAGGCGAGCTGGGCGCGCGACTGCTGCACGGCCCCTTCGGCGGCACGCAGGCGCTCGGGCCTCGCGCCCGCTTCGAGCAGCCGAACCGACTCGCGCGCGGTGACCACGCGCTCCTCGGCGACCTTCGCCACTGTCTCGGCGGCATCGACCTGGATGACGGCGACGCCTCCGCTCTGCTGGAGCGTGCGCAGGCGCGTAGCCTCACGGCGCGCGTTCGTTGCGTTTGCGACGGCGGCGGCCAGGTCCGCGCGTGCCCGCTCCAGTTCCGGCGCACGCGCCCCGGCGCGAAGGTCCCGCAACTCGGACTCGGCCATGCTCACGCGTGCGCGTCCGGCTTCGATCTCGGGCGGCAGCGCGGACTGGGAGAGCACCACGAGGGTGTCACCCGTATGCACGACCGCACCTTCGTCGACGAGCACGCGCAACACGCGACCGCTGCTGAGCGGCGCGACGTCGGTCTCGGTCAGCTCGACCGTGCCGGTGGCGCGCGTCGTGTCATCGGCGTCACCGCAGGCGACGAGTCCGACGAGGGCGAGGACGAGCGCACACTGCCCGCTCATGAACCAGCGGAGACGGCGTGCGCCCTTGTCGGTCGGCCGCTCTGCTTCCAGTTGGGTGAGAAGGTCCTGATTCATCGGGATCTCCTCGTTCGCACACCGGCCGGTTGGCGGCGCGACGCGGCTGTCGCTCGTTTGGCTGCAGGCCTGGCCCTGAGGCCGCCGATCACGAGATCGGCGGCGTGATCGGCGAACGCCGAGATGTCGGCCTCGTGCACCTCCCCCAGACCGCGACCGAGCAGGACGCCCACGGCGGGCCGAGCCAGCATCAGCCAGTTGAGCTGTGCGACGAGGGAGATGGCGGTGAATCGCGGATCGGCATCACGTCGGAAAATGCCAAGTCGTTGTCCGTTCTCGACGAGGGCGCAGACGCGCGCAAAGACTGTGGCGGCGAGCGTGTGGATCTGCTCGGAGGCGTGCGCGGCGCCTGCGTCGGTCATCTCACGCACCATGAGCGGGATGACCTGCGGCCGGGCCCGGAGCGCCATGGCCTGTGCCCGCACGAAGGCACGGAGGAGCGTTTCGGGATCGTCGTCGTTGCCGGCGATCGCCGGGCCCACGGATCCCATCACGTGTTCGAGGGCGTTGCGCAGCACCTCGCGGTACAGCTGTTCCTTGGACGTGAAGTAGTAGTGGATCAGCGCCGTGTTCCGGGAGGACGCGCGCCCGATGTCCTTGATGGACGTCGCCGCGAATCCCTTGTGCGCGAAGAGCGTTTCGGCGGCGACGAGGATACGGGCCCGGGAGTCGAGGTCGGCGGGTGGCATGGGAGCTTAATCAACCGATTGAATAGGTGGGAGGCAAGGCCGCCCGTCGTGCCGGCCCGCTCCAGACGCGTTCAGCGCAGGGGACCACGGTGGAGGGATCGCGATGTCCGAATGCGGCATCTGGATCGGACGCGGTGCATTCCAGGCAATTCGGTGCGGAGTACATGCTGCTTGACGACGTCTCGCAAGCGACGTTGGGGAGCGGCTGGGCGCCACGTTAGCTTGCCCGCGTAGCGGTGGTCGGACCCGCGACCGAACCGCTCACAGGCAACGGTTCCTCCCAGCGAGCTAGCCTTCCCCCCCCCGCGGCCGCGGCCACCTGCATGTCCCTGCCCCCTCGCATCGCTGCCCTGCTCGATCGGTTCCAGTCCCTCGGCCGCGAGGACAAGATGGCTGCGCTGGTCAGCCAGGCACGAAAACTCGAGCCGCTGCCCGAACGCTTTGCCGCCATATCCGACATGAGCTACGCGGTTCCGGAATGCCAGACGCCGGTGCGCATCTTCCCCGAGATGACCAACGGCCGGATCCACTTCTATGCCGACATCAACGTGCGCCAGTCGCCCACCGTCGCGGCGTTCCTCAGCATCGTGTTTGGTGCGGTGAATGACGAACCGCCCGCCTCCACCCTCGCGATCCCCGAGCACTTCGTGCGCGCCCTGATGCAGGGACTCGGCCTTGGCACGCGGGAGGTCGGGCTCGAGGCGCTCGTCGCGCGACTCAAGCGCCACGCGCGCGAAGCCACTGCCTGACGATTCCCACACGACGACCCATGCGCCCCACGCAAACCATCGAAAATCACGTCCGCTGGAATCCCCTCTACCACTTCGTTGCCCTCCCGATCCTCCTCGTGAACATCGTGGTGGCTGGGGTCGCACTCGTCAGGCAGCCCGGTGCGGCCAGCGCCTGGGCCGCGGTCGTCGCGTTTGCCACGATGCTCGGCATCGGGCTCGCGCGCGCACAGGCGCTCACCGTGCAGAATCGCGTCATTCGCCTCGAAGAGCGCCTTCGCCTCCGCGCGCTGCTGCCCGCCGCCGACCATCCGGCGGTCGATGCCCTGCGAGTGCGGGACCTCATCGCGCTGCGCTTTGCTTCCGACGCGGAGGTGCCTGCGCTCTTCCGTCGCGTGCTGACGGGAGAGTTCGCCCGGCCCAGTGACATCAAGAAGGCGGTCCGTGAATGGCGACCCGATCACCTGCGCGTCTGACTCGTTCTCCCCGACGGCGAACGACGCGTGCCCGATCGCCTGCGCGGCCCTGATGGAAGGTGGCGTCGTTCCCCACACCTTCCATCCTGCCTGATGCCGCTCGCGCGCGCCCGACGATCTACATCAGGCTGAGGCCAAACCGCAGCGTTCGTCCCGCGAACGGCAGCCCGCATTGATCGTAGACGGCGCTGTCTCCGATGTTGTCGATCGACAGCGACGCCAACAGGCGGCTGAGCAGGCCGCTCGGGCGCAGGGAGAACGTGCGCTCCACGCCGCCGTTGACCCACGTCTGGCTGCTCAGGTTCTGGTTGCGGCCCAGGTCCGGGTTCACGCAATACTGCGTGCCGGTGTGGTTGAACCCCAGGCGACCGCGGACGCCCGCAACGGTCGGAAACGCGGCGTCCGCACCGAGCCGGAACTCCGGCTGGTGCTCGGGTTTGCGCTCGCTGCCCGACACCGCCGGATCCTCGATGCGAAGCCGCTGCACGAGCGCATCGCTCGTGATCGAGAACCCACCGCTGTTCCAGCCCGCGAGCAGCTCGAGACCGGCACTGCGAAGCTCATCGCGGTTCACGCGCTTGAACCGGCGGTTGGGCAGCGTGATGCGGACGATGGCGTCTTCGAGCCGATGGCGGAACACGACGGCCTGGAA
Organism: Gemmatimonadaceae bacterium; assembly: GCA_020846935.1. Lineage (NCBI taxonomy): Bacteria > Pseudomonadati > Gemmatimonadota > Gemmatimonadia > Gemmatimonadales > Gemmatimonadaceae > Gemmatimonadaceae bacterium. The sequence goes on from JADLCY010000001.1 coordinate 802,297, forward strand.
CTGCGCACGACTGGAAAGCAGCGTCGCACCGAGCTCCGCGCCGACGAGCCGCTCGGGCTGCAGCGTGGGGTTGGGCTCGAATCGATTGAGTGCTCCGGAGTACAACTCGCGCAGCGCGGCGAATCGTGCACGACGGCTCACCGATGTGTGAAATCGCACGCGATTCCCGAGCGCCATCGTACTGAGCCCAAACCGGCCACCCCACTCGGACAGGCGCCCAAGCGACGTCTTGCCTCCAGTCTCCGGCGTGGTGGAGCCGTCGGCGGCGTAGCCCGCGCTGGCGCGCAGCGCGCCGGCGATCGGCATGTCCACCTCGACCCCCGAACTCCAGAGGTTCTGCTCATACTCACTCGGCGCTGCCGCGTTGAGCGTCTCGGTGTACCGAACGCGCGTCGCGGTGAACGCGGTGCGCAACTCTCCGGCGCCAAGCGAATGATCGGCGAGGAGGCGCGCCGTGCTGGTCCGCTCGCGGCCGCGCTCGGTCGCGACGATCGAGTCGTATTGCGCGTTGAGGAAGCTCTCGATGAACAGCGAGGAATTGTTCTGGCCGACGACGACCTCGAGGTCGCCTGAACCCAGGGGCGTGCGCCGGCGCCCCGTGCCGAGGGACACGACACCGAGGTGCCGCGTCTGGTCCGGATAACGCCAGAACCGCGGCGCGGTGACATGGAGCTCGGGCACCACGCCACGTTCCATCGCGTTGGCCGAATACGAACCCCCGACCCACGCGCCACCGGCGGTCTGGTAGCGGAGCGCGGTGTAGAGGTCGCGCTGGCGCACGTCGCTGTTGGTCAAACGGTGGCTGTCCGTCGTGTACTTGTCGCTGACGCCGCCGCTGAGCGCGATCGCCTCGCGATCACGCAGCCCACCGCCCGCACGAAACGTCCACTCGCCGGCCCCGGCGCGAATGCCGCGGGCCCAATCGAGATGGTACGCCTGCGTCCCGAGTTGGTCGAAGCCGGTCGCCAGGCGCAGGCTCTCGCCGCGCACACGCTCGCTGCGATCGGAAACGACGCCGAGGTCGATGACTCCGCCAAGTGCGTTGGGCCCCTGCAGCACGCTCGAGAGTCCGCGTACCACCACGATAGTCCCCACACCGGAGAGCGGAAACGCCGACGCATCCGAGCGATGATCCCATCCCGTGGTGAGCGGCAATCCGTCAAAGAGCACCGCAGCCTGCCGGGAATCCGAGCCACGCACCGACAGTTCGACTTCGCCCCGGGAGTTCTGCCGCACGAGCACGAATGGCAGCTCGCGCAGCGCGTCAGACAATGGCGCGGCGGGCGTCAGGCGCAGCGAGTCGACCGACGTGACCACGGCCGCCGCCCCGCCAATGGTCGATGGCGACCGAGAGACACTCACGCGAACTTCCGTGAGTCGGGTTCGGGTGGTGTCCGTGGCCTGCGCCTCCGACGTGTCGGGGGCAACGAGAGCAAGGGATATCGCAGCGAGTTTGACGGATCTCTTCATTGTGTTCATGAACGTGTCATGATAGAACCGGGACGATATCCCTACGAGTGCCTGGGTGCAACCGTTGGCCGACGGTGCCACGCCCCATGCCCTGGGCCCGAGCCGCTGCCAAGCCGATGACCATCACCATCCATCTTCGTGAACACGGGCCGTATTACATCGCCCCCGATGATGCGGCACACGTTCGTATCGTGGACGCGGGCGGGAACCATCTGGTGCCGCCGCCCGGCAGGGGCATCGTGCTGTGTCGCTGCGGTCATTCCGGGCAGAAGCCATTCTGCGACAAGAGCCACAAGCGATTCGCCCCCGAACCGCCCGGCGACCGCGATCCGGTCACACGATGACGACGGCGGCCCCACGATCGGTCGACGAGCTCGAGGAACGACTCAGCCGTCCCACCGAGCTGGTCATCGAAACGCTGCGCGGACTTCCGGGCGACATCGTCATCCTCGGCGCCGGTGGCAAGATGGGTCCGTCGCTCTCCGCGATGGCGCAGCGCGCCGCGAACGCCGCCGGGACCCGACGGCGCGTCATTGCCGTGTCGCGCTTCCAATCGGACGCAGCGCCGTCGCGACTGTCGGGATCCGGCGTCGAAATCGTTCGCGCCGACCTCGCCGAACCCGATGCGTGGCGCCCGCTGCCCGACGCCGCGCTCGTGGTCTACATGGTAGGCCAGAAGTTCGGCACGCAGGGCGCGCCCGCACGCACGTGGCACATGAACACCATCGTCCCGGCGTTTGCCGCCGACCGATATCGCGCGGCGCGGTTCGCCGTGTTCTCCACGGGCAACGTGTATCCGTTGAGCGCCGTGGACCGCGGTGGGTCGCAGGAGTCGGACGCCCCGGGACCGATCGGCGAGTACGCGATGTCATGCCTGGGCCGTGAGCGCGTGTTCGAGCACGCCGCGGCATCACACGGAACGCGCAGCGCGATCCTCCGACTCAACTACGCGGTCGACCTCCGCTACGGCGTCCTCGTGGACATTGCCCAGCGCATCCTTGGCGGCCACGCGGTCGACGTCACCATGGGCCACGTGAACTGCATCTGGCAGGGCGATGCGAACGCCTTTGCCCTGGCATCGTTAGGTGCGGCGTCGGCGCCGGTCACGGTCCTCAACCTGACGGGGCCCGAGATCCTGCGCGTACGCGACGTCGCGGAGCAACTCGCCGCGCGGCTTGGCGCGCGCGCGACGATTCGTGGGCAGGAAGCGCGCGATGCCCTGCTCTCGTCCACCGCGCGGCTCCGGGCCCGCTGGGGCGCACCATCGATCTCGGCTGAGACGCTCATCGCGTGGGTGGCGGACTGGCTGGCGGCGGGCGGCGAAACATCTGGCAAGGCCACACGGTTCGAGCAGCGGGAGGGCGCGTTCTGAACCTGCGCTCGCACCTCCTTGCCGGTCAGGTGATTCCGGCGCATCCGCTCGCGCTCACGGCGCGTCGCACGCTCGACGAGCGGCACCAGGCTGCGCTGACGCGCTACTACGTGGACGCCGGCGCCGGCGGCATCGCCGTCGGCGTCCACACGACCCAATTCGCCATCCGCGAGCATGGCATGCTCGCGCCGACCCTGACCCTGGCGCGCGACGTGGCGCGCGCGCGAGCAGGCACGCGGCCACTGGCGCTGGTGGCCGGGGCGATCGGCGCAACGCGCCAGGCACTCGACGAAACGGAGCTGGCGCGAAGCCTGGGCTACGACGCGGTGCTCCTCTCCCTCGGCGCCCTGCGCGATGCCCCGGACGCCGCGCTCATCCGACACTGCCGCCGCGTGGCCGAGGTGATGCCGGTGATCGGGTTCTACCTGCAGCCGGCGGTTGGGGGTCGCGCCCTGGGCTTCAGGTTCTGGCGGGAGTTCGCCGAGATTCCGAACGTCGTAGCCATCAAGATCGCGCCGTTCAATCGCTACCAGACGCTGGACGTCGTGCGGGCGCTGGCCGAATCCGGCCGGGAGGATGTCGCGCTCTATACGGGCAATGACGACAACATTCTCCCCGACCTGCTGACGCCGTTCGTCTTTGAGAGCGGGGGGCGACGCGTGGAGCGCCACATCGTCGGTGGGCTCCTCGGTCAATGGGCGGTGTGGACACGCCGGGCCGTCGAGATGCTGGAGGAGGTCAGGCGCCTGCGGTCCGGCGTGCCGATCGAAGCGCGATGGCTCAGTCGCGGCGCCGCGCTTACCGACGCGAACGGCGCGGTGTTCGACGTCGCCCATGGCTTTGCCGGGTGCATTCCGGGCATCCATGAAGTCCTGCGCCGGCAGGGCCTGATGCGGGGGACGTGGTGCCTCGACATACACGAGACGCTGTCCCCGGGTCAGGCGCGCGAGCTCGATCGTGTCTCGCGCGCCTACCCCGAACTCGCCGACGACGCGTTCGTGGCGGATCACCTCGACGAGTGGCTCAATGGGTAGCCTCCCGCGCGAAGGCGCAGCGTCCACATGCCCCTCGTCCTGGGCACGTGCTCTGGGGTAGCTACCCACGCGAGGGCGCGGGGGTCGGTCAGAGGTTCCGGCCTCGGTGAGGCAGGCCGGCAACGCAGAAAGGCGTGGAGTCGTTCGTCGCCTGACGAGTGGGTGACGTCGAGCGCGCCCCTGCCTTTATGGCTTTGGCACAGGTAGCTGAATGAGCGGCGTGCCGCCGCCGGCGACCTGCGGCATGGCTCCGTTCCATTTCTCGATCATGCGGTACTGCACGAGCGTCGGTGTCACGCTTTCCGCGAGCAAACGATTGGCGCGTGCCTGCGCCTCGGCCTCGGCGAGGATCGCCTTGGCGCGGCCGGCCGCCTTGATGGAGTCTCCTCGCGCCTGAAACTCGTTCTTCTGCAACTCGTTCTGCGCGGTGAGCGCCTGCTGCTGCATCACGTTCTTCACGTTGATGGCCTCGATCACGGTCTCCGGCGCGCGCGTTTCGCTGATGGTGAACTGCCGGACGACGATGCCGTACGTGGCGAGGCGTTCGGTGAGCAGATGCTGCGATCGCGCAACGACTTCGGCCTTCTTGGGTCCGAGGATGTCGGCGATCGGTTCCCCGCCAACGACCTCCTGCAGGGCCTGACGGATCGTCTGCTTCACGTAGCCGTGCTGGATCGTTTCGATGTCGGTGCGAAAGGTCTGATACAGCATGGGCACCTTTGACGCCTCGAGCTCGAACGACATGGCGACGTCGAGGGAGAGCGGCTGTCCTTCCTGCGAGTTGACGTTGATCTCGTCGTTGGAGGGAGAACCCTCGGTGTTCCCCCGCGTCAGGACCAGCGTCTGCATGAACACGGGGTACTCCTCGATGGCGCTCAGGAGTGGGTTCCGCACCTGAAAGCCCGGGCCGAGTGGCTTGGGGTCCACGCCGCCGCCCGCGCGATGGATGAGGATGCCGACGTGTCCCGGCTCGACGTAGGTGACGCACTGCGGCATGAGCACGGCGATGATGATCAACACGACGACGATGCGCAGGAGCCGGAAGAACCCGCTCCCCCCACCGGTACTCGGCGTGCGACCACGGATCGACCCCAGCACCTCACTCATCGAGTTTGCCATACCGTCTCCTTGAAGCAGTGCGGACAGACGCGATCGCCCGATGGGAGGCGAACCATCTCGTCCTCTCGAAACTCCCCGTGGATGGGACAGTGGTTGGCCGCGGCGCGCTCGATATTGCGGCGATTGCGCGTTTCACGCATGCGACGGCCAAGCGGCGTGAACGTCGTGACGACGAAGAACAAAAGGGCACCGCCTGCCGCGACCAGCGCGACGAACAGCACCCCTTCCATGATGATGGCGATCATTGGTGTTGCAGCGCTCTACGTGACAGGCGTCGGGAAAGTTTCGATCGGCTCAAACTACGGCGCCGCGGGCACATGCGTCACACGGTAGCGACCATCGCCTGTTCCAGCGCCGTCCGAATGGTCGGGTACCGGAAGCTGAATCCGGCGTCGACCAACCGGGTGACCGAGGCGCGCTGGCCGCCGAGCAGCGTCTCCGCGCCCATCGCACCAAATAGCAGCCGGATGGCGAACGCCGGAAGTGGAATGACCGCCGGCCGACCGAGCACCTGACCCAGGGTGCGGGTGAACGTCGCGTTCCTTACCGGCTCCGGACCGACAAGGTTGTACGGACCACTCGTATGCGGCGACTCCACGAAGAACTGCAGCGCACGGAGCAGGTCTGCGAGGGCCACCCACGGCATCCACTGCTGCCCGGACCCGATCGGTCCGCCGACACCTAACGAGAAGGCGGGCAGCATCTTCGCGAGGGCGCCGCCGCTCCGGTGCAGCACGACTCCAAGCCGCGGATGCACCACACGAATGCCGGCTTCGCGCGCCGGGAGCGCGGCGGCTTCCCAGGCCTGCGCCACTTCGGCCAGGAAGCCGCGCCCCGCCGCGTGCGTCTCATCGACCAACTCGTCGCCACAGTCGCCGTAGATGCCGACCCCCGAGACGCTGACGAGCACTCGAGGTCGCGGATCGAGGTCGGCCATGGTTCGGGCGATCAGCGCGGTCGTGTCCACGCGGCTGTCACGAATCTCGCGCCGAGCCCTCTCGGTCCACCGCTGCGCGATGTTGGCGCCCGCGAGATGAATCACCGCGTCGATGCCGCGGAGCCTCGTCGCGTCGATCGCACCGGTCCCTGGATCCCACGCCACGTCAGTCGCGGCGGCGGCGCGCCCGATCGTGCAGACGGAGTGTCCGGCTTCGCGAAGGGTTCGCTGCAGCGTCCGGCCGACGAACCCTGACGCGCCGGTGATCGCGATCTTCATCGGTGGCGCGCGATCACGCGGCGTCACCGTCGAGATAGCGCCAGAGATACCAGGTGGCCACCGATCGGTGCGGCGCCCACTTCGCACCGATCCTCCGTACGCGCTCCGGGGTCGGCCGCTTGCGAAGGCGATACGCGCGCTGCACGGCCTTCTGGATCCCGAGGTCGAGGTCCGGCAACACGTCTGGTCGACCAAGCCTGAACAGCAGGAACATCTGCGCCGTCCACACGCCGATGCCCTTCACCGCCGTCAGGTGGGCGAGGATCTCCTCGTCAGGCAGTGTGTGAAGCCGCTCGATGGGGAGCGCGTTCTCGTGGACCCGGGTGGCCAGATCGCGGACGTAGGTCAGCTTGGGACGCGAGAGGCCGACACCGCGGAGCGCCCCGTCGTCGAGGGTGAGGAGATGGGGCGCCGTCGGGCGACGAGCGGGGAACAACTCGGCAAAGCGCCCGTAGATCGTGCCGGCCGCCTTGCCGGAAAGCTGCTGGTAGACGATCGCGCGCACGATCGACTCGAAGTGGGACTGCTCGGTGGTCGGCTGAAGCCGGCACGGGCCAACCTGCGCAATGAGCTCGGCGAGCACAGGGTCGGCCGCCTTGAGGTGACGGATCGCGGATCGGTGCATGCTCCAAGCTAGCGCAACCGGTTGGACGCGCCGGCGAGGGCAGTGGCGCGCTGGCGCGGCCTGGGACGACCGGGCTTGCGGACCAGGCGCTTCGCAACCGGGCGCTGCGTCGCGTGCTGATGACGCGACCGGAGGATCTCGATCGTCGACGAGGTCGTCGACCGGGCGTGGGAGTCGGGAGCAGCCGCGCGACCGGCGGCGAGCGATGCGGAGCGTCGCGCGCAGCCGCCCGCACCAGTGTCGCCGCGCCGGGCACCCGTGAGGCTGTGCAACGGCCGCCGTCGAGCGTGGTTGTGGGCCTTCTGCTCCCCTCCCCGGGTTCAGCAGGTGGCAACACACAGGGGCCGACGATTGGCCTGCCCCCTGGTCCGCGCGCCTTGCCCCTCGTTCGCCCTACAGATCCCGGCTCTCGAGAATGCGACGAGCGACCTCTCGCACGACCGCGGGCGAAGCGTAGAAGCCCCGGTGCAGCCGACCGCGATATTCAGCGATCTGCGCTTCTGTCAGGCCGGTCGACGCGCAGTCGGCAAACGCCCGAGGGGTCGGGCAGTTGATCGAGGCCCCTTCCCCTCGCTCGGGCAAGGCGATGGGCATCGAGTCAAACGGCGGTTCGATGCGAGACTCGGGGACTGCTGTATCGAGGCGCGTACGCTGAGGCACGGGATCTCCGGACGGCGGTTCGACTGATTGTATCGGCACGTCCGCGGCCGACTTGAGCCCCATTGTTACCTTTTCCGCGCGTTTGGCCCGGAAAAGAGTGCCGAATCCGGCAGGAACTACCCGCCATCCGGCGTCGGATACGGCGCCAGAGCCGCCGGGTTGGACGCAGTCAACTGCTTGCCGCACAACGCGATAGCGCGCATCGAGTCCGCCGGACCTCGCGATGCGGGGCTGTGGAACACCCGTTGCCTTTTGAGGGAGAGCCGCGGAATCGCGCGGACCCGTACCTCGAACCGGATTCGACGCCATGGCGCACGCAGCGGCAGCAGGGCCCAGCACACGGGTAGCCCACGATGAGCGACAGCAGCTGATCGGGGAGCACCTTGGCCTCGTGTACCACGTGGCCCGACAACTCTGCCGGACGAAGCAGATGGACGTCGAACTCGACGAGCTGGTGAGCGCGGGAACGATCGGGCTCATCGAAGCGTGGGACCACTTCGATCGCGCGCGCGGACTCGCCTTCTCGACGTTCGCCGCGCCACGCATTCGCGGGGCCATGCTGGATGAACTCCGCCGGCAGGATCACGTCCCGCGCTCGGTGCGACGCCGCACGCGCGAACTCAACGCCGCCACCGAAGCGCTCACCCGCCAGCTCGGCCGCGCGCCAGATCAGGCACAGCTCGCCGAGACCATGGGGGTCGACCTCCATGCACTGTTTCGCATGCAGGCTGAGAGCGACAACAGCCGCTTCATTCCGCTGGAACGCACGAGCGAGCGCACGCCGAGCGGTTCGCGCATCCCGATGGAGCACCTCATCGCCGCCACGGACTCGGACGTCGATGATCGGCTGACGCTGGCGCAGGAGATCGAACGCATGCACGATGCCCTGCTGGACCTGCCGGAACAGGAGCGCAACGTGCTCGGCCTGTACTACTTCGAGGAACTCAAGCTGGCCGAGATCGCGGCGATCCTTGGCGTGAGCGAGTCGCGCGTATCGCAAATCCGGGCCAAGGCGATCAGCCGACTGCGCGTGTCGATGGGCTCACTCCGCGAGAGTGCGTGAACCCGGGGATGACGCAATGCCTGCGGGCCTCTGCCCGACGTGCGCTAGCGTAGTCCTTCGCGCTCCATGCGTCGCGCCTCGGCGAGCGAGGGCAGCGTGATCTCGTATCGCAGCCGCGGACACGGCGTGGCTGGCACCAGTTCGGCGGTCGCTGTCACGTGTGCGTGCGCGAGACCACTCTGCACCGCATGCACCAGGCTTCCGTCACCCGTGAACAACAGTTGTCCGGCGGGAGACGGCGCCTCGAAGCGAACGAACACGTGCTTTGCGTCGCCGCCGCAGCTGAGCTGCAGCGTGGCCTCGCATCCCGAACGCAGAGCGTTACCGGCCGCGCTCTCGAGGAGCACGAGCAGGCACCGCAGCAGCGCCGACGGGCGTACGAGGACCGGCGGAATGTCGCCGGCAGCGGAGATGTCGATGGGAATGCCGCGCAGATCGCTGTGGTGCCCGTGCAGCTCCATGACCTGGGGTATCACGTCCTGCACCCGCACCGGTTCCGTGGTCACGAATGGCTCGGCCGGCATGAGCCGGAAGAGCATGAGCAGCTGGTTCAGGCGTTTGACTTCCTGGGCCAGCGACTGCACGAGCTGCGGATCCGGCAGTTCCTGATCGTCGTCGAACAACGCCGCGATGGCTTCGAGCGACGCGACGCGATTGGTCAGCTGGTGATTCAGCCCCTTGAGGACCTTCTCGGAGACGCGCAGCCACTGGTCGCCCCAGACCCGCGCAGGGGTGGGCCCCTCCGTCTGGAGTTCCGAGGCTTCGGGACGTGGATCACTGATGCGGCTGGTCATCATTGGCAACGATCCGTGGTCGGTGCGGTCCATCTGACCTATTAGGACGACCGTGTCGGGGTGAGGGTACGGAACGTCGGCGCCCGCCACCGGGTCTCCGACGCTCCGATGCGCCGCCATGGGGTCGCCGACGCCCTGAACGCCGACCTGGGGTCTCGTACCCGCTGAACGCCATGATGAGGTCTCGTACGCCCCGATTGGACGCCGGCCGCGAAGCCTGATCCCTGAAGAGCTCCACCGTTTGAGCGCGCCGGACCGGCCAGCACCGCGTCTCGGGCGCCAGGGACAGCCGAACACTCCACGCTGGTGCGCTCGGGACTCCGCGCCCACCGTCGGCGTCCCGCGTGACCGCGGCGTAAGATTGGGCACCCGAAGTGGAGTCAGACTCCCCATGCACCCTTCCCTGATCCCCGCCATGCTTCGACCCCTCGCCGCTGTACTCGTCTTTGCCGCCGTCGCAGCGCAGGCGCAGGGTCGCACGCTCGTGATCACCCACGCCAACCTGATCGACGGCACGCGAGGCGCCTTTGCCAGTGACGCGTCGGTGGTCATCCGAGACGGTCGCATTGCCGAGGTGGTGGCCGGCACCTACCAGGCGCCTGCGGGAGCAGAGGTCATCGATGCGCGCGGGCGCTACCTGCTGCCGGGGCTGATCGATGCGCATGCGCACGTCTCCAACTTTGCGGCGGCACGCCGCGCCCTTGAATCGGGCGTGACCACGATCCGCAGCGCGAGCACCTCCAACTACCAGGATGTCTCCCTGCGTGAGGCGGTGCGCAATGGCGTGATCCCCGGGCCGGACGTCCTGGCGGCGGGCGTGTTCGTTTCGCCGGACCTCGGCGAGTCGATGCTCGCCGATCCGCGCCTGACGAAGCTCGGCGGGCGCGTCACGACGGAAGCGGCGATGCGCGAGGTCGTGCGCGTGAACCTCGACCACGGCGTGGATGTCATCAAGACGCGGGGCACCGAGCGCGCCGGGCTGCCGAACACCGATCCCCGCAAACAGACCTACACCACGACGGAGCTCGGCTGGGTGGTGAGCGAGGCCGCCACGCGCAACGTCCCGGTGATGGCGCACGCGCACGGGGACGAAGGTGCGTATGCCGCGGTGCAGGCGGGAGTGCGGAGCATCGAGCACGGCACGTTCCTGGCGGACTCCACGCTGCGGCTCATGAAGGAGAAGGGCACGTTCTTCGTGCCCACGTACATCACGGTGGTCGACCTGACTCAGCCGGGCGGCGACTACGACGATCCGGTGCTCACGCTGCGCGGCCGGTTCATGCTGCCGGTCCTTGGCGAGACGGTCCGGCGCGCCAGTCGGCTCGGGGTGCGCATCGCCACCGGTGCCGACACCAACTACGGCGAGGAGAGCCTTTCACGGATTGCCGGCGAGGTTGCGTCGTTCGTGGACCTTGGCCTGACGCCCCTCGAGGCCCTGCGAAGCGCGACGACCACGGCGGCCGACCTCCTGGGGATCGGGGCCAGGGTCGGGCAGATCAAGCCCGGATTCGAAGCCGACCTGATCCTGGTCGAGGGGAATCCGCTGAGTGATCCTCGCGCGCTGGGCGATGTGCTGGTCGTGGTAAGCAACGGGCGCGTCGCGCTCAATCGCACGCCGTTCGCCGCGAGCCGTTAGGCTCGCACACCGGATGGTCACCGCCAGTGCGAAGCCAGGTCGACTTGAGCGCGTCGCGCCGCCCGCGAGGGTCGTCAGGCTCGCAGGGCAGACAGTCAAACGCCAGCGCAAGGCCAGGTCGGCTCGAGCGCGTCGCGCAGCGCACGGCGTCGCCAGGCGCGCGCGTCACATCGTCGCGGTCCAGGCACGATGTCAGGCGGGACTGAGCGTGTCGAGGAGCGCGCGCCCGGCCGCCAGTTCGTCGTTGTTGATCGTGTGCGGCATGCCGGGATAGAGCCGCAGGTCGACGCGCGCACCCATCTTCGCCAGCACCGTTGCCGTCTCCTGTACGCGGGCGGCCGGGATATGCGGATCCACATCGCTGCACCCGAGGAACACGGGCGTGTCATCGAGCGATCCCGGGTAGTCACGTAACGTTCCCGGTGGCCCTATGAGGCCACCACTGAATCCCAGGACCGCGCCGTACGGTCGCGGGTGCCGCGCCACGAACTCCGTCGTCAGGCAGGCACCTTGTGAAAACCCAAGCAGCGCGATGCGCGACGCTGGAACGCCGTCCGACTCGACCTGCCTGACGAGTGACTCCAGGAGCGCGATCCCCGACGTGATGCCCGGTTCGTTCTGCGCCATGGGCGCCAGAAACGAGAAGGGATACCAGGTGTGACCGTTTGCCTGCGGGGCAAGGAGCAGCGCGTCGTCGAGGCCGAGCGGGGCGGCCAGCGTCAGGATGTCCTGCGCGCTGGCGCCTCGCCCGTGTACCATGATCACCGCCCGCGCCGCCGTGCCTCCCGGGGCACGGCGCAGGATCCGCGCGTCACCGTGCGGCGGAATACCACCCGCCGTCGATGCGTCACGGTCGTCCATCATCAGACCGCCAGCGGCGTCAGACCGCCGGCAATCCGTTCACGATCCGGCTCGAGCCACGCGGGGAGCCGCAGTTCTCGACCCAGGGCCTCCGGCGCTTCATCCCTCGAAAAGCCCGGGCCGTCGGTGGCGATTTCGAGCAGGAGCCCGTCCGGATCGCGGAAGTAGATGCTCTGGAAGTAGGTGCGATCCATGACGGGAGACACGCTGACCCCCGACGAGAGCAGATGGTCGCGCCACGCAAGCTGCTCGTCGGCGTCCGCGGCCCTGAACGCGATGTGATGCGTCTGGCCGATGCCGGGACGCACGAGCCGACCGCGCGGCGGCCATCCAAAGAACGTAAGCGCGCTGTGCGGCGCGACGTCCTTGCCGTCGTACGATGCCCAGAACCAGTGCTTCACCGACGGATTGTCCTGGTTGAAGCTCTTCTTCACCAGGGCAAGCCCCAGCGCGCTGGAATAGAACTCGTCCAGGCGCGTGAGATCGGTCGTGATGGCGCTGATGTGATGGATACCCTGCAGCGCCATGTCCGCGGTGATCACCGGCACCGGCTCGGCGTGCGTTAGGCTGGCAATCGCAGCTTCGTCGCGATCGCCGCGGATCTGCGCGCCCGGTGGCAGCAGTTCCGTGCGGCCAAGCGCGTCTGCGGGTTCGTCCAGAGCGTAGCCCGGACCTCGGGTCGCGATTTCCAGGATCTGACCGTCAGGATCGGCAAAGTAGATGCTGCGGAACCATCCTCGATTGAACGGACCGCTCACCGGTACACCGGCATCCACGAGGCGCCGCTTCCACTTGAGCTGCGCTTCTGGCGTTTCGACACCAAGGGCGAGGTGGTGCACGCCGCCGACTCCCGGGCTGCCGTGCGGGAGCCCCGTCCACTCGAAGAACGTGAGAATGGTGCCCGGCGCGCCGGTCTCGTCGCCGAAATAGAGGTGGTACGATCCCGGATCGTCGAAGTTGACGGTCTGCTTCACGAGGCCGATGCCGAGCACGCCGCGGTAGAACCCGAGCGTGCGGGCGGCGTTCGACGAAACCATCGTGATGTGGTGAAAACCGGTCGTGCGGAAACGGGGTGTCATGATCGATTCTCCTGCGGCCGCCTGATGACGGCTCACTCAGTCGCTATGGGTCCGGCGCCAGTTCCGCGGCGTGTAGTCCGAGCCGCTTGAGAAGTTCTGCCGCCTGCTTCTGCTCAGTCAGCGTCAGTCCGGCGACCGCGTCGACGATCCGTCGGGCATGTCGCGGGAAGATGCGACGGAGCAGCTTCTCGCCGTCCTTCGTCAGGGCCGCGTAGCGTGCGCGGCGATCCGTCGGACACTCCCTCCGCTCGACGAGCCCCTTCTCCACCAGTCGATCGACAAGGAACGTGATGCCGCCGCTCGACACCAGCACCCCGCGCTGGATTTCGCCCAGCAGCCTGGGTCCCTTGTGATAGAGGTACTCGAGGACGCCGAACTCACCCTCGCTCAGGCCCTCCGAGCGGATGTCGTCGGTCGCGAGGACATTGATCGCGGCCTGGGCCCGTGTGAGAATGACCCAGAGCCGGAGTGCGGCGTCCGTGCGTTCGTCACCGGCATCAGTGCGAGACGCTGCCGTGGAGAGGGCGGAAGAGGTTGCGGTGCGCGGCATGAGGTCGGGTATATCTTAGTACTAAGATAAGGCACCCGGCGTCCACTCGCAAGGGCGGGCGCGGCCAGCTATCGTCCCCGTCCTCACCACATCGGGAGAACATGTTCATGCCGTCGCCGTCTGTCACGCACTACCGCTGGGATGCCATGCCGATCGAGGAGGTGACGCCGATGCTCGGTCGGCGACTCATCACGGGCGACCGCATGATGCTCGCGCACGTCTACCTGAAGAAGGGCTGCATCGTCCCGCGCCACAACCACCACAACGAGCAGCTCACCTACATCATCTCCGGTGCGCTGCGGTTCTGGATCGGGGAAGACGAACGCGAAATCATCGACGTGGCCGCGGGCGAAGTGCTGCACATCCCGTCCCTGGTGTTCCACAAGGCCGAGGCGCTCGAGGACACGCTCGACGTGGACATCTTCAGTCCGCCGCGCGAGGACTGGATCAACAAGACCGACGCCTACCTGCGCGCCGGCAACAAGTAGTCACCGCAAGCGCAGCGGCCGGGGGATCGCGCGGAGGCGTTGACGCTCCGCGCTCAGTCGTGGAATCGCCGGCGGAGGCGGTGACGCTCCGCGCTCAGTCGTGGAACCGCCGGGCGGAGGCGTGCTTGACCGCGGCACCAACACAGAGGATCAGGCCGGCGCCGGCGATCATCGCCCCCCACCTGGTCTGTGCGTCGTGGCGTTCGGCGCGCGACACCCAGGTCACACCTTTGGGCGGCGCGTCGTACGTGTTGCCAGCGAGGGCAGCGAGTTGGGCGCGGCCAATCGCAAACAGGGCGAGTCCGCTGATCAGGGTCATCGCCGCGGCAAGATCGAGCAGTCGGTCCTGCGCACGAACGGCGCGTGCGCGTCTCGGCGGAATCGTGATGTTCGTCTGCGACATGATGCCCTCGGAATCGGTCCTTCAGTCCGTAGACGAGGGTGGCGGCTTGAGGGCACGCCCTCCGGAATCGTGACGGTCGTGCCGCGGCGACGCGGTGACCGGTCATGGTGACGTATCTCCATGGCAATGCACGCGTTACCACGAGGCGCCTGGCAGCGTCCGAGAGATACCCATGCCCCGCCTGTCGCGCTTCCGTCCCCTGCTCTCGCTGCCGCTGGTGATCGCCCTCGTGGTGTTCGCTTCGCGTGCGGTGTCCGGGACTCCAGTGCGCCGCGGATTGCCGTCTCCTTTCGCGGTACCGGTGGTGCACGCGGAGCTGGTGAACATGCCCACGATCGGTCGGCGACGGATGCCTGCCATTTCCCTCGATTCGCTCGTCGGGCGCAGCGGCGACCTGCGCGTGCGGATCATGGAAGCCGACGAAACGGCGTCATACCCGGGGCTGGGCCGCCAGTACGGTGACGAGGCCCGGCGAGCCGGCATCCGACCGATGGACGGAGTGAGCGAAGTCCCGTTCACCTTCGTCACGATGGCGTCGTGGAGACAAAAACTCGGCAGCCACATCAACGGCTACCACGTCGGGTACTGGCCCGGCGAAGGTCGTCGGGCGGCAGCAGGCTACGAAAACCCGGCCGGGTTCATCGAGGTCACGCGCGACAACGTCGATACGCAGCTTTCGACGCATTTTCGCCTGCGGGACTTCGTGACGCACGATCAGGGATGGGTCTGGCCCAAGTACGTCGTGCTGCGCGAGGATCTGCTCGACAAGCTCGAACTGGTGCTCGACGCGCTGCAGGAGGCGGGGGTGGAAACGCGGCACGTGGTGGTGCTTTCGGGGTTCCGCTCGCCCCAATACAACACGCGCGGCGTGGGCGAAGGGATGGCGCGCTCCTCGCGCCACCAGTTCGGCGACGCGGCCGACATCATCGTCGACGCGAACGGTGATGGCCGCATGGATGACCTGGACATGGACGGTCGGGTGACGTTTGCCGACCTGCGCGTGCTGGATCGGGCGGTGCAGCGGATCGAGCAACGCTATCCGGAGTTGGTGGGTGGCCTCGGGCTCTACCACGAGACGGGGCCAAGCGGGCCGTTCGCCCACATCGATGTCCGCGGCACGCGCGCCCGGTGGACGAACGCGCAGCGGCGCGGGCCGTCGCTCGCATCGGCGCGCGGCGCCGCTCCGGCGGCGGTAGCCCAGGCATCAGGGCGCTGCCGGGCAGACGGCGCGATGGCGGTCCTCTGCGGCGGGGTGGAGTAGCCTCGCCTTACGCCCCGTGCACCACGGCGCCCGAGGCGGCGCCGGGTCGCAGCCTGGCATAGCACCACTCATCGGCCGCTCGACCTTCCTTGACCGCGGCGCACTTCATGGTCGCCTCCCGCGTGAAGCCGCCGCGCTCCAGGGCGCGCGCCGAGGCAGTGTTCCAGGAAAAGACGAAGGCATTGAACCGGATGAAGTTCCACTCGGCGAACGCCCAGTCCGTGAACCCAAGGATGGCTTCGGACGCGAAGCCGCGACCCCAGAACGGCCTGCCTAACCAGTAGCCGAACTCGGCAGAGAACCGGTAGATGTCCTCGCCCGGGATGATCCCGATGGAGCCGATGGGCGCCCCGTCGAGCGCAATCGCGTAGTTGACCTGCGGCTCGCGGCTCAGTGCGCGCGTGATGAACTCGTGCGCGTCGGCCACCGCATAGGGATGCGGGAAGCGATCGCGGAGGTTGCGCCACACCTCGTAATCATCCGCCAGTGGAGCCAGCGCGGCCGCATCGTCGGTGCGCCATGACCTGATGGTGAGGCGCGTGAGGGGAAGTTCCATGCGTGCATGCTGTCGCGCCTACCACGCGGCGTCCAGCGGGTTCCTTGCCATGATCGCTCGCTGCTGTACATTAGGCCGCCTTCCGCCGTACCGAGAGGGTCGATGTTCCGTACGAGTCGCCGCGCGTTCGTGGGCTGGCTCGGGGCGCTTGGCGCCCTGCTGGGCACGCGGAGGGCGCGTAGCGCCGATGTCGTGCTCCGTCAGGAGCAGCCGGAGTCCCTGCCCGCCGTGTCACTCGCCGCCCTCGCCGGCGCGGTGCTTCCATCGACGCTCGGTCCCGACGGCGCGGGGCGCGCGGCGCGCGCATTCGCCACGTGGATCGCCGAGTACCGCACCGGGAGCGAAGTGCTTCATGGCTACGGCACGGAGCAGCTGGCGTTTCTCCCCGCGGTGCCGCTTCGCGCCTGGCGGTCGCAGCTCGCTGCGCTCGACCGGGCGGCACGGGCCGCCCACGGGCGACCCTTCGGCGCGTTAGGCACGGGCGAACGGCAGGCGGTGGTGCGACGCGAGCTGGACGGCGTGCGGCCCACGACGATGCCGTCGATCGCCTCCGCCCCGCACGTGGCCCTCGCCCTGCTGGCCCACTTCTACGAATCCAGCGAGGCCACCAACCTCTGCTACGGGGTGCAGCTGAACACCAGGTCGTGCCGGCCGCTGGTCCACAACAGCCGACAGCCGCTGCCCCTCGCGCGCGGGGGCCGGACATGACGCAGCCGCGCGTGTACGAATGCGACGTGTGCATCATCGGCTCGGGGATCTCGGCGGCGATGGTGGCCGAGTCGCTGGCGCCGACCAGCGCACGCGTCATCGTCATCGAGGCCGGCGCCGAGTCACCGGACCCGGCGCAGTTTCCCCGGCTGCGGCAGCGCTTTCTGCGCTACGGAGAAAGCCCCTGGCCCCGGGATCACATCGACGGCCTCGGTCCACCGGGCATCCAGTCGCGCTCGATGTGCGTGGGCGGACTCGCCATGCACTGGGGCGGCGTCACCCCCCGGTTCTCGCCCGAAGACTTCCGGACGCACTCGCTCTTTGGCGTCGGCTCGGACTGGCCGATCACGTATGACGACCTGGATCCCTACTATCAGCGTGCCGAGGAGCTGATGGGGATCGCTGGCGAGCAGGGGCCGGCTGCCCTCGATCCACGGAGCAAGCCGTTCCCGCTGCCGGCCATTCCGCTGACGTGGAACCTGGAAAAGCTGAAGGGATGGGCGGCCAATGCAGGCATCCCCACCTGGAGCCAGCCGTCGGCCAAGCTGACTGTCGCGCGTGATGGTCGCGGAGCGTGCTGTCGCAACGATACGTGTTTTCCGATCTGCCCTGTGGGCGCGAAGTACTCGCCCGACATGACGTGGCGAACGCTGCGGTCCCGACGGCGCGTCGAGCTGCATGCCATGACGCTCGTCAGGCGTTTGCGACCGGCGGCGAACGGCGCGAGGATCGAAGCTGCGGAGGCCGTACGGCGCGGATCCGGAGGCGAGAGCGCGGTCGAGTACCGGGCGAAGACCTTCGTGGTGGCAGCGGGCTACATCTGGAGTGCCTACCTGCTGTTGTTGTCGCGCAGTGGGCGCTTTCCCGACGGTCTGGCGAATTCCTCGGGTCTGGTGGGGAAATACCTCACCGGGCATCGCAATGTGCAGGCGTTCGTCTCGCTGCCGATGCAGCTCTACCCCGGCATCAACGAACAGCATTCCCTGGTGACGAAGCACTTCATGCGCACGCCGCGCACCTCGAAGTATGTGCGGCACGACCTGCGACTCTGGGAGTCCGCCGTGGGAAGGGCCCCGCGACTCACCGACGACACCGGCGCACTCATGCTCGGCGATGCGGTCATGGCCGACTGGCAGCAACGGACGCGGGAGGGCACGGCGCGGGTACGGGCGTACTACGACGTGGTACCGGATCGCGAGAGTGCGCTCACGCTCGACGGCGCGAAGCGGACGCCATTCGGCGATCCGGCCCCGGTGATCACCATGCGCGACGACCCCGTATCCCGCGACCTGCGCGGCTTCACCGAGGAGCACGTGCGGGTCGTCTTTGACGAGCTGGCGCGGGCCGGCAATGGCCGCGTCCTGCGATCCAACGTGGATGCGTTCCAGGATCATCCCGGCGGCGGATGCCGCATGGGGAGCGACCCGGCGCACAGTGTGGTCGACAGCTGGGGGCGAACGCACGACCACGAGAACCTGTTCGTGACCGGCGCACCGACCATCGTTTCATCGAGCAGCGCGAACGGAACGCTCACGTTCTGCGCGCTGTCGCTGCGCACGGGTGAGGCGGTCGCACGCGGCGCGTGAGCGGCCGTCGCAGGAGCCAGGCAGTCCGGGAAGGATCACACCTTGGGAGGGACGCAATGCTTCGTTTGTGTTTGCTCGGAGTCGGGCTGGGTCTCGCGGTCGCGAGTGTCGATGCACAGCCGGTGGCGATCACGGCCGCGCGGGTGTTTGACGGTGCCGGACGCTGGATACCCAACGGCGCGGTCGTGGTCGAGGGGAAGCGCATCACAAGCGTGGGAGCGCTGCCAGCGACGTTTCGCGGCGTGCGCTATGACCTGGGCGATGCGACGCTGATGCCGGGCCTTATCGATGTGCATGCGCACCTTGCCTGGTACTTCAACAAACAGGACCGGCTGCATACCGCGAACGACGGCGACACGCCCACCGAGTCCATGCTGGCTATCGCGGGGAACGCATGGGAGACGCTGCGGGCCGGTGTGACGACGATCCAGAGCCCGGGATCGCCTGAAGACGCGGAGGTGCGCGGCGCGATCGGTCGTGGCTGGATTCCCGGCCCGCGCGTGCTCACGTCGCTCGGCTCCATCAATGAAAACGCCGGCACGCCGGCGCAGATCCGTGAGCGGGTGCGCACGTTCAGGCAGCGGGGAGCCGACCTGATCAAGCTGTTCGCCTCGAAGAGCATCCGGGACGGTGGCGCGCCGACGATGACGTTCGAGCAGGTGCAGGCGGCGTGCGATGAGGCCCACGCGCTGGGGCTTCGGGTGCTGGTGCATGCCCACGCCAGCGACGCGATGAACATCGCCTCGCGGGCGCGATGCGATCAGATCGAACACGGCATGCTCTCCGACCAGGCCGCGCTCGACGTCGCGGCGGCCAACGGCGTCTACCTGTCGCCGCAGTGCAGCCTGGTGATCGAGAACTACCTGCAGAACCGCCGCAAGTTCGAGGGCATCGGCAACTACAACGAGGAGGGCTTTGCCGCGATGCGCAACAGCGAAGCGGCGCGCATCACCACCATCCGCAATGCGGTACGCACCAAGGGGCTCAAGGTGGTGTTTGGTACCGACGCCGTGGCCGGCGCACACGGGCGCAACGCCGAGGAACTGGTGTGCCGGGTGCAGCGCGGCGGGCAGTCGGTGGCTGACGCACTGGCATCGGCACAATCGGTGGCCGCCGAGTCGATGCGGCTGGCAGATTCGCTGGGAACGTTGCGCGCCGGCCTGCTGGCCGACGTGATCGCGGTGCCTGGGGACGTGCGTCAGGACATCACTGCGCTCCTGCGTGTTCGGTTCGTGATGAAGGACGGTGTGGTCTACCGGAACGAGCCGGGAGCGCGGCGATGACGCGGGGCACGGTCGCCGTCGTTCTGGCGTTCGGCGCGTCGGTAGCAGGATCGCAGGGCACGAATCGTCAGATCGTCGAGTGGCCTACTTACGGCGGCGATGCCGGTGGCATGAAGTACTCACCGCTCACCGACGTAAACCGGGACAATGTGCGCCGGCTGGCGCGCGCGTGGTCGTGGGACACGAAGGATCCGGCCAGCCCACCCGCCGACTCAGGGCGGCCGGCGCGCCCGGGGAACTTCCAGGCGACCCCGTTGATGATCAACGACACGCTGTACTTGCCGACAGCGCTCAATCAGGTGGTGGCGCTCGATGCGAACACGGGTCGGGAGCTGTGGCGCTTTGATCCACAGGCGTACCGCGCCGGACAGCCGTCGAACGGTACCGGGCTGGTGCACCGGGGCGTCGCGAGCTGGAGCGACGGTCGCCAGCGTCGGATCTTCATCAACTCGCGATGGCGACTCTTTGCGCTCGACGCCACCACGGGTCGGCCGATCCCCTCGTTCGGCGCCAACGGCGAGATCGATCTTACCGTTGGCCTTTCGCGGTCGGTGAATCGGCTGCACTACACCAACACCTCGCCTCCTGTGGTGTGGGGCGATCTCGTGATCCTCGGGAACGGCGTTGGCGATCGCCTCATGTATCGCGGGGATCCGTCCGGCGACGTGCAGGCGATCGACGTGCGCAGCGGGAAGCGGGTCTGGCGCTTCAATCCCGTACCCGGGCCGGGCGAAGTTGGGCACGAGACCTGGGGCAACGACTCATGGAAGCACACCGGGCACACGAACGTGTGGGCGCCGTTCACGGTGGACAGCGCACGTGGCCTTGTCTACCTGCCGTTCGGTACGCCGAGCAATGACTGGTACGGTGGTCGACGCCCGGGCATGAACCTGTTTGGTGAGACCCTTGTCTGCCTCGACGCGCGCACCGGTCGTCGCGTGTGGCACTTCCAGACCGTGCACCATGGCCTCTGGGACTACGACCTCCCGGCGCCGCCTAACGTGATCACCGTGCGACAGGGCGGCCGGGCGATCGACGCCGTCGTGCAGGTGACCAAGATGGGCCTGCTGTTCGCGTTCGAGCGCGTGACGGGTCGGCCGCTGTGGCCCATCGACGAGCGGCCCGTGCCGGCGAGCGACGTGCCCGGAGAACAGGCCTGGCCGACGCAGCCCATTCCGCGACTGCCGGCGCCGTTCGCCCGCACCGGAATCAGCGAGGCGGACGCGGCGGACTTCACGCCCGCGATCCACCAAGCCGCGCTCGCCGCGTTGCGCAGGTACAGGCTCGGGCCATTGTTCACGCCGCCGTCGCTCGAGGGCACGGTGACCCTGCCTGGATCGATCGGTGGGGCCGGATGGGGTGGCGCGATGTTCGATCCCGCGTCGAACACGCTGTTCGTGAAGGCCACCAACTCGCCATCGGTCTGGAGGATCCTGGCCCGGCCGACGCCGTCCGACACCAACGACATGGAATACGCGGCGGATCTCGCGAACTCGTCCATCACCGTGCGACTCGGCGACGCTGCGCCGATCCCGGTGATCAAGCCCCCCTACGGCACGCTCACCGCCATCGACATGGCAACGGGGGCGCAGCGCTGGCAGGTTCCGCTGGGCGACACGCCGGGCGTTCGATCGCATCCCGCACTTCGCGGCGTGGCGATTCCACCCTACCTCGGCGTTGCTGGCGCGCCCGGTGGCGTGGTGACGGCGGGCGGTCTCGTGTTCATCACGGGAGGCGGGAGCGTGCTGTACGCCATCGATGTGCGCAACGGCACGGTCGCCTGGCAGGGGCAACTGGAGCAGGACGGGTACGCCAATCCCATGACCTACCGCACTCGTGCCGGGCGACAGTTTGTGGTGGTCGCCACCGGTGCAGGCGCCACGGCGCGCCTGGTGGCGTTCGCGATCGCGCAGGTTCCGGACGCGAGAGAGTGAGGCACGGATGAATGATGTTGGCGCCACCCTCCTGGCGATCACGCTCGGGCTCGGACTGGCGACCGCTGCCGGGCTTCGCGTGTTCGTACCGTTGCTCGGAGCGGGCCTGGCCGCGCGCTTCGGCCTGATTTCGCTGCACGACGGGTTTGCATGGCTCGGCGAGCCGCTGGCGCTCGTGGCGCTCGGGACCGCGGCCTTGCTGGAAGTCGTTGCGTATCACGTACCCTGGCTCGATCACGCCCTCGACACCGTCGCCACGCCGGCCGCGCTCGTCTCGGGCATCATGGCGAGCGCCGCGGTGGTCGCCGACGTACCTCCGCTGGTGCGATGGGCGATTGCGATCATCGGCGGAGGCGGCGTGGCAGGCGTGGTGCAGGGCCTCACCGTGGCGACGCGGATCAAGTCGACGGTCGCGACCGGTGGGCTGGGGAATCCGCTCGTGTCGACTGCTGAAACCCTCGGTGCGGTTGTCGTCGTAGTGATGGCCGTCTTCGTTCCCCTGGCGAGCCTTGCCCTCGTCGTGGCCACCGTGATCCTCACGTGGCGATGGCTGGGAAGGCTGGCGTGGCGGCGTCACGCACCCTAGGCGTCACCAACGCCCGGCAGCCACTCTCTCTCTCCGGAGTTGTTCTCATGGGCCTCATCTTCGCAGCGTTGGCCGGTCTCCTCGTGGGCGGACTCGCCCGGTTCTTCTTCCCGGGGACGCAGGAGATGGGCCTGTTCAAGACCATGTTGCTCGGCCTGTTCGGCGGCTTTCTCGCCGGCGTGCTCGGCCGGCTCACCGGGTGGTACGGCCCGGGTCAGGGCGCCGGGATCATTGCGAGCGTGCTCGGGGCGATGCTGATTCTCTTCCTCCTCGGGAAGCGGAACCGAGTCACCTGAACGACGAAGCGCCATGCGAGACGAGACACCGACATCCCCGTGGCAGCTGGTGGTCACGGGGATGTGGTTATTCGGGACGGTCGCCGGGGCACAGGCCCCGCGACAGACCGACGCGGACCACTACACGCGCTATGAACTCCTGGCGCCCGGCACGGCGAAGTTCCGCATCGTCTACGAGGTGTCGGCCACGACCTCCGGGGCCACGCGATACTTCAACCCCATCCGGCGCGGGAGCATCGCCACGGATGAACGGGTGACGGACCGCGCCACGGGCAGGCCGCTGCGCTTCTCCGTGGTCAAGGGATCCGAGGCGCGCGCCGGCGGCGTGCGCGGCGCCGACTCGACGATGGAATACATCGCGGTGGAACTCAGCCGGCCCGTCCCCGACAACGGGGAGCAACGCCTGCTCATCGACAAGACCTACGAAGATGCCCGGAGCTATATCGCCGGCGGTGACACGCTGGTCTTCACGCGCCCGTTAGGCATCCGGCGCAACGCCGTGGTCCTGCCGGCTGGTTACGAGCTGGTCGGTGTGAACTACCCGTCGCAGGTTCGGACCGAGACCGACGGTCGCGTCCGCGTGTCGTTCATGAACATCGGACCGTCGGAGGTTCCGTACGTGGTGCGCGGTCGGCGGCTCGCCGCTTCCAGGTCGGCCACGAGCTCCGGGCGAGCCGCAGCGCCTGCGCCCACGAGCCCGGTCGTGGCGGCCGCGCCAGCTCGCGGCAACGTGCTCGACGATCCGCGTCTCTCGGAGCGCGCACGGCAGGACCGCGAGATCGTGTACTTCCTGCAGTCGCCGGAAACGAGCGCGTTCGACCTGTACCACGACTACACCGAAACACGTCAGGGCGTCGGCACCTACCTCAACGTGGTGCGCGCCGGCTCGCGCGTGGCCAATCCCTCCGCGTACGTGCTCGACACGGGGGAGCGGCTCGTGACGCAGACGCTCAAGGGGGCACAGATCGCGCAGGCGCAGGTCGACATCGGCCAGGCGGTCACGCCCGAAACGGAAGTCGTCGTGATCCGGTTTCCACCACCCGGGGCCGGCGAGTCGGTTCGCCTGCGGATCGCCGAGACGTATACCGATCCGGCACGCTATCGTTTGGACGAGGGAGACTTGTTGGTGTGGGACCGCGCCTTTGGCCGACCGGTCAACGCGATGGTACTGCCGGCCGGGTGGTACGTGACCAACTGCTCGGTTCCAGCGGTGGTGACGCTCGAGCCCGACGGTCGCGTGCGACTCACGTTCGAGAACCCGCGTACCGACGAGGTGAGCGTCTTGTTGACGGGTCGCCGTCGCTGACGCGCTGCGCACTCGCGAGCGAACAGGTCGTCGCCGCCAGGCGTACCGCGGACGACCGGCGAACGGGTCGCGGTTGCTGACACGGCGCGGATGAACGCCGCAGGGGTCAGCGTTTTCCATTCGGTGGGTGCGGACAACCGTCGCAAGGGCTCGGCGTTTCCACACCGCGCGGACGAACGGCCGCGGCCCGCCGCGGGCGTGGCCCGGGCGACGTGCGCAGACCGCACGCCGCCGGGCCATCGGATCCGTGACTAGCGCCGACGCGGCTTGCCGCGCTGGGACAGGTCGAACTCGAACGTTTCTCCGTTCACCGTCACGACGGCGAACTGGGTGCCGTTGAACGTGATGGTGACCCCTCGTTCGACGAGTGAGCCATCGGGCCGCGTGGCAACGACGTGGCGGGTGATGGTGCCCGAGGTCGGCCAGCTCGTGGCGGTACGCGGTACCGGAATCATCACGGCATTGATGGTGCCCTTGCCGCGGATCGAATACGTACGCGTCTCACCGTCGCTCACGCGCACTCGGGTCGCGGTGGCCGAGTCCGTGCCGTTCCAGGTCATCGAGGTCTCGCGGCCGGCGAGTCCGCTGACCGTGAAATCACGCACCCGGTTCACGGTGGCGGTCCAGTGCGGGCGAGTGATCTCGCCGCTGATGACGGCGTGCATGGACACGCTGGCGGTGGTGAGCGAGTCGTAGGCGGGCTGGGTGACGCCCGCTGCATCCTTGTAGGTGCAAGTGCGTTCGACGTCCAGTCCGCCTCGGGCTTCGCGGTTGCACTCGAAGTGTCCGGGCCGCGCGAGAAGGCCGAGCCCGAAGGGGCCGGCGCCGGGGCCGCGCATCAGCTCGACGTCGGTCGCCGCGGCATCGGCCGCGATGGTAGCGACGTCGGCGCTGAGGACGGCGTCGGAACCGGTGATGGTGGTGGGGGCGTCAGTGCCGCAAGCCGCCAGGAGGGCAGCCGCGAGCACGCCCAGTGTGCGTGGGAATCGCATGGTCGGTGTCCGTTGTCAGTGATGGACGAGAAAGCGCGCGCGGCAGGTACCGCGGGCGGGCCGCCCGTGTCGACGCAACGATGCCGGCTGGGGAGAGTGTGTAGCCGCGACACCATGACCCGATGTGCGCTCGTACGCGCGCGCACCGATCACGCCCTTGTGACGTTCGTGCTCCCGGAGCTGTTAAGGCGACCTGCGTTCAGAGCTGGAAGTGCGCGCCGAGGCCCATGTATTGGATCTTCTCGCGGAAGAACTGTCCGTACGGCGACGGACCAGTGTAGCTCTCGAAGAGCAGGCTCCATCGGCGTGACGGCGGGTCGGCGCCGCGCGTGCGCTCGAACTCGATGCCGGCGCGAATCGAGATGCTCGGCTTCCAGTCCTGCTCCTGCGAAGCCTTGAGGTCGATCGCGGCCACGGGCCGCAGTCCCCCGGCCGTCCCCAGGGAGATGAGCGAGCGCGTGGTCCGCAACTCGGCACCGCCGTGCGCGACCACCGGTTCGAGGTCGTCCGGTGACCGATTGAACAGCCACTCGCCGCCACCGTACAGGCGCAGCAGCGGCCCTTCGATCGACAGGATGGCCTCCGCGGCTTCGAACGAGAGGTTCACGCGTCCGGAGTCTGCGGCACGGAGCAGGAACTCGTCGCCGAGGTGCGAACTCTGATGGTACACGCGAAGCCGCGTGGAGAACGCGTTGCGCCGAATGGTGAGCGGGACGCCGACAACATAGTCGGCGTTCAGCAGGTCGAACGATGGCGCGCCGAGGTCAAACTGTGCGAACACACCACCAGCGAGCGAGAGCTGTACCCCGTTGCCCGGCGTCGCGCCGTTCCAGCGGGCGATACCGAATTGGTCGGCGATGCCTACCGATCCGATGGTCGACAGGGAGTCGTTCTCGCCGATGGTTCGCTGATAGCTGAGGAACGAGTGCAGCCCCTTGGGGTCGGCGAGCAGCGGGCAGAAGACGTCACCGGAGGGCAGCCCAACGTAGCCGCTTCGTTCCGTCGACGGGATGCGCAGTCCACAGCGGTCGATGGCTGTGGACTGCGCCGCGAGGTTGCCGGCAATGAGTAGTTGGAGCGGGAGCAACCACTTCGCGCCGCCGAGCGTCATGGAATGATCGTGCCTTTTGGCTGGAACGGCGCACGCACCGCATCCGTCTTTGGCGCCTTCTCCTTTGACTTCGCCACCATCTTCTCGACCTCCTCCATGAGGCGCACGTTGTTCATGACGACGCCGTCCTTGATGGTATGCACGATGCCCTGTGTGCGAAACATCTTGCCGTCCTTGTCGAGCGCCAGGTCGCCGAACGAGTACAGATACTTGAGGTTGGCAGCGGGATTGCCGTCGACGAGGAGCAGGTCCGCCTTGTAGCCGGGGCGTACCAGCCCGAGTCCGGGCTCACCGAGGGTGATGGCGCTGTTGAGCGTGGCCGACTTGAGGACATCGAGCGTGCTCATCCCGGTTTCGCGCGTCAGCTGCAGCTCACGAATGGTCGAGAAGCCCGGGGTAGCCCAGATGTAGTTGTCGTCGGTACCGAACGCCACGCGGCCGCCCCGGCGGTTGAACTCGTTGATCATGTCGCCCCAGAGCCGGAACGCCTGCGTCCAGTTGTATTCGTCGTCGCTCGTCCAGTCGTAGTGGAAGGCCCCGTGCCAGGCCGGGTCCGGCAGGTTCCAGCCCCAGAGCGAGGCATGCGTGTACTTCGCGTGCCAGGGCAGCGACTCCGCGCGCAGTATGTCGCGGTTGGCTTCATAGACCACGCGGGTGGGCAGCAACGTGACGCCGCACTTGAGCATCGAGTCCACGACCGTGGTGAGCAGGCGTTCCTTGTTGGTGTAGGTCCACACGCGGCCGGCTTCGCGGAAGCGATCGTTTTCGTTGCCGTAGCTGTAGTTGCGCGGGAAGTCCTGTGACTGGTTGTCGAGCGCGGACTCGGCGTAGCCGTAGTGGTGTTCGATCATCGTGATGCCGGCGCACGCCGCCCGCACCGCATTGGTGACCGCGGTATTGGACGGCTGGAGGTGGAACGAGGTGATCATCCCGTTCTCCTTTGCCGCTTTCGCGATGGCTGTCACGAGTTCGAGCGACCAGCCTAACGGGTCCATCGAGATCACGCGGAGGCCCGCGCCCTTCATGGCCTTCACCACTTCGGGCGCCTTGGCGGGATTGTCGAGGTCGAGCCGCGAGAAGCCCGTGACGCCCGTACCGTAGCTCGTGAGCGGGTACATGCGCGGCGCGATGATGCTGTTCGCCTCGCTCTTCCGCGCTTCGTCCATCGCACTCTGGAACCCGCGATCGGCGGCATTGACCATGGTGGTCACGCCCATGGCGAGCTTGAGATAGTAGACGTACTCGATCTCCTCGGGCAGCGTGCGAAGGTGCGTGTGGAGGTCGATCATGCCGGGCATGACGTACTTTCCGGCGGCGTCGATGACGCGGTCACCGGTCAGGCGCTGTCCTGCTCCGCGGCGTTCGGCGCTCACCGGGTCGAACGGCACCATCTGCGTGATGGTGTTGCCTTCGATGAGGATGTCGTACGGACCGGCCGGCGGCCCGCCGTGACCCGGGATGACCATCGCGTTGCGAATGACGAGCCGGTTGTAGGGGCCGGCGGCAAGGTCGCCAAACTGGCGGGTGGTGATGTTGGCGGGCGTGGCGGGGCGCTGGGCAGCGAGCGGGAGGGCGAGGGCGAGGCTCGCGCAGGCGAGGGGGAGGCGACGCATGGGGCGATGGACGAAAGGAGGGGAGCCGGCCCGGGGTGGCCGCGCTCCTCATTCTAGAGCGCGGTACCGCGCCCTGTCGATTGCTCCGCCGACTCAGCCCACGTACACGGCGCTGCGGTACGAGGCATCGCCGTATCTCGCGCCCTTTCGGCACAAGGCGGACTCGCGCGTGCGGTCCGCCAACCCTCGGCGAGACGAGGCGCACGAGGTCTCCGAGTCGACGAGCGCGCGCCGTGGGAAGGCGCTCGTCGTCGCAGAGGACGCCGGTGGAGCGGCGACCGGGACGCAGATCCATGACGTTGGGTCGGCGTCCGCGGAGAGCTCCTCCGTCGGCTTACCCATTCACCGCGTGTTCGGATCTGGTCGACTTGCCGTTCGTCCATCTTTTCGCAAACAGGTCGCACCATCAACGCTTCTTGCCTTGCTTCTTTCGCGAGTCGGCGAAGGCCGTTGGCGGTTTCCATTGCGGCATGACGCGCTTCATGTAGTCGTCGAACATCGGAACAGTGAAGGCCGTGTCACCGAATGCCGGGCTGTAGATCATCCCTTTGCGAATGAGCCCATCGCGGAGCGGTCCAACCTGTGAAACCCTTGCATCCAGCGCCGCAGCGATGTCACCGGAACGATGCGGGCCTGGACCAAGTGTCGCCATCGCGCGCAGGTAGTCGCGTTCACGCGGCGTGAGGCGATCGAGGCGGACACGAAAGAAGCCGCCGTCGAGTGCCTTGATCGCGGCACCCGTGGCACGTTCCACGTCGGCCCTGGTGATCGGAGAGGAGGGGGCCTCGTTCCAGGCCTTGGATCCCCATTCCTGAACGAAGTACGGATACCCTTTCGTCTGCTGCACAATCTCGACGAGCGCATCCGAGACGATGTCGGCGCCTTCGTGCCTGATGGGCTCGCGGATCGCGGCGATTGCGGCATCGCGGTCGAGCGGTCCTACCCCCGGAAAATCGAACAGGCGTTCGGCGTACGACTTGGCATCGCCAGCCAGGCCTGCGAGCAGCGGAAGGCCGGCTCCGAATACCACGATAGGGAGGCCGCGCTGCCCAATCTTGTGAACGGCAACGAGCAGGGCACTCAGGTCGTCCGACTTGAGGTACTGCACCTCATCGATGAGGATGACAACTGGCCGTCCCGCGGCCTTGGCTGCGACAGCGATCTCGAGAAGAAGGTCCGGGAGATCGATTTCAAGGTTGCCGGATGCACCGATCGCGTCGGGGGTGACTCCGACTTCGACTTCGCCGACTTTCATCGTGAACGTCGAAGCGAAGGACCGGAGCGTGCCGAGTGCTCTCACGGCGAGGTTCCGGGCCCTTTCGACCGCGCTGAGCTTAAGGAGCACCTTCCGGAGCTCGGGCACTAGCATGTCGGCGAGCCTGCGGTTTTCGGGAGCTTCGAGTTGAACGGTGAGGTACCCTTCGGATTCGGCGACCTCGCGTAACTTGTTCAGGAGAACTGTCTTACCGACGCCACGCAGTCCAAGCAGCATCTGGCTCTTGGCTGACCGTCCGTCCTTGACTCGTCGCAGCGCCACCCAGGCCGCCTCGATGATTCCCGCCCGACCAGCCAGTTCCGGTGGCGGGGTACCAGCCCCGGGCGCAAAAGGGTTCTTGAAGGCGTCCATGGTTGCTGTGGGCCGGGGGCTGGCGAATGCCAGAGTTAACGGAGATTATGTGCGTTGCACGTAAACTGCCATAATGTTCCTATATCCGGCAATACTGTCTCGACGGCTCTGTCGTGTCCGACCCACGACGGTCTCCTTCGGACTTCGCTGACGCCGGCCACGTGCGCCGCCGGCGAGCACGCTACCGGATGACTCATGTAGGCTGCCGAGTGCCACCGGCTGGGGAGTTGGTGGGTATCCGCGCGTTCGATGGCGTGGCGACGCGACCGCACGTTGCACGACGCCTCCCGATTGTGGAGCGATCCCGGTTCAGGCGCGCCTTGCTCACGAGTTCCTCATACCCGCTTCCTGGCTGCGGGGCTGCCAAGGGCCGCCGTGACCGCCGCGTCGATCGCGCGAACGATGGATGCCTTGCCGGTACCGTGACAGCCGCGCCATGGCTTGGTGTCGCACATGCTCCTGATAGACCGTCCAAGCCCCGTTCGCATCATCGAGAGGACGACCACGGCATCAATACCCGGGAGGCGGCGCGCAAATTCATCGACGAACGAACCCCAGTTCGAAGACCAGCCGGTGTGCATGAAATCAACGGTCAGCCACGCTCGGTCACTGTAGCCGGCCCTGATCGATTCGTCGTATTGCGCTTGTGTCTCGTTGCCGCCCACGACAAGGATGGAAATCGGACGCAGCGACTTGGGCGGGGAGCTGCTCAGCCTTGGCGCGGCCGTCAATCGGCGCCTCAGCTCGTCGAGTCCGAGGGTTTCAGCGTGGGGGTAGGTTGCGAGTGTCTCGAGGATGTCCTCGGGCGAGGCGGTGGTCGCGCCGGAGCTGCGCGCCACGACCGCGTGAAACTGGCGAATCAGCAGTTGTGCGGCGTCGCGATATCGCCCTTGACCTTCAAGGGCCCGTATGCGCGCCGCGTCAACATCAGCGGTGGCCCAGAGC
Source organism: Gemmatimonadaceae bacterium (assembly GCA_020846935.1). NCBI lineage: Bacteria > Pseudomonadati > Gemmatimonadota > Gemmatimonadia > Gemmatimonadales > Gemmatimonadaceae > Gemmatimonadaceae bacterium. The sequence goes on from JADLCY010000001.1 coordinate 832,471, forward strand.
ATCTCCAGTCTGGGCTCATTGGCGAGCAGGTATTCGAACTCCTCGAACAGCTTTGCCTCGAATGTCAGCTCCTCGAGCGCGTCAAGCTGTTGCGACGCCAGGTCAACCGTCTTCTCGCGCTCTTTCGGATCAGCGCACCGTTCAGCCTGGAGAAGGAGCATTTGCAGGGCGGAGCGCCCATCCGTCATGCGTTGGATCGACGTGCGGTGCGGCCGCGCGCTGCGCTCCCTCAGTGCGCCGGCAATGGCGCGTGAGGGGAACACCGACTCCTCCTCACGGAGAATGTCCAGAAGGGACTCTCCACCGATGCCGAGCAGTGACTCAATGCCCTGTACCCCAAACTGGTGGTTGAGGGTGAGTCCTGCGATCACCTCGACCATGAACAGCTCGGGAATCCATGCGCCGGCGCCGACACCATGCACGAGATCGTCGATCGCTGCTTCGAGCCGCTGTGCACCAGCTTCCGTGCTCGCGCACCGGGCAATGGCGACATGCACCCGCGCCTGGGCGAGCAACCGATCGTACCTGCCAGGCTCCAGTTCAAACGACGCAACGGCATGATCGAGATCTCGCTCCGCGGCTTCGTAGTTCCGAGACAGGAGCGCGCGAAAGCCAAGCACGTAGTAGGCATGGCTCGATGTCGTGACGTCGAGCTGTTTCGCCTCTGAGAACCGCACCATCGACGCGTCGAGCGCACGTGCGAGTCGTGCGCATTCGTCCTTGGTGGAGCCGAGGCGGAGGTCGGCCAGGCGCTTGAACCCGGCTTCGGTCAGTCCGATGTCGACGAGCACCATGGCGCGATGCACGTCGTCCGAATCCCTCAGGATAGCCTCCAGCAGGCGACGAGCGGCCTCGAGCTGTCCACCCTCGCGCAGACAGTGAGCGAAACGCCGACGAACGGTCGCCCATTCGTCGAGATCGAGCTCACCATCCGTCGCCGACAGCGCCCGCATGAGCACCTCGAAGACGGGCATGGCATCGGAGAAGCGAAACTCCCGCTGCAGTGACGTACCATATTTCAGGACTTCCTTTCGCAGCTCTCCAAAGCGTGCGACGGCGGCGGGCTGTGCGAAGGCGACGATGTCGCTCGAACGACCTCTCCGGATGAGGGCCCGAAGAACGTGCATGGCGCCGTAGCGGGAAGGTCCGCGCCCCGAATCTCCGAGCGTCTTGACCTCCTCACGGGTGTCAAACAGTTCGAGGATGGCGTCGTACTTCTCGAGCCGTTCGAGTCCGGCGGCAAGGCCCGCATAGTACCATCTCCATCGCGAGGTATTCTGCGCGGGCAGCATTGGCCGTGCAGGTCGCGATCGGACCGCGTCGTGGAAGCCCAGGTGATAGAAGGACTGGTGTCGCTGGGCGTTCAGCGAGATCAGCTCATCAATGATGCTGTCGATCGTTGCCTCATCCGGGGCGGCAAGCGTGCCCTGCAGACTGTCCGCAATTCTCAGGATCAGCTGCTCGTCGAGCGGCGACAGGCGGGAAGTGTCGGCGCCAGCGCTGCGCGCGGGAGCCTGAGCAGCGCGCGCCGACTCCCCGTGGTCTTGCACCGGCGTTGCCACGCCAGGCGACCACGCGGTCGCAGCACCCTGAACAACGACTTGCGACGAGGGAACGCGGGGGTCTGGTGACCGGTGCGTCGACGTTGTTACGAGTTCCAGCTCGTCCGCAACGGTTGGTAGCACCGAGTTGAGGGCGCTCCACGGGTCCGGTATCACCAGCGCAAGCGCAAGGAGGAACCGTCCCATCTCGAACGTCGGATGGGTCCGAAAAGCAAGCAACGCGGCCTGGGCCAGCTCATCTCGGGTTCGAGCTTGTGCGGCGGCCATCCCTTCGTCGCTGAGGCCTCCGTTTTCGTGCGATATCCCGAGATGATCGAGGATCGGCGCCTGCAGGACATCGAGCTGCGACGCAAAGTGAGCATGCGCCATGTCCAAAACCACTTCTTTTGATTCCGGATAGGAGAGGCGGCCAACCTCGCTGCAGAGCCGTGGCACAGACCATCCACTTACGGTCCCCGGGCGGAAGCCGGACTTGTACTTGAGCAGCAGAGCGACCAACAGCTTTCGCCTGGCCCCGCTGGTAGCGGATTCCCGCTCACCCTGGATAGCGGCCAAGATCGCTGCTGCCCGTTCGCTCGGCTCGAACGTCGACCAGAGATCCCGCAGTTCGGCTGTCGCACCCTTCCGGAGCGCCCGAAGTATTCGTGAACCGTCCACGCCAACCGCCTCCTCGTTCCTCGATTTGCGAGCTTCTGGCTGACACCTCGACGTGCCCGCGCAGAACCAGCGATGGAGCAGGTCACCAGCGTTGCTCCACGACGCGAGGCAGGCCAGGCGCGGCGCCGCCCCTATGTGCCGAACCCATCTCGCATGGCCGCGAACCACGGCGCCAAGAGCGTCGCACAAGGTCGCCGCGGTACACCGAGGCGTCGAGACCATTCCCGCGAGATGGCGGGCAGACTTTCTGGGTTCGCGCCAGGCCAGATCGAGGCCCCCTCCCACTATCATGTGAAGTTCGGACGCTGCGCGGGCGGCGCCCGGCGTCGTTGACACGCGGCCCGCCCTCCCCGGCACGTCTTGGCGCTTCCCCCCGACATCGTCCGACAGTTCCCACCGCAGATCCGCGAGCGTGGCGATCGGTACTTCCATGCCGGACGCGTGACTCTCACCGAGCTCCTGCCCGACCGCATCGAGGCTCGCGTCCGCGGTACTGACGACTACCGCGTCCGCATTCGCCCAACGCAGGCGGGTGGCCTGGCCGTCGACTGCTCCTGCCTCTACGGTCGCGACCACGGGTGGTGCAAACACGTGTGGGCGACGCTGCTCGAGGCCGATGCAGCGGGCCTGCTGCCCGGTGCCCGACACGACGACGAGGAAGCGAGCGCGCGCGAAGATGGAACCTGGCAAACCCAGGTGCGTCGTCTGGGCGACCTGCTCGACCCGGCCCTGCCGACGCCTGACGAGTCCGGCGGCCGATGGCCAGCCACGCGCCGCATCGTCTACATCCTCGATGTACATGCCAGTTCGTACCGAAGCGACGGACTCGTGGTGGAAGTTGCGCAGCAGCGGATGCGGGCCAATGGCGACTGGAGCCCCCCGGTGCCCCTGCGGGTCAATCCGGCGACCTGGCTCAACGCACCCGATGTGCTGGATCGCGAGGTCGCCCAGATGCTGCTCGGTACGAGGCCCGCCGACGGCTCGGCGCCCGGAACCATGGGGACGCGGCGCTACATCGTGCGCGCAGCGGCATTCGACACCACGCTCCGTCGCATGGTGGAGACCGGGCGCGCGAGGCTGCGCGTGCTCCCGGACGCGGAGCCTGCCACGGTGGCCTGGGATCCCGGAGAGCCCTGGCGGTTTCGGCTTCGCGTGGTGCCGCAAGGCCGCGGACGGCGCATGGCATACGTGCTGGACGGGGCCTTTGCGCGCGGCGAAGAGGTCGTCCCGGTGCATGAACCCGCGGTCCTGATGCGCGGCGGCCTGTTCGTCACGCACGACTGCATTCATCGGTTTGTCGATGCGCACGTCTTCGACGTGGCCTACGCCCTGCGCACCGCGGTGTCGGTGCGGGTTCCGCGCCGCGAGGCGGTGAGCCTGGTGGCCGAGCTGTTCAGGCTCCCGCAGCGGATCGACATCGAGATCCCGCCCGACCTGGGGCTCACACACGTACATGAGCCGCCGGTGCCGTGCCTGACCGTGCGCGAGATCGTACTCCCGGGCGGCCAGCGCCGCGTCGAGGGACTGCTCGCGTTTGCGTACGGGTCGACCAGCGTGCCATGGACGAGCGCCGCCCAGTCATCGCTCGATCCGACGACCCTGCACGCCTACGTCCGCGATGACGCGGCCGAGGCGCGGGCACAGGAGCAGCTGGTCGCGACAGGATTCCGCATGGACGTCGACGAGACGACGCAGGAGCGGACCTGGCGCATCGCGCCGACGCGGAGTGAGCGCGCGATGCGCATCCTGACGCGTGAGGGCTGGCGGCTCGACGTCGAGGGTCGGCTGTTGCGGGACGTGGGTGAGGTGGACCTGCGACTGAGCACGGGGATCGACTGGTTCGAGCTGGAGGGCGAAGTCACCTTTGGCGAGCAGCGCGCGCGTCTGCCCGAACTCCTCGCCGCCGTGCGCCGCGGAGATCATCGCGTGGCACTCGCCGACGGTTCGTTAGGCATGGTGCCTGACGAGCTGTTCGACCGCCTGGCGGTGCTCACCGCGACCGGTACGGCACAGGGCGGGCACGTTCGCTATCGGCGTGCGCAGGCGGCGGTGCTCGACGCCCTCCTGGCGACCATGCCCGCGGTGCGCGTGGACGAGGCCTTCGAACGCGTGCGCGAGGCCCTGCACCGCTTCAGCGGCGTCGCACCGGCGAATGCTCCGCCCAGCTTCACCGGCGTGCTGCGCGAGTACCAGCGCGAGGGGCTTGGCTGGCTGCACTTCCTTCGGGAGTTCGGTTTGGGAGGCTGCCTGGCGGACGACATGGGGCTCGGCAAGACGGTGCAGGCGCTGGCGCTGCTGGACCAGCGTCGGCTCGACGGCGCCGGGCCGTCCCTCGTCGTGGTGCCGAGCTCTCTGGTGTTCAACTGGGAGCAGGAAGCCCGGCGCTTTGCGCCCGAACTTTCGGTGCACGTGCATGCGGGGCCCGCCCGGCGCCGCGCCCTTGCGCGCGCGGCCGGACACCACGTCATGCTCACCACCTACGGCACCCTGCGCCGCGACGCCCGTGAGCTGATGGACATCGAGTTCGACTACGTGATCCTGGACGAGGCGCAGGCGATCAAGAATCCCGAGACCGATGCGGCAAAGGCGGCGCGACTGCTGCGCGCACGCCATCGCCTCGCGATGAGCGGCACGCCGATCGAGAATCGACTCGCCGAGCTGTGGAGTCTGCTCGAGTTCCTCAATCCCGGAATGCTCGGCACCGCGGCCGCATTCGCGCGTTTGACACGACCGGCGGACGACGGCGATGCCGATGCCCTGCGACGGGCAAGAGAGTCACGGGAACTGCTGGCCCGCGCCGTGCGTCCGTACGTCCTGCGCCGGACCAAGGAGTCGGTAGCCCGCGACCTGCCCGACAAGGTGGAGCAGACGTTGTACGTCGACCTCGGCGAGACCGAGCGCAAGCGCTACGATGAACTGCGCAATCACTATCGCGCGCAGCTCTTTCTGCGCGTGGACGACGACGGGCTTCCCGCGCGCGTACACGTGCTGGAAGCGTTGCTGCGATTGCGCCAGGCTGCATGCCACCCCGGGCTGATGGCTCCGGACCTGGTTGGCGCATCGAGCAGCAAGCTCGAAGTTCTGGAGTCGCATGTCCGCGAGGCCGTGGCCGAGGGCCACAAGGTGCTCGTGTTCTCGCAGTTCACGTCGTTTCTCGCGATCGTACGGCGCGCGCTCGACGCCGCCGGCATCGTCTATGAGTACCTCGATGGCCAGACGCGCGATCGCGCCGCGCGGGTGACGCGATTCCAGGAGGACGCTTCGTGCCCCGTCTTCCTGATCAGCCTCAAGGCTGGAGGGCTTGGCCTCAACCTGACCGCCGCGGACTACGTGATCCTGCTCGATCCGTGGTGGAACCCGGCGGTGGAGTCGCAGGCGATCGATCGCGCGCATCGTATCGGCCAGTCGCGCGCGGTCTTTGCGACGCGCCTGATCGCGCGCGACACGGTGGAGGAGAAGGTGGTGCAGCTGCAGGCCTCCAAGCGCGACCTTGCGGAGGCGATCATCCGGGCGGACGCGGGGCCGGTGTCTTCGCTCACGAGGGAAGACCTGGAATTGCTCCTTTCCTGAGCGTCTCGCCTTTCCTCTCTCCAACCGTGACCGACCGTCGACCACCCCTCTCCGCCCTCACCCCCCGCGAGCGCGCACTCGTCGCCAGACTGCGCACGCCCGTCGCCGTGCAGCGCTTCCTGCGGGAGTTCCCCTACAACTGGAAGGAGACACTCAGAACCTTTCGCGGCGTCGTGAAGCACGGGAGCGCCCACTGCCTCGAAGCCGTGCTCTTCGCCGCGACGGTGCTGGAGCAGCACGGCTATCCGCCGCTGGTGCTGGACATCGAGTCGCAGGACAAGCTCGACCACGTGGTGTTCCTGTACCGTCAGGACGGGCGTTGGGGAACGGTCGCGCGATCGCGCGACGAGGGATTGCACGGCCGCAAGCCGGTCTTTCGCACGGTGCGTGCGCTCGTCGACTCCTACATGGACCCGTTTGTCGACGGCGAGGGGCGTGTCGTGGGGTACGGGACGGCGGACCTGGATGTGATCGTGCGCACAAACTGGCGGCTCGGGACGACGAACCTGTGGTCGGTGGAGCAGGCGCTGATCCACATGCCGCACCATCGGGTGCACATGTCGGAGCGTCGATACGCCCGTACGCTCCGGCGCTTCCGCGCGTTCAAGGCGGCGCATCCAACGCCTGACAGCGAATCGTGGCGGGCTCACCTGCCGGACCAGGCGCGGCACTGGCTCTGATTTCCGTTCGTCCCCCACCTCTTCCGCCGCCTCCGGGTCCGGCACAGGTTTATGCGTCTGCTGGCGCAGCAGGGACGCCGCGCCTCGTACATCCCTCCCCGACGACGGTTCGCACCCCCTGCCCGTGCGAGTCGGCGTCCAACAATTCCGTCCCTTGCCTTCGCCGGCCGACACCGACGACCCGACGGGCACAGGCGCGCTCGCGCCAGCCCCAGTCTCGATGACCGATCCTGCATCGGATCGTTTGGCGCACTTCGCCATGCAGCCGCCGATGCCGATCACGCTCGACGCCGAGGACCAGGTGGAACGGCTCCTGCGCGACCTGCGCCTCGTCGACTGCAACGACGCCCTCGCCGAGCAGTACGGCTTTCCGCGCGCGGAGGCGATCATCGGGCGCAACGTGGCGTTCCTGCTCGACGCATCGAACCCGACGCATCGAGACTACCTGCGCGCGTTCGTCCACTCGGGCTACCGGCTCGAAGGCGTGGAGTACGCCCAGCGTTCCCCGGATGGCACCACGAGCCACTTCGTGACACACCTGGTGGGCACGGTGCGCGGTGGCCACCTCACCGGCGCCTGGGGTGTTCAGGTCGACGCCACCGCACGACGCCAGCTCGAGCAGCAGTCACGTCAGGCCGAAACCGTGGCGGCGCTCAATCGGCTCGCTGGCGGCGTGGCGCATGACTTCAACAACCTCCTTACCACGATCCTGACGTCGATCGAGATGCTGGAGGACGCGCTCGAACCGCACCACATCGGGCGACAGGATGCGGAGGAGGTGCGTCGAGCCGCCCGCCGCGGCGCGGAACTCACGCGGCAGTTGCTGGCGCTGAGCCAGCAGCAGGTACTCGCGCCGCGACCGAGCGACCTGAACGTCATCGTCAGGCGCGCGGTCTCGTCGATGCGGCGCACCTTGCGCCCCGACCTCGACATCCGCGCGCACACGACCTCGGTGCGCGCGATCGCCAACGTCGATGGCGAGGAACTCGAGCAGGTGCTCGTGACGCTGGGCGCGTTCGCCGCCGATGCGATGGGCCGCGGTGGACAGCTCGACCTGCAGGTCGGGCGCGCCGACCTCGATGCACCGATAGCCGGCACGCCGGATTACCTGAGCCCCGGCAGCTACGCGACGATCACGGTGACCGACTCCGCGCCAGCGTTCGCGCCCGGAGCGGGCGCACGACTGTTCGAGCCGTTCTTCGGCGTGGAACTTCCCGACACTGGCTCAGGGCTGGCGCTCGCCACGTTGCGCGGATTCGTGCGCCAATCCGGTGGGTCCGTCCTGCTCGAGTCGCCCGAAGCGGGTCGCCGGCTCACGGTGTACTTCCCCATTGCGGTTCTGCCGAGCGGTGATGCAACCGCGGACGATCGTCATGCAACGGCCTCGAGCGGCACGGTGATCCTCGCGGAAGACGAGCCCACGGTGCGCCTGCTCATGAAACGCGTGCTGCAACGGGCGGGCTATGTGGTGCTCCAGGCCGCGTCGGGCGAAGAAGCGATCGAGATCTCTCGTACGTATCCGCACGAGGTGGACGCCCTCGTCACCGATGTCATCATGCCGGGAATGGGCGGCGGTGAACTGTCGCGACGCCTCCGGCAGGAGCGTCCTGGCATCCGCGTCCTGCACGTCTCTGGCTACACGGCCGGCGCACTGCGCCTGAGTGAAGCGCTCGAAGACGGCGCCGCATTCCTTCCCAAGCCATTTACGCCCAAGGCGCTCGTGGCCCGACTGCAGGAAGTGATGCGGCGCTGACGCTCGTTCTCGAAGCCAGTGCCCAGCGCGTTACCTGCAGTTGCCGCTGCTGCGCCGCGCCCTACCTGGCGCCCGCGAGTGCGACGACGGTCAGCAGCACCCACTGCGGCCCCTTCCAGCCATCCGCGCCATCGTCGTAGGACTCGGTCAGCGAATGGGCACCGCGCCCCATCCCACCGCCGTCCATGGTGATGGCGGCAATGCCAAGGCTCATGGGGATATTGGCGTCGGTGCTGGACGCACTGGTCGGCGCCGTGAAGCCGATCGCCCTGGCCGCCGCCAGCGCCGTGCGCGCAATGTGCGACGCGTCGTTCACGGGCGCGGCCGGCCGCACGCCCATGTCGGTCCATTTCACGGTGACCTTCGCGCTGGACTGCGGCGCACGAGCGTTCTCTTCCTCGACCGCCTGCTGCACGGCCGCTTTGAGCCTTGCATCGATCGCCGCGAGTTCCTGCGGTGACTCCGAGCGCAGGTCGACCTCCATCGCGCCGAGCGGCGAGATGGTGTTCACCGACGTGCCACCGCTGACGATCCCCACGTTGAACGTCGTCTTTGGGTTGGCGGGCGGCTTGAAGTCGCTGATCTTCGCGATCGCGCGGCCCATGGCGTGGATCGGCGCCGGCATCCCAAAGGCGCCAAAGCTGTGGCCACCGGGGTTCTGGAACTCGACCTTGTATCGGTGACTGCCCACCGCGCCGGTAGTGAGGCCAAGTCCGGTGCCATCGACCGAGATGAAGAAGTCGATCTTCTCCGGCGGCGCCTTGAACAGTGCCCGGACGCCGCGGAGATTCCCGGGGCCTTCTTCGCCCACGGTCGCGACAAACAGGATCTTGCCGGGGAAGGGGACCTTCGCCTGGTCAACCGCCCGCGCCACCGCAAGCAACGTGGCGAGCCCGCGGCAATCGTCGCCGATCCCCGGCCCGCGAAACAACGTCCCTTCGCGCGTCACCTTCACGTTCGTCCCCTCCGGAAACACGGTGTCGAGGTGCCCGGAGACCACCACGGTCGGCCCGGACCCCGAGCCCGCGCGCTCGGCGATCACGTTGCCTTCGCCGTCGATGCGAACGTTTGTCAGGTTGAGCGACCGGAACCGTCGGACCATCTCCGCGGCCCGCACCTGCTCCTTGAATGGCGGCGCCGGGATTTCGCAGATCGAGACCTGCTGTTCGAGGGTCCAGGCATTGTCGCGCCTGACGATGTCCAGGGCCGCGGCGACGGCAGGGTTCGCGGTCGGCACGCTCGCCGTCTGGGCGCCGAGTGTCGGAGCGACGGCCGCAATGGCGGCCAACAATGCGCAGCGGGTCATGGTGACGAGTCGATTGCGTGAAGGCATGGGTCAGCGGAGCTCCATGAGGCGGGCAATGTCGCCGGCGCGCAGGCCGGTGGCGAGGCCGAGCATGACGAGCAGGCGCGCCTTCTGCGGGTTGAGGTCGGCGGTCCCGATCATCGCGCCTTCACCGGCGCGAGCCGCGGACTCTCGCGGCCCACCGACGCCTACGCGTCCCGAGCCGGTGCGATTGGAGATGGCGACCACGACGCCGGCATCGCGTGCACGATTGAGCGCGCGCCCCATGGACGGCGTGCTGCCGCCGCGGCCGACACCGGCGACCACGAGTCCGCGCGCTCCCGCCGCGACGGCGGCGTCCACCAGCACCGAGTCGGTACCGATCGCCGCGTAGACAATGTCTACCCGCGGAAAGTCGGTGAGCTTGCTGAGATCGATCGCGGCCCGACGGCACATGCTCCCGACCTCGGGTGCCGGGCGGTGAAAGACCACCACGTCGGGATCGGCGAGACCGAGGACGCCGGCGTCAGGCGCGGTGAAGGCATTGAGGCGCGTGGTGTTCGACTTGGTCACGTCACGCGCCGCAAAGACCTCGTCGTTCATGAGGACCATCGTGCCGCGCCCGCGCGCCGCCGGCGCCACGGCGACGCGCACTGCATTGAGCAGGTTGGCCGGGCCATCGGCGCCCACGGCGCTGGCCTGGCGCATGGCGCCCGTCACGATGATGGGTGAACAGCCGCCAACGGTCAGCGAGAGGAAATACGCCGTCTCCTCCATGGTGTCGGTGCCGTGCGTGATCACGAAGCCGGCGGGCGCATCCGGTCCCGACTGCAGCGCGGTGATACGGCGCGCGAGGTCGCGCCACATCTCCTGCGTGATCGATCCGGACACGACGTTGCTGAACTGCTCGACACTGACGCGTGCCAATCCCTTGAGCTGGGGAATCGCGTCGACCAGTTCTTCGCCAGTGCGGCGTGCGTCGTTGCCGAGGTTGGAGATCGTACCACCCGTGGCGAGAACGTGAACCCGCGGCAGCGTCTGGGCACCCAGGGGTGCGGTGAACGCCAGCGTGAGCATGGCATACGTCGCGAAGAATCGAGCGGTCATCAGCAGGACACCTGGCTCCTGACATTGGCAGGAGCGGCGAGAGGGAAGCCACGCTCCGGCGCAGGCCGGCGCGATGAATGAGTTGCGTCCGGCCCTGGTGAGCGCTCCAGGCGCCGCGAGCCTGTCACTGCCTAACGCGCCATCGCCGACGACCGGTACAGCCGGCCCGCCAGCGCCTCGTAGAGCTGGCGGGAGATCGGCCCTGGCGTGCCAGTGCCGACCCGCGAACCGTCGATCTCCACCACCGGCATGACGTCGGTCGTGGTGCCAGTGACGAAAAACTCCTCCAGTCGCGGAATGTCGGCCACGTGAAAGGCACGCTCGGCGACAGGAATGCCCAGCTCGCGCGCCAGCTCCAGCACCACGTCCCGCGTCACACCACCGAGGATGTAGTTGGACGCCGGGTAGGTGCGCAATTCGCCGTTGATCACCCCGAAGGCGTTCGTGTGCGAACCTTCGGTGATCGCACTCCCGCGCACGAAGATCGCCTCGAAGACCCCGTGGTCCACGGCATACTGCTTGGCCAGCACGGCGGGAATCAGGTTCACGGTCTTGATGTCGCAGCGGGACCAGCGGATGTCGGGGTACGTCACCACCGAAACACCAGTCGCCCGCTTGTCGTTCGGGACCGTGAACTTTGCCGCGGAGAGAAACACGGTGCAGCGGGTGCCAGCGGGAGGAAAGTGGTGGGTGCGCGGTGCGGCGCCGCGCGTGATCTGCAGGTAGATCGTCCCTTCCCCCTCCTCGAGCCCGTTCTCGGCGATGAGTCGACGCGAGATGTTCTCGATGTCGGCGAGCGACTCCACCGGGTCAAGCTGAAGGTCGGCGAGGCCCCGGGCGAGGCGCGTCAGGTGGCGTCCGGATTCGAACAATTCACCGTTGACGACACGGGTGACTTCGTAGACGCCGTCGCCGAAGATGAAGCCGCGATCGTCGATCGAGAGCTTCGCCTCTTCGCGAGGCATGTAGGAGCCGTTCAGGTAAATGATGGGCATGGCAGCCGAGGCGCGACTCAGGAGAAGTGGGCAGGTGCCGAGCGACGCGGATCGAAGGCGAGTCGTACGCCGTCTCCGCGCATCGCTGGAATGCTACCGCTGCGCGCGAGGGCGTGCCATGTGACAAGAGGTCGCGCGGTCCCGGCGTTCGACCAGGCGCAACGTGGGCGACGGATCGTGTTGACTGGCCTCGAGCCCGGCGCCGGGGGTGGGCCGGCGGCGCTCCGCGTGTCGCCAGCCGGCCCGCGCCCCGTTCGCCCCTATCCCTCCGCTGGCCAGGCGGGGAATTGAAGGACGGTCGCCGTTCGGACACTTCCCGCGGGCCCGAAGTCCCGCAAGGGATCCGGGGTCGTTGATCCCGACTCCGTCACATGATAGAGCTCGAGCCCGGCGTTCCGCAGCACGGTGCGCTCTTCCGGTGACTCTGCGCCGCGCACGACCATGGGCACACGGTTGTACTCGGCAAACGCAGCCAGTCGAAGCACGGAATGCAGCTGCTCGGGAATCACGTGGACGCCGCGCACGTGGTCCGGGCCCAGCCGGAGGTAAAGCGGCCGCAGCGCCCAGAGCAACTCGAGCGCCGAGGTACCCCATTCTCCGGCGATCTCGACGATCGTGCCGAAGCCCAGGCCGTGGCAGCGCTCCATGGCGACTCGCAGGAACCGAGCATCGAACGATGCCGCATGGACGACGAAACCGACGAGTACGTGTGAACGCGAGTATCGCAACGCGCCGGCCACGGGCAATACGGTGTCTTCGAACGTCGCCACGTCGGGCGCCGCGCCATAGGCGACAAACGACGAGGAGACCAGCCGCTCAGGCGGGTAGTACGTAAGTTCGACGCGCTCGCGGGCGACCGGAGCCGGCGACCGCCAGATCGCCTCGCGACGCACCAGCACACGCGCCGACGGCACCCGGACGTTGCTCGCCGCCATGCGCACTACCCGAGGAGTGAGGCGCACAGCACGGCTCCGAGGTGCATGATCGGCAGGTCGGCGCCGAGCACGAGGTCGGCCTCCGGCCAGCGCACGATTCGCGAAGGGGACGACTGCACGAGGGCCACGGTTCGCGGCCGCTCCGCTTCACGGTGCGCGTCGTCGATGAGCGCGACGAGGGGATCGGGATCGTCGAAGCCGAGATCGAAGGCAGCGACGACCCCACGATACGGCACCTGACCGAGCATCGCGCGGGCCTCGGCCACGTCGGGAACGTGATCGACGACAAAGCCGCGGAACGTCAGATACCCAGTCAATACGGAAAGGCGGGGTGTCTCTCGTCCGGTGACGAGCACCCGCCGGGATCCAGCAGTCACGTAGCGCCCTGGCGTGGGAAACTTCGACACCAGAGTCAAAGCAACGCGCGTTCCATGCCGGTGCCTGTGTCGGCGAGCCGGAGCAAGTCGCTTTCCCGGAACAGGTTGGGCGCTCGCAGCGAGCGTCGGCGCTGCCGGAACCAAGGAGGAACGGTGGCGCCGATTCTGGAACGCGGATTGGCGCGTCCCGATTCCGGATGCGGCTGGCTAGGGCGCCTGCATCCGACGAACGAGGGCGGCAAACGCCGCTTCGACGTTGGCGCCGGTCCGTGCCGAGGTCGTGAACACGTCAACGCCCGCCGGCCCGCGGGCGCCCTGATCGGCGGCGGTGACCGCCCACTCGTCGGCAAGGTCCGACTTGTTCACGAACAGGAGGGAGGGGACGCTGCCGACCGCATCTTCGGCACCACGCTGGATGGCGAGCGCACGATCGAGTGTGTCGGGACGCGTACCGTCGGCGACATAGATGAGGCCAGCAGCACCGCGCAGGTAGGTGGTCCGCACCTTCTGCAGGTCGTCTTCGCCCTGAAGATCCCACAGCAGCAGGCTCACCTGGCCGCCTTCGTGGTCGACCAGCTTGCGGTCGATCTTGACACCGATCGTCGCCTGGTACTTCTCGCTGAACATGCTCTCGACGTAGCGCCTGACGAGGCTCGTCTTTCCGACGCCGGTGGCGCCCAACATGCAGACCTTGCGCTGAATGACCGTCACTGACTGCTCGGCGAGATGGCTCGAATGGCGATGCGGAGCGACGCGGATCGTCGGCCCGGGGTGGAGTCGGGACTCGGCGTCATGACCGGGGCGGGCACTCCGCTTGCCATCAGCATGTTGCGGACCACGCGAGCGCGCGCGATCCGGAGCGGCGCATTCGACGTTTCGGTGCCCACGGTGTCGGTCGTGGCCCTGATCTCCACGCCGACCGTTCGCCCCACACTCGCCGCATCGCGCAGCAGGTCGCGCAGGGCGACCGACATGGAGTCCACGACCCGCCGAAACTCGCCGCGAGGGATGGCCGATCCGAGGCCGAAGGAGACGGTGAAGGTTTCCGCACGATCTGCCGCGGCACGGAGCGCGACCTCGGCCGAGTCGCGCACCGCGGTGAAGTCGGTCGCCGATACGCCGCCCAGCGCCAGTGCGAGTCCGCGCGCACGCGCCAGCCATGCCGCCGACGCCACACCGGTGGCCGAGAGCGTGTCGCCGTGCATCACCAATTGCACCGACGATGGCGGCGCCAGCGCCGCACCCGCGCGGCGCAAGACGAACTCGGGGCGCAAGGCGATGTACGGCTCCCAGTGCATCGTGATCCTGGACGAATCGAGGCCGGCGGCAAGGATGGCCTGCGCAGGATCGCGGGCCAGGGGATCGCGCAGGCCGGTGAGGACGTAGCGACCGGCTGTACGGCCCGTACTCCCGACCACCACACCGGGTTCCTGCCTCAGGGCATCGACGGCCTTCCCGAATCGACGGGACTCGAGCGCGCGCGGCGCGGCGCACCAACCGATGCCAAGCAGCAGGGCGCCGGCGAGCGCTGCGACCTTCCATCGCCCCGCTCCGGGAGCTCGCGTCGCCACCTGCGAGACGAGACAGGACTCGATGATGCCGTCGCGAACGATGAATGCACGCCCCGAGGTCGCGAAGGCATCGAGGTCGGTCGCGTGCACACGCTGCACCTCTTCCACGGCCTGCTGGAGCGTTTCGCGCAGGGCGAGCGGGGCGTGGCCACGGATGACGGCGGCGAGCATCACGGCTGGGCCCTGCTCCACCCACACGGTCAGGTCTCCGAGCGCGAACGAATCGAGTCCCTCCTGCACCGACATCTCGAACGTGTCGCGTGCGAAGTCACCAAGCGCGGTGAGCATGCCGGCGACCATCTCCGGAGGAAGCGCCTTCACACCGGGCGCGGAGACGTGAGTGACCAGCAGGCCCGTCACGCGATGCACCAGAAAGACCTGCTCGACGCGAAACCTGAGGGAGTGCCTGAGCACCACCTCGGCGAACGACTTCCCCGTCCGCATGGCCTCGATGCGCCAGCCGATGCCGCGCGGGGAGAACGAGTGCTCGAGCGTGGTGTTGATCGACTGAACGAGCTCGCCGAATGCCGAGGAGATCGCGCGGCGGATCGCCGGCCCGATGACGGGGAAGATCGCATCGACGACGGGCTGCGGGTCCCGGCGTACCGACGCCTTGATCGCCTCGCCGACCACCGGACCCAGGGCCGCGCCGAGCGCGGGGTCCTTCGCGCGACGATGGATGGCGTCAGGGAGCGCGTCGCTCACCGCATCGAGGCCGAGCGATGGATCGTCGAGGCGACGCTCGACTCTCGTCAGGCGGTCGCGCTCTGCCCCGATGAGCAACCTGGTCAGCTCGGCCCAGCGCTCGGCGGGCGTGGGCGACGCCCGATGGTCCGCGAGCTCACGCACCGCGGGATCGACGGGCCGCGGCGATCCCGCGGGAGGGTCCGATAGGCGGACGGGGTCGGCCACGCGCGTTGCCGTGCGACCTAACGAGCGTCGGGTCCGCCGGCCAGGCGCTGCGCGAACTCGGCGAACATGGCCGCGATCGTGCTGCGGTCCGCCTTTGCCGATCGCAGATCGAAGGCTTCACGACGCAGCGCGTCGGAGATCTCGTCGTGCCGACGAGCCGTCTCCTCGGCGAGTGCGCGGTGCGTGTCCTGCAGCTGGGCACGCAGGTCACGCTGGGCCTGCGCCGACTGCTCGGCCAGGGCGGCCACGCGATCGGAGAGCTCGCGATTGAGGGCGCCGATGGCGTCCATCGCATCGCGCACGCCCTGGAGACGCTCGCGCTCTTCGCTCCGCAGGCTCGAGCTGAGCGCTTCGAGTTCGGCGCGGAGGTATTGCTCGGTGGCGAGCATTCGCCGGCCGAGGTCCTCACGCAGGTTGGTGGATTCGCGCCCGAGTCGCTCTTCGGTCGCCGCGAACCGGCGATCGTAGTCCCGCATCTGGGACCCAAAGAGGATGTCGCGGATCTTGTCGACGTTGCCCGTGTCGTTGGGGCCGCCTTCGGCGCCGTTGGCTTCGGCGTGGGTCCAGATGGGGTCGCTCATGTCGGTTCGTCCTGGCGAATGCTCCGCCGATGTCAGGAGGCGGGCCTGGCGACCGCGATGCGCATCGCCTTGAGTTTTTGGTACAGGGTCGAGCGCGGGACACCCAATCGCTGGGCGGCCACCTCCACGCGCCCGTTGACGAGCTCCAGCACGCGAATAATGTGGCGCCGCTGGAGTTCTTCCAGAGTCAGGTGGTCCTCTCCGCCGATGATGGCCGTCGTGCCGCCGGCCGGGGTCAGCGCCGCGGGCGCATCAAATGTGAGGTCCGCGGCGCGTATAGACCCGCGCGCGGAGAGGAGCACGGCGCGTTCGAGCACATTGCGCAGTTCGCGCACGTTGCCCGGCCACGGGTGTCTGGCGAGAGCCTCGTCGGCCGAGGGTGTCAGTTCGATCGAAGCGCGGCCCAATTCCCCGGCCAGCCGTTCGAGGAGTCGGCGCGCGAGGATCGGAATGTCTTCCTTTCGTTCCCGCAGCGGGGGCACGTGGAGCGGGATGGTGCTGATGCGGAAGTAGAGGTCTCCGCGGAACTTGCCGGCGCCAACGAGGTTGGGCAGATCCTGGTGCGTGGCAGCCACGAGCCGCACGTCCACCTGGCGGTCCTTGACCGCACCCACCCGCCGGAAGACCTGGTCTTCGAGGACCTTGAGGAGCTTGGGTTGGAGCGAAAGTTCGAGGTCGCCGATTTCGTCCAGAAACAGCGTGCCGCGGTGCGCCAGTTCGACCAGGCCCATTTTGGCGGTGACTGCTCCCGTGAACGCCCCGCGTTCAAAGCCAAAGAGCTCACTTTCGAGCAGTTCGCGGGGGAGACTAGCGCAGTTCAGGTCGACGAAGGCTTCGTCGGCGCGGGCCCCATGCGCGTGGAGCCATCGCGTGAGCACACCCTTTCCGGCCCCGGTTTCGCCGAGAATCAGGACTGGGCGGTCCGTAGCCGCGATGCGTTCCGCCTGTTCGCGGAGTCGGTGGATTGCCGCCGACTCTCCGACGAACGGGTCCGTTGTGGCCCTTTGCTGGCGCACAGCTCTCGCCATACTGCGCTGGCGCTCGCGCTGACGGTCTAGTGCGCGATCGAGCACGACCGCCAATGCCGGCAACGATACCGGCTTGGTCAGGAAGTCGTCCGCACCCTGGCGTATGGCCTCGACCGCCAGCTCGACCGACCCGTGGCCAGTGAGAACCAGAAACGGCACGACGGCGCTGAGCGCGCGGATGCGGGGAAGCAGATCCAGCGCCGTCCCATCGGGAAGCCGGTAGTCGCTCAGCACCAGGGCGGGCCGCTCGCGCTCGAAGGCGCGCTCGGCGTCGGCGCACGTCGCGGCTTCGGTGACCGCGTAGCCGTTGGTGCCCAGAAAATCACGCAGGGCGAAGCGGATCGCCGGGTCGTCTTCGACGAGGAGCAGGCGCCTGGTTGAGTTCACTTCGGTCGGGAAGAGGTGGTCGGAAGCCGGACGCGCACCACGGCACCGACGACCCGGCCGTCGGAACTGCGTTGGTTTTCGGCACTGACAGTACCCTGATGATCGTGCACCGTGCGGTGCACCAACGCCAGCCCGAGGCCAGTGCCTCCCGGTCGGCGACTATAGAATGGCTCGAAGACGCTCGCGATCGACGCCTCGTCGAACCCCGGGCCCTGATCGATCACGCTGAATTCCACGTCGGCGTCGACCATGTGGGCCTCGAGCGTGACCGTGCTGCCCGCGGGGGCGTGTTGAATGGCGTTCGTGACGAGGTTCTGGAGTGCCTGCACGAATCGAAACAGGTCCACCGCGACCCAGGTCTCCGGCCGACACGAGCTGTGCGGCTCGACGGCGACGCGGGCCCGCTCGCCGATCGGCGAGCAGACCTCGGCAGTCGCGACGAGGACTTCGGTCACACGCACCGGACGAACCGCGAGCGCGGCCGGTCGGCCATAGTCGAGCAAGTCAGCCATGAGTGTGGACAGCCGCTCCACCTGGCTCGTGAGCAAAGGGGCGTAGCGCGCGAAGTGCTCGTTGTCCGCGAGGCGTTGGCGGAGCGCGTCGATGGCCGAGGAGAGCGCGAAGAGCGGATTGCGCACCTCGTGAGCGACACCTGAGACCAGCTCGCCCATGCGACTGAACGTCTCCGTTCGCTGCAGGGCATCCTGTCGTGCGAGCTGACCCAGAAACTCGCGTTCACGATCGCGGGCCGCTTCGCGTTCGGTGATGTCGTGCAGGATGAGGTGGACGAGCTGCTGGTCGGGGCCGGCAAACGGTGTCCCGTACACTTCGGTGCGTCGGACCTCGCCGGAGGCGTGGCGTTGCGCGAGGCCCACGAGGTGGACCCCGACAGCGGCAGCGACTTCGAGGGCATCGCGCAGGCCGCCGGGGTCTTCGACGCCTAACGACGAGAGGGTCGTGCCCGTCAGCCCGTCGGGGGTGACGCCGTAGAAGTCCGCCGCCGCCCGGTTCGCCTCCACGATCCGGCCGTCGCGCCCGTCGACGACGAGTTGCGGTGCGGTACTGTCGTCAAAGAGTCGACGATATCTGTCCGTGCCCACCCACGTCCTCGCGCCTGGTGACCGGCAGGAATAGAACAGGCGCCGCCGACGCATGGATAGGGCGTGGGCCCCGACGTGCGAACCCCCATCCCGGAAGGCGGCTGTGCGGTGCTCGGCGTCGTGCCGGGGCACACACGACAACCCGCGACGGCCTTTCCCCTGCGCACGCTCGCGTCACTGTCACGCGGGGATGCTGCGGGCGATTCACGCTCGCCTGCGGGCCTGCCCAGAGGTCGGATGCCGGGTCACCGCCTGGTGAGCAGTTCTTCGATCAGATCCACGGCGCGCGGGTCTCCGGATTGCCCGAGCCAGAACAGGGCCTTGCGGCGGATCTCCGGGTCACGGTTCGTACGCACGACATTGATCAGGGACGGGACCCCTTCGTCCCGCGGTCGCTGCGACAGCGCGAAGACCGCCTGCTCCCGCACGTCACGATTGAGCGCTGCTTCGCCAACGAGCTCCGTGAGTCCGGCCGTGGCCGGGCCCTCGGCGGCCTGACCGAGCCAAAACACGGCCTGCTTGCGGGTCGAGGATGGCCGCGTGTCGTTGCGTGCTATCCGAAGCAGGTCGCCGTTGACGTCAACGCTGTCGATGAGCGTGAGAGGGAAGATCGCGCGCTCCGAGACGCGTCCCCCCTCGCCCTGGACGATGGCGAGCAGGATCTGCGACGTCTCGCGGGCGCCAACCGCTCCGAGGTCCGCGGCAGCAGCCGACGCACGCCAGCGGCCGCCGATGTAGAACCGCACGTCTGTGATGGCGCCTTCGTTCTTGTCGATCACGACGCGGCCGGGGCCGGAGTCGCATTCGACGTCATACTCCACGTCGCGTCTCTCGTCTGTATCCAACGTCGTGCGGGTCCGCGTGCGACTGACTCCGGTGCGCCAGACGTTCTGGCCCTGCCCGCAGACGCCGGGGCGGAGGGTAAAGGTGAAACGCACCTGACCATCGCGGACGGCGGCCAGCCGCGTGGCGGCCGACTGCGCGCGAACCGGCGTGGCACCGGCGCCCACGACCACGACGGCGAGCATTGCGGTGGCCGCGCAACGGACGCGCGCTCTGGCGTCAGCGAAACCCGGCGATGCGTCTCTCATGGAGATGATCATTTGTTGAGGAGCTCCTCCAGCAGCTTGACGACGCGCGGATCCCGTGACTGCCCGAGCCAGAAGATCGCCTTGGATCGCATCGCCTTGTCGCGATCGTTGCGGGCGATATCGAAGATCTTGTCCACGGCCGCGGGGTCACGGCGCTGCGCCAGGACAAAGATCACCTGCTCACGCATTTCCTGGTTGGTCACGCGATCGTACATCGCCGCGATGGCCGCGACGTTGAGCGAGCGGTTCTGGCCGGCCCAGAACAGGGCCTTCTTGCGCATCTCCACGTCGGCCTTTTCGTCGGTCGCGAGGTCGAGCATGAACTTGTCGGTAGCGGGCGAACGCATCTGCGACAGCGAAAAGATGATCTTGTCGCGGATGTCCTCGTTGGACGTGCGGGCGAACAGCCCGATCAGCAGCTCCGCGTTTTCGCCCGAGCGCTGCTGGCCGAGCCAGAAGATGGCCTGTTCGCGCAGCCGCGTCGGCGCACTGTCACGCAGCGCGATGTCGCGCAGGATCGAGGCGGCGCGGGTGCTCTTCTGCTGCGACAGGGCAAAGATCGCCTTCTCCAGCACGGCCTCGTCCTGCTCGGTCCGCAGCAGGTTCTCGAGAATGGAGGTGGCGCGCTCGTCGCGAATCTGGCCGAGCCAGAAGACGGCCTGCGAGCGTACCTCGCGATCCGGGTCGTTTCGTACGGCGTTGAGCAGCATGTCGGCCGCCCGCGGGTCGCGTTTCTGCGCGATCAGAAAAATCGCCTTGCGACGCAGCGTCACCGAGCAGCGGTCGCGACGCTGCAGGGTCTTCTCCAGGAGCGGGAGCGCGCGATCGGCGTCCATCTGCAAGAGCGCGTTCAGCGCGGCAAGGCGCTCGTCGTCGTCTTCGTCGGGACAGCCCTGCGGCACCGGTGCGCTCCCGCGGTCCCCGCGCTCGGGCCGTTCGGGGCGCTCGACGCGGTCGGGCCGTTCCGGACGCTCCGGGCGCTCGGCGTTGGCCGCGGCCGCGATCTCGGCGGCGCAGCGCTCGTTGCCCTGTCGCGCGAGTTCGCCGCACACGCGGATGCGCAGATCGCGCGCGTCACCACTGATCGCCGCTCGCGGATGTTCGCTCGTGAGCGTGGTCAACGAAGCGAGCGCGTTCTGCAGGTTGCCGGAGCCGCCGGCGCGGTACATGGCGTACGCGTGCCAGTACAGCGCGTCAGCGGCGATCCGCGCCCGTGGATCGCGTTCCCGCAACTGCTGAAAGAGCGAGGCGGCGCGACCAAAGTCGCCACGGTTGAGCGCCTGACGCCCCAGGCGATACAGCGAGTCTGAGGCCTGGTCGCCACTCGACCAGCGTCGCCGAGCCAGGAGATCGGCATCGGTCCACATCGCCTCCTCCGCCTCAAACGCCCCGGGGTTCATCAACCCCAACTGTGTGCTGCCGCCGTCCACCGGCCGGGCAGCCGACGCGGGTGCCGGGGACGCCTGTCCGGCAAGGGGTGCCGCGCCCAGCGCGGCGAACCCGACAACGAAGGTGAATCGAAGGAAACGGCTCGAGGTCATGGCGATCTCCAATCAGGTACCGCTGTAGGTGGACGGCACCGCGGTGCGAATCCGGGTGAGCAGCTCGCCGCGCTGCAGCGCGCGCTCGACGAGCTGTCGATCGTCAGGCGTGGTAGCGGCGGGAAGCTGGACGATCTGGGCGAGCGTGAGTTCGAGATCCTGCAGGAGTCGCCGGCGCAGGGCGTCCGTTGCGGCCGGTGAGTCGATCAGCAGTCGGGTGTCGGCCAGCAGGTCTCGCGCCCACGCCTGAAGAGCCGGGTCGATGTCGTCCGTGGCCGAGCGCATGGTCGTCAGCAGAGCATCGGCGCGGCCGAGATGCTGCTCAGCTGCCCTGGTGTAGAGTGCGTTGTCGGTGCGCGCTGTCGAGACCGCACTGGATGCATCTGGCGTGGTCGATCCACCGGCGCGGCTCCAGCGCCCGACTTGAAAGCTCACCACGACGAGTACGGCCGCGGCCGCAGCGATCGAGAGCCAGCGGATCGGCGTGACGCGGCGTCGATGCGCCATACCAACGGTCGCGTCCGCGTCGAGTGATGCGCGAATGGCTTCCCACATGGGCTCGCGCGGCACCGTCTTCGGCGGCTCGTTGTACTCGCTTGCCCGCGCTGTCAGCCAGGTATCGAACTTTTCGTCGTCGGTCATGCGGACCACGCTCCTGCGAAATCGGCCAGGACGTCGCGCAGCCGTGCGCGCGCCCGGAACAACTGTGCCTTGCTCGTCCCCGGCTGGATGCCGAGCGACTGTGCGATCTCCTCGTGCGTGAAGCCTTCCACGTCGTGCATCACGAACACCGTGCGGTACCCGGGTGGAAGGCCATCGATCGCGGCGTGGAGCCGTTGCCGGAGGTCGGGATCTGCCCGACGCGGCATGCTACCGAGCATCTCGGCATCTTCGAGCGGCAGTTCGCGCGACCGGAGTCGCTTGATCTTTCGCAGCCCGTTGAGTGCCACCGAAACGGTGATCGCGTGCAGCCAGGTTCCGAACGCCGAGTCGCCCCGAAAGTCCGAGAGCCGCTGGAAGGCCCGAACGAACGCGTCCTGCACGAAGTCCCTCGCCAGATCGTCGTCTCCGGCCAGCCGAAAGGCCAGCCGATACACGCGTTCGACGTGCGCGTCGTACAGCGCACGCTGCGACTCCGGATCACCCGCGGCCGCCCGAGCAATGAGCTCGCGTTCGTTCACACGTTCGAAGGGCCGAGGGAGGTTCGGGACCACGAGGGCACAGTGCCATTCGCGATCGACCTTGGGACAAGATGAGTCTGAATTGGGTTGCGTGGATGGCCGTCGCGCCAGCCGAGTGGCGTCTGCGGGGGGCCTCGCCGGTCGGCGTAGCGCACGCCGCTCAGGCCGTACCCTCTAGGCGCGCAGGCCGTACCCACCTAGGCGCGCAGGACACCGGTCAGCCGGGGAGGGGCTCGGGCTCGTCGCCCTGCCGCATCGACGCGATTCGGCGTTGCGATTCAAGCACTTAGGGCACGCTCGGCGCGCAGGATATCACCCTCGCGGTCCTTCACGGGGGCGCCCATATTCGCCGACCCATGACCGCGCCCGCGCCCACCACCCCGCAGCCCTTCGCCGAGCGCGTGTGGTGGAGGTGGCTCGTGACGCTGCTGGTGGCGGCGGCCGTCCTCGTCGTGGGCCCACCGGACGGGATCGCGCCGGATGGTTGGCGGCTCCTCGCGATCTTTCTTGCGACCATCGTCGGGTCGATCCTCCGCCCGGCGCCAGCGGGAGCGATCGTCTTTCTGGGTGTGGTGGCCATCGCGGCCACCGGCACGATGACGCCCGCCGCGGCGCTCAAGGGCTACGCCGACCCGGTCGTGTGGCTCGTCCTCTGCGCCTTCTTCATTTCGCGCGGCGTCATGAAGACGGGCCTGGGGCGGCGCATCGCGTTCCTGTTCATTCGCGCGCTCGGGCACAAGTCGTTAGGCCTTTCCTATGCACTCGGCGCGACCGACGTGGTGCTTGCGTCGATCATCCCGTCCAACAGTGCGCGCGCCGGCGGCATCGTCTTCCCGATCGTACGGAGCCTGGCCGAGGCCTACGATTCGACCCCGGGCGCCACGCGGCGCCGGCTGGGCGCCTACCTGATGGTGACGGTCTATCAGGTGGACGTGATCGCGTGCGCGATGTTCCTCACGGGCCAGGCCTCCAACGTGCTGATCGCGAAGTTCGCGTTCGACGTCACGCAGATGGAGCTGACCTACTCCCGGTGGCTGATTGGCGGGCTGGTTCCCGGGCTCGTGGCGCTGCTGCTGGTGCCGTACGTGCTCTTCCGCGTGTTCCCGCCCGACGTGAAGGAAACACCGCACGCGGCGGAGCTGGGTCAGCGTGAGCTCGACCAGATGGGCCCGATGTCGCGGGGCGAGTGGCTGATGCTTGCGGTGTTCGCCGGCGTGGCGCTGCTGTGGATGACGCCGTCGCTGCATGGCATTCATTACGCGGTGGTGGCGATGCTTGGCGTGGCGGCGCTGTTGCTGGCCAAGGTGATCGGGTGGGACGACCTGATCACGGAGCGGCAGGCGTGGGACGTGTTCATCTGGTACGGCGGGCTCGTCCGGATGGCCGAAGCGCTGGGCGAGACGGGGATCACGAAGGCGTTCGCCGAGGAGGCGGCGTCGTGGACGGCGGGCTGGGGGTGGGCGCCGGCGCTTGCGATCCTGGTGGTCGTGTACTTCTACGCGCATTACGCGTTCGCGAGCATCACGGCGCACGCGACGGCGATGTTCACGCCGTTCCTGGTGGTGTCGCTTGCGGCTGGCGCTCCGCCGCAGCTCGCGGTACTGTCGCTGGCGGCCGCGTCGAACCTCGACGCGTCACTCACGCACTATGGGACGACGACCGCACCGATCTATTTTGGCGCGCGGTACGTGACACAGCGCGAGTGGTGGCGGTTTGGGCTCATCGCATCCGTGTTGACACTGGGCACGTGGGCGATCGTGGGTGTGGGGTGGTGGAAGGTGCTGGGGTGGTGGTGAGAGACGGGCGGTGGACGGATGAAGGTTGGACGGATGGACGATCTGGCGAGTCGAGGAATGGGACACCGACTGAACGCGCTTCCATGTTGACGCTTCGCAGTCTCGATACGGCATCACGTCCGCAGCAGGTTCAGGAGCTCGAGACGCCGTGTGCGCTCGTGGACCTGGATCGGCTCGCGGTGAACCTCGACCGGATGGCATCCTATGCGGTGCTGCACGGGCTGTCGCTGCGGCCGCACATCAAGACGCACAAGTCGCCGCGGATCGCTGCGGAGCAACTGCGGCTTGGCGCGGTTGGGCTCACGTGCGCGACGCCGCGCGAGCTGGAGGTCATGGCGGACGTCTCCAACGACCTGCTGCTTGCGTATCCGTTGCTGGGCGCGTCGAAGCTCAGGCGCGTGATGGATCTGCCGCGCCCCGTGCGCGTCGCGGTGGGACTGGACTCGATGATCGCCGTCGATGCACTCGCGGAGGCAGCGGAGGCGGCGGACCGTGACGTGGACGTGCTCGTCGAAGTGGACTTCGGCATGCATCGCGTGGGCGCACAGTCCCCCGAGGAAGCGCTCGCCCTTGCGTTGCACATCCGGTCGCGACCGTTGCTCCACTTCGCCGGTGTCATGTTCTATCCGGGTCACATCCGCGAACATGTGCAGCAGCAGGAGGCCAACCTCGACAAGCTGCGTGCGGACGTGCAGGGCCTGATCGAAGTGATGCGTCGCGGCGGCGTGAACCCGCGCGTGGTGAGCGGCGGTTCGACGCCCGCAGCCTGGCGGATGCACGAGATACCGGGCGTCACCGAAGTCCGGCCGGGCACGTATGTCTACAACGACCGCACGACGGCCGCGCTCGGTGCGTGCACGTGGGACGACTGCGCGTTCACGGTACTCGGCACGGTGGTGAGCACCGCGGTCGCGGGTCAGGCGGTGGTGGACTGCGGAACCAAGGCGCTTGGGCGCGAGCCGATGCGCGGCGTGGACGGCGAGGGCTTTGGCGCGCTGCTCGATCGTCCCGAGGTGGTCGTGTCGCGGATGAGCGAGGAGCACGGGGTGCTCGATCTCGGGAAGTCCGCGTGGCGCCCGAGCGTGGGCGAGCAGGTGCGCATCGTGCCGAACCACGTGTGCATCGTCGTTCACCTCAACGACGTGATCCACGGCGTGCGCGGCGACCAGGTGGAGACGAGCTGGCCGGTGGCGGCGCGCGGGCGTGTTGCGCGGACTGGCTAGCGGGCTGCGGCGAGCACTGGGACGAGCGGTGCAGCGGGCACCCGCAGACAGACGCTGATTCTTACGGCGTCGGCGATCGCCCTGAGCAACGGGTTCCAACCGGCAATCCCCGAGGGAAAGCCAACATCACCGGCACGGCGGGAGACAGTAAACTCCGCCTCGAGATCGAGCAATGCATGCGCCCGGCGGGGCCCGATGGGCCACGTGGACCTGACGGAGGTCTCGCGCCCCCGCAACGCCAGCGTGCCGTCGACAACAACATCCTCGCCGCGGCGCACGATCGCCGTGCTGCGAAACGAGATGAACGGGTGCAGCTCGGCAAAGAGAAACCGGGGACCGCGAAGGTGCCGATCGCGGAGCGCGATGCCGGTGTCCAGGCTCGCCGCTTCGACGTCGACGCTGACCTGGGCGCGCGTGATGCAGCCAGGATCCAGGTGCAGCGCCCCATGCACCCGTGTGAAGCGGCCCCGGACCGGAAACACGCCGAACCAGATCACCTCGAAGGTGATCGTGGTGTTGGTCGCGTCCAGGACCAGGTGCCGCTCACTCGTGTCCATTGCCCGCTGAGAGAGAAAGGAGAGGACACCGCCGCCGATCACTTGCCTGCTCCACCCCCACGATCGTCGACGGTGCCTCGGGTCTTTCCTTGTGTACCGCAATCCGTCAGGGAACGAGCACCGTCCCGGTCTGGTTGGCGTGCAGCGTGCAGAGGTAGCCGAACGTGCCGGCCGCGCCAAACGTGCGGGTGACCGAAGTGTTGCTCGACGCGCCGATGTTGCCCGGCGCGCCACCCGTGGTCGCGAACTCCACCGTGTGCACGCGCGCTCCAAACGTGTAGGTCACCGTGCCCCCGCGGGCGAGGGCGACGAAGTCCGGCGTGAAGTCATTGCTGTTGCCGCCGGCGGCGATGGTTGCGGTCGTCGGGAGCTGGCCCGTCACCTGCACCGCCACGGACGCGGTCTTGGTAACACCAGCCACCGTCAGCGAAATGGCGATGGTCGAAGATCCGGCGCCCACGCCGGTGACGACACCCGCGGTGGAGACCACCGCCACGGTTGGGGTCGCGGACGTAAAGGCGTAGCCGCTGGCCGTCATCGGCTGGTTGTTGGTGTCCAGGGCCTGTACGCTGATGGTCTGACGCTGGCCGGCGGTGAGGTTGATCGTCGTCGCGTTCGGCACGATGGAGCCGAGTGTGCGCCCGGCCGGCGGATTGACCACACCACCATCGTCGCCGCCGCCGCACGCGGCGGACATCACGCTCAGCACGAGCGCGGCGGTCGCGGGAAGAAGTCGCAAGGGGACGGCTCCGGTCAGAGGTGTGGATCAGAGGCCACGGGATGACCCCGGTGGCACGCGGATACTGACACCCCAGGGCGGCCAACTCCAACGGCCGCACGACCAATGCACCGGTGGAGACGACGAACGTACGGCCCCTGACGATGAAGTCGGCCGTCAGCCCTCCATCAGACTGCGTACCCGGGCGCGATAACTCTTGCCGCTCTGCAAGCGGGTGCCGTCGGCCAGCACGATGATCCAGTCACCCTGGAACCACGGCTGAAACTCGGCGATGCGATCGGTGTTGACGATCGTGGATCGATGCACCCGCACGAACCGCTCGCGAGGCAGGCGCTGCTCGAGTTGCGTGAGGGTCGCACGGTGCTCGTAGACCTGGCGCCCGACATGGATGCGGGCGATGTCGCCGGCCGCCTCGATCCAGTCGAAATCAGCGACGCGGAGGTATAGCACTCGCTCGCCAATGCGCACGGCGAGTCGATCGGCGCCGGCGCGGGGTTCGCGCATCGCTGCCACGGCCTCGGCGAGTCCGGTGCTTTGGCGGGCCGTGGTCGCCTGCCGGCGCACGTGGTCGATCGCCCGGGCAAAGCGCTGTCGATTGACGGGCTTGAGCACGTAGTCGACGGCGTGCACCTCGAACGCTTCGAGCGCGTGCTCGTCGAAGGCGGTGATGAAGATGGTCGGCGGCATGCGCTCGGGCCCGACTTGGCGCACGACTTCGAGGCCGTCGAGCTCCGGCATCTGGACATCCAGGAGCACGAGGTCCGGCGCATCGGCGAGGATGCGCGCGACCGCACTGGTGCCATCACCGCACTCACCGATCACCGTGGCATCGCCCCGCGCCTCGAGCATCGAGCGCAGGTGTGCGCGGGCGAGGGGTTCGTCGTCGACGATGAGGACCCGCAGGGACGCGGTCATCGTGGTGCGGCCGTGCGCGCGACCTGACGATCCGGCTCCACCTGGTGCGGAATCTCGATGACGACGCGAAAGCCGTTGACCGTCCCTCCGGCCTCGAAGCGATGGGCATCCCCGTAGAGCTGCCTGAGCCGCGCGCGCGAATTCGCGAGGCCAACGCCTTCGCGCCGCGACCCGGGATCGGCCTCGCCCACGCCGTCGTCGTCGACGGTGAGGACCAGCTGGTCGTACATCCGCCGCGCCACCACGGAGACATGACCCGCGGCCGCACGACCCGAGAGCCCGTGCTGAATCGCGTTTTCGACCAAAGGCTGCAGGATGAGGTTTGGCACGAGTGCGCGCTGGACGTCGTTCGGGGCGTCAACGGTGACGGTGAGGCGATCCTCAAAGCGGACCTGTTGGATCTCAACGTAGTGCTGCAGCACCTCGAGTTCACGGGCCAGCGTGACCAGCTGATCGCCCGCCGAGCCGAGCGAGACGCGGAGCAGCTCGCTCAACCCGGAAACCATGCGCTCCGCGCGTCCAGGGTCGCGGTGCAGCAGGGCCGTGATCGTATTGAGCGTGTTGAACAGAAAGTGGGGCTGCAACTG
Source organism: Gemmatimonadaceae bacterium (assembly GCA_020846935.1). Lineage (NCBI taxonomy): Bacteria > Pseudomonadati > Gemmatimonadota > Gemmatimonadia > Gemmatimonadales > Gemmatimonadaceae > Gemmatimonadaceae bacterium. The sequence goes on from JADLCY010000001.1 coordinate 860,601, forward strand.
AAGTTTGAGGGCCTGCAGTTCGGTGCGCGTCAGCCGCGACTGCAGCCGCGCGCTCTGACCGGAGACAAAGGCATACCGGCCGGCCAGTCGCTCCTGCCAGTGCGTGGCATAGGTGGCCACCGCGCCGACGCACACGAGGAGGAGGATCTTGGCCCCCTCGTCGAGGGGCGACACTCCGGTGGCTCCGCTGGCCGCGACGGGATCCATGATGAGTCGAAGCCGCCCCGTGGACGCGAACCAGCCGAGCAGGGCGGCGTATTGCGTGGTCGCGAGGAGTGAGACGCTTGCGGCCTTGCGCGTGGACGAGGCGACCGGGAGGGCGGCGAGGATCACGAAGTAGGCGTCAAGAATCGGCGTCCGGAGCGCGAGCGCCGGCGACGCGACGATGCCATACCCGGCGACGATGGCCGTGACCCCGGTGATGTCGACGATGGGGTTGGCCAGCCTCAGCCAGCCGGGGAGACGGGCGCGTCGATAGAAAATGGGATACTGGCCAACGGTCCAGAGCAGCATGACGAGCAGGACCGCGAGGTTCACGCGGTTGAGCGCCGGGCTCAGCGACGGCGCATAGGCGGCCGCGGAGATCGCCAGGGTCACGAGCACCACCGCACGCACGGCGTTCAGCACGCGCTCGGCGCGATCGCGCTCGGCATCCAGCACGCCGAGGCCCGCCTGGTGGTGACCGTCGGGACGCGCAGATCCGTCCGCGGTCGGGCGCACACTCATGCGTCGATCGGCTGACGTCCAAACCGTGACAGCCGGAAAGGGGAGAGGTCGAACGCGCACATGCCGGTCGTCACGAGGTCGGCCACCACCTCGCCGATCACGCTCGAAAACTTGAAGCCGTGGCCCGAGCACGCGCTGACGGCGAGCACACGCGGCTCGCCGGGCAGCCGGTCGATCAGGAAGTGCTGGTCTGGCGTATTGGTGTAGAGACACACCTGCGACTCACGTCTGGTGCCCTTGCCCGCCGGGACGAAGCGACGGAGCAGGTCCGTCATCGCCGCGTGTTCGGCGCGAGACACGGTCCGGTCGACCGCATCGGGGTCCGCGCGCTCGCCATGGTGATGCCAACCTGTCTTCAAGCCGTGGCCCGTGTCCGGCATGGTGTAGAACATGGTGCCATCGTGGAGGGACCATAACGAGGCCGGCATGCGATCGGCGCGAAAAGCCTCGGGAGTGCGAGCCGGAATCCACCAGTGCAGCACCTGACGCTCCACCTCGAGTGGCAGCTGCGGGAGGAGGCCGGGCACCCACGCGCCGCAGGCGAGGACGAGCTGGTGCGCGCTGAAGCTGCCCTGATCGGTGTAGATCGTCACCCCGCCGTCCGCCGACTCCCACCGCTCGAGTCGGCATCCATACATGAGTGCGGCACCGGAGCGAGTGGCCAGTTCGAGATGGAGTGCGATGACGCGCTCCGGCTCCAGCAGGCCGGCACCGGGTTCATGCACGCCGATCATGTCGTCGAGCGGCGTGAACGGAGGAAAGCGCCGGTGGATCTCCTGCGCATCCAACCGTTCGTGGGGAACGGCGTGGTGCCGCGCGCTCTCCAGGGTGCCGGCAATCACGGCGGAGTCCGGGGTGCCGATCATGAGGGCGCCACACGGCTGGATCAGCGGCGAGCCGATCTCGGCGGACAGTTGGTGCCACAGCTCGTAGGCACGCCTGACGAGAGGGACGTAGAGCGGAGCTTCGAAGTAGGCTTCGCGGATGAGCCTGGTCTTGCCATGCGACGAGCCATGGTCGTGCGGTGGGGCGTAGCGATCGAGGGCGAGTACGCGGACGCCGCGCCGCGCGAGGTGCAGCGCGGCTGAGCTGCCCATGGCGCCAAGCCCTGCAATCACAACGTCATAAGGCGCATCGGCCATCAGGCGTTTCCTCGAGCAGCCGGACGAGACCCGGCGATGGAGTTATCCCCATTGGCCTGGAATCGCGTGATCATGGTCACGGACGCCGGCGACGCGCTCGTTAGGGTTGCGGCATCGCGCGACCAACGGTTTGCGGACACGTCTGAAAGGGTCGGGCACGGCGCTCGGTGTCGTACGTCTGGCGCGGACACACGGTCGTGCGGGGACGTCGAGTCTGACCCAGGCGTCGCGGAAAGTCGAGCCCGGGCCGCGAGGCCGAGCGATCCTTGCCCGGGGTCCCCGCGATGGGTTGCTTCCCTCTGCCGAGAGCCGTCAAGCGTGTGCCCCCCAATCAATTGACGCGCCCGACCTACATGACCCCCCAACCCTCCGTGGCGAGGCTCCTCCGCGGTCGTTCGTCCGCGCTGCGGCGCGGGGTCACGCTCGTCGAGCTGGTCCTCGTGCTCGCGGTCCTCGGCGTGGGGGCCGCGCTGGTGCTGCCCACGTTTATCACGCCGCGACCCGCCCAGGCGACCCTGGCGTCCGTCGCGCAGCAGGCGCGCGCGCGCGCGATCGCCACGGCCCAGCCACTCACGCTGCGCCTCGCCGCGGACGGCCGGTGGCTGCTCGCGGCCTCCGGAGGGGAGAGGCAAACGATGGACAGCGGCGCGATCGCCGAACCGGGGCCGGTGGTGCTGGACGTGTCGCCGCTCGGGGCCTGCACGATCCGCTTCGGCCGCGTCCTGCGCTGGGACGCCGCCCGGTGCTCAGCCGAGGGCGCCCGATGACCCTGCTCGAAGCGTTCGTCGCCCTCGTCATCCTCGGCCTCGCCGCGGTTGGATACCTCGACGTGTTTGGTTCCGGTGCGCGGTCCGCACAGCAGGCCGACGACTGGCAGCGACTCGTCGCGGTTGCGGAGTCGGCCATGGAGGGTGCGGCCCTCGGCGACGCCCGGCAGGCCGAGGAAGCCCTGGATGCGGGGCGGAGCGCAGGCTATGCGCCGCGCATCGCGGTCCAGCCCTGGAACGCGGACGTGTCCGACGTCGTGGTGACGGTGACGTCGCCGCGCGGGACGGTCTTCACGCTGCATCGCCTCGTGCGGCGCCCGACACCGGCACGCCTGCCATGACACGGCGAGCCGGGTTCACGTTGCTCGAGGTCATGATCGCGCTCGTGATCACGGGCCTCGTCGTCACGCTCGCTTATGCAGCCGTGCAAGGGGGGCTGGACACCCGCGAGCGACTTACGGCGCAGCGTGAGCGGCAGGAAGCGCTCGTCACCGTGCGAGCCATGATCCGCGATGCACTGCGTCATGGGCTTCCCGGGGTGCCTGGCGGTCCGGACGTGTTTGTGCTGGTGAGTCGCGTGCAGGGTGATGGCACGCCGGCGGACTCGGTGGAGTTCCTGACGCGTGGCGTGACTGCGCCCTATGGCACGTCAACCGCATGGCGTGTGAGCGTGAGCGTCGATTCCGTCGGGCTCCGCTTCGTGGCGACCCCGGGCGACGCTGACGACGCTCGGGCCTTCGTTGCCACCGTGCCGGGCGTGAACGGGCTGGACGTCCGCACCGTGGGACGTGGTGTGGTTGCCAGCTGGACGAGCGACTGGAGCCAGCGGTCCGTGGCTCCGCAGGCGGCAGCGTTCACGTTTGTCGGACCGGAAGGTCCGGTGCAGCCGCTGATCGCCCGACTCTTCCCGGAGCGCGCACCATGATCGCGCGACGTGGCGTGGCCCTCGTCCTCGTGCTTTGGCTCGTCGTGATCCTCGGCGGCATCGGCGCGTTGGTCGTGCGTGATGCGCGGACGTCGAGCGCGCTCGCCGGAAACGTGCGCGCAGCGGCCGTGGCGCGCTTCGCCGCCGAGAGCGGGCTCGAAGCGACCATCGCCGAGATCGAGCGGCGGCTGGCCGCGATGAGTGACACGGTGGAGGCGGGGACGTATCTCAACGGCCTGGCCGGCAGCCCGCGCGACTCGATCATGCTTGGCGACGGGCGCGCTGCCGTGGCGATCGACGACCCGTCGACGCGTCTCGATGTGAACGAGGCACCGGAGGCGAACCTGGCTGCCCTGCTGTCGCGAGTTGGGGAGCCCGGGAGGGCGACGGCGACGGCGCGCGCGATTCGTCGCTGGATCGAGCGAGCGCCCGCGTCGACCGGCGACGGTCGTCTGCAACCCGGCCCGACGCGATTCGTCACGCCGCTGCGCAGCCTCGATGCCCTGCGCGAGGTGCCGGGCGTGGACGTGGAGCTCGTCACGCGGGCCGCCCCGTACCTCACCATCGACGGCGACGGAACGGTGAACGTGACGGCCGCCTCCGACACCGTGCTCGGCGCCGCCTTTGGTGAACGACGGACGACGCCGTCAAGACTCCTGCTGATCTCCCGCGGGTGGTTCGCGGGCCATCCGCTCACCCACGAGATCCAGGGCGCGTACGCCATCTCGGGAACACGACTGGTGCTCGTGCACTGGCGGGAGCGTTCGCTGTGAGCCCGCGCGTGTCCCTGGAACTGACCGCGTCGTGCGTTCGCGGTGTGGTCATGCCGGCGTGGCGCGACACGGTGGTGCGCACGTTCGAGGTGCCGTGGTCGCCGGCGGATCCGTCAGGCGCGATTCCGGCGCTGCGCGCCGAGCTACCGGCACCGGACGGCATCTCCGTGGCGATCGGGCTGGCCTTCCTGCACATCACGCGCGTGGAGTTGCCGCCGAGCACGGATGAGGTGCGTGACGCGATGGTGCAGCTCGAGCCGGAACGGTTCTTCCCGCTGACGAGGTTGTTGCGCGCGGCCGTGATGCCCGGGAGCGACGTGGCGTTCGCTGCAGATGCCACGTGGCTCGACGCGGTCTGCGTCGCGCTGGAGACCTGGGGACCGATCGCGCGCATCGAAGCGGGACCGGTCGCGCTGCTCGCCACGGTGGCACCGGGCGCCTCGGCCACGTGGCGCCTCCCCGCCGGCGAGGGAGAGACGGGCGTGCTCGTGCTGCGTGATGGACGCATGGTTTCGTTGCGAAGAATGTCGAGCCGTGAGGCGCCGGAGGCACCCGAGGTTCCCGATGGAGACGGGGTCCCTGGCCCCTGGCGCGTGGCGCGCGGGGCGGCCCGTCGCGAGGACGCGTCACTGGCCGGTACGCTGTTCACCGCAGCTCAACGCGTCGTCGCGGCGCGGCGCGGTCGTCGTGCCATGGCGACGGCGATCGTCGCGGCCGTCGCGGGGCTCACCGTGCTCTTCGCGAGCGTGGATCGCTCACGCGAGCGCACGCTCCAGGCGCTCGAAGCCGAGGCGGTGCGCCTCACGGGCGAGGCGCGCGAGGCGCTCGACGCCCGGGCCCGGACGGTGCTCGCCCAGCAGGAGACGCGGCTGGTGCGGGCCACGCAGGCCGAGCGCGCCAATCCCGCCGCCGCCCTCGCCGCCATCGGTGCCACGCTGCCGAACGACGTGGTCCTGCTCACCGCGAGGGCGCGCGGCACGGAGTGGCAGATCGACGGCACGGCACGCAATGCCGCCACGCTGGTCCCGCTGCTCGATGCCGACCCGCGCTTCGACAACGTGCGATCGCTCGCCGCCAGTTCGCGTTTCCGCGATGGCGAGCGCACGCGCGAATCCTTCTCCATCGCGTTCCGTGTCCATCCGACGCCCTGACCCGCGCGAGCGGCGCACGCTTGTGATCGGGGCGACCGTGGCCGCGCTCGCGCTGCTTGGCGCGTTCGTGGTGCAGCCTGCTGCGCGGCGTTGGAGCGATCGCGAAGCAGCGATCGACGCGGCGCGCGACCGCGTGGCGCGCCTGGCGGGACTGCGCGCGCAGGCACCGGAACTCATTGCGGCATCCGAGGCAACGCCTGGCGACGATCGGGTGCTCGCGGTGCGCGGCCGCACGGTGGCGCTGGCCTCGGCGGAACTGCAGGGCGCGCTGCAGGAGTTCGCACGCGTGAGCCACGTGAGTGTGGAGCGGCTCGACCTGGTCGATATCGCGGACTCTTCGCTGGTGCGCGCCACGATGAGCGCGACCACGGACATCTACGGCGTGGCGGACCTGCTGACGCGCCTGCAGGCGTCGCGGCGGGTGCTCGCCATCGAAGACGTGCTCGTGACCTCCAACCCCGTGTTGCGGGGCCAGCTGCTGCAACTCGCACTGACCGTGCGGGCGCCCGTGGTGCTCGAGCCGTGACCATCCGCCCGAGCCTCCTGCGGCGCGCGTCCTGGCTCCTGAGCGCGCTCGGCGTCATCGTCGCCGCCGTCGTGTGGTGGATGCCGCCCAACGTCTCTGCGGCGCCGCTCGCTCCCGCCGCGGCCGTGGATTCACCGGTTGCACCGGTGGCCATCGACCCGGCCATTGCCGAGGAGATCGCGGTGGCCAACCTGTTCGCCGCGAGCCGCACGCCGCCCGCCAAGCGCTACAGTCCAGCGGATGCGCAGGCCTCGTCGGCCGACGGGATGGTCGAGCCCACGACCATCGTGGAGGCCGCGCCAGCCGACGGACCACGCTTGCTGGGCACCGTCGTCGGGCCCGCGGGGCCGATGGCGTTGCTGCAACTCGAGCCCGGCGGCACCGCACGGCTCTACGCGGCAGGAGAAGCCGACGCTGGCTATCGCATCATTTCGATCGCACCACGTGTGGTCGTGCTCCGGGGTCCCGGAGGGCGCACCACGCTTCGACTCGATCCCGAGGAGGATCGCCCGTGAGGCATCCCGTTCCTGTCGCCACGCCACGTCGCGCCCGCGCGCGCTGGCTCGCGACCATGCTGCTGGGTCTCGCCGCGACGGCGTCGCGGGCCGAGTCACAGACCCGGCTCGACTTCCGCGACGCGCCGTTGGCCGATGTCGTGCGCACGCTCGCCGCCACGATGGGCCTGAGCGCGATCGTGAATGACAGCGCCGGCACTCGCGTGTCGTTCTCGACGGCGGCGCCGGTGCCCAGCGCGGAGATTCCCCAGATTCTCGAGTCGATCCTCGAGACACACGGACTCGTGCTGGTGGTGCAGGGCCGCGTGGCGCAGGTGTACCCCGTGTCGCAGGCGCCAAAGACAGGCCAGGTCGGGTTCGGATTGACGCTGGCCGAGCCCGCTCCCGTCGGTCTGGTGACGCAGCTCGTTCCCCTGCAGTCGATACGAGCCGACGAAGGCGCAGCCGCGCTCAAGGGAATGGTTTCCCCAGGCGCCACGATCGAGCCGGTGGCGCGATCGAACGCGCTTCTGATCACCGATCGGGCGGCGAACGTACGTCGCTATCTCGAGGTGCTGCGCCGTCTCGATGAACGGTCGCAGGGCGAGGCCGGGCTTCGCACCTACGTGGTGCCACTCAAGTACGCCACCGCCGACGATCTCGCGCAGTCGATGGGCCAGCTCTTCGGGATCACCGTGGCGGGCGGGAGTCAGCGTTCGCTCGACGACCTGAGTCTCTCGCGTTCCCTGCGCGACTATCGCGAGCGCGAGATGGACACGTTTCGGACGCGCCAGTCCATGACGCCGGCGCCGATCATCGTGAACCCGGCGGGCGGTGCGGGTGCGGCAGCGCGTGACAGTGCAGCGCCCGGCATGCTCGTCGGCCAGACCACCGTCGTGCCGCACGGGCCGACCAACTCGCTGCTGATCCGGACGTCGCCGCCAAACTTTCCGCTGCTGCAGGAAACGGTACAGTCGCTCGACGTGCGACCCGCGCAGGTGCTGCTCGAGGTCACCGTCGCGGAGGTGACGCTGGGGACGGGTGACCAGTTCGGCGTGGACTGGTCGAGCGTGGGTGGCAGCACGACGACTTCGTCCGGCAACCCGGCGGTCGCCGACTCCGGTTCGCTCCGCGACTTTGCCGTGCGGGTGGTCACACTGCGCAACGCGAACGTGCGCGCGATCCTCCGCGCGCTGTCCACGCGGTCACAGGTGCGGGTGCTCTCGACGCCGTCCGTGGTCGCGACCAACAACCGCGAGTCGCGCATCCTCGTCGGGAGTCGCGTGCCGTTCATCGCGTCGACGCGACTCGGCAACGATGTGGCGATCGATCGCAACGTGCAGTACGAAGAGGTCGGCACATCGCTCACCATCATCCCGACGATCAACCTCGACGACTACGTGAGCGTGCAGATCCTCCAGGAGGTCAGCTCCCTCACCACGCAAACGGTGCAGGCGGCGCTCAACGCGCCGGTGATCTCCACGCGCGAGGCGTCCACCCGTGCCGTGATGCGCGACGGCCAGACAGTGGTGATCGCGGGGCTGATCGGGACGTCGCGCGAGGACATCGAGAGCGGGATTCCGTTCCTCAAGGACATCCCGCTCATGGGGAACCTCTTCAAGCGCCGCAGCGTGGCCCGCAACCGCACGGAGGTCGCGATCTTCGTCACGCCGTACATCGTGCGCACGGACGAAGACGCCGATGCGCTGCGCGAGCGCGTGCGTCGCCGCATGGACGCCGACACGAGCGCGGTGCGTCGCTGACGTGAGCGATCACCTTCGGGCCGCGGCCTCCGGGCCACTCGCCGCCGAGCTTCCGGCGCGGTTCATGGAGGAGCACGCCCTCCTGCCGCTCCGGGTGGAGCCGGACGGCGCCCTCGTGGTGGCCTGCGGACGACCGCCGGATGCGACGATCGCCGACGAACTGCAGCGGCGCTTTGGCCGCACCGTGCGCTGGTACGAGGCCCCGCTCAACGACGTGCAGGCCGCCATCCTCGCCGCCCGTCGGGAAGCGACACCGGTCGCACCGGCCAGCGCGCTGGAAACCGAGGCCATGGGCGACCTGCGCGCCCAGGCGAATGACGCGCCCGTGGTGCAACTGGTGAACGCCATGCTCGCCGACGCGCTGCGCACGGGGGCGAGTGACCTGCACCTCGAGACCGGGCGCGACGGCCTGCGGGCACGCCTGCGCCAGGACGGCGTGCTGCGCGACGTCGCGACCTACCCGGCGCGGCTCGCCGCCGGAGCCCTGAGCCGCGTGAAGCTGCTCGCCGGGCTCGACATCGCCGAGCGTCGCCTGCCGCAGGACGGGCGCGCCCGGGTGCGGCTCGGCGACCGCGAGGTGGACCTGCGTGTGTCCACGCTGCCCGCGCTGCACGGCGAGTCGGTGGTGCTTCGCGTGCTGGACCACGGCGGCGGCGCGCGCGACCTGCCGGCGTTAGGCATGCCGGTCACCGTCGAGGCCGCGTTTGCCCGCGTGCTGGCCCGGACCAGTGGACTCGTCCTGGTGACCGGACCAACCGGCTCCGGCAAGACCACCACGCTCTATGCCGCCCTCGCACGACTCAATCAGCCCGGCGTGAAGGTCGTGACCGTCGAGGACCCCGTGGAGTACCAGCTCCCCGGCGTTACCCAGGTGCCCGTGCATCGCAAGGCCGGGCTCACCTTCGCGACCGCGCTCCGATCGATCCTTCGCCATGATCCCGACATCGTGATGGTCGGTGAGATGCGCGACCGCGAGACCGCCGACGTCGCCATCCAGGCCGCCCTCACCGGTCACCTCGTGTTCTCCACGCTCCACACGGGCGACGCACCCAGCGGCGTCACCCGACTCGTGGACATGGGGGTCGAGCCCTATCTCGTGGCCGCCACCGTGCAGGCCATCCTCGCCCAACGACTCGTGCGCGTGCTGTGCCCGGCATGCGTGCGACGTGCGCCGACGGGCGAAGGGGTGCCCGTCGGCTGTGCCGCCTGCGGCGGCTCGGGCTTCCGCGGACGCACGGGCCTCTACGAACTGTTCGTCCCCGACGACGCGGCCCGACAGCGCATCGTGGCCGGCGCGACGGGTGACCAACTGCGGGCTGCGGCTCGAACCGCGGGCGTCGCGTCGCTGGTGGACGCGGGCCGCGCGCTCGTGGCGGACGGCATCACCACGATGGAAGAGATCCTGCGGGTGACCAACGCCGGGGAGGCCGAATGAGCACCGCCTTCCGCTATCGCGCTGCCACGGCCGGTGGGCAACTGGTGGAAGGCGTGGTGCGCGCCGACTCGGAGCGCAGCGCACTCGAAGACCTGCGACGCCAGACGCTCGTGCCCGTGTCGCTCGCGCCGGAGCAGGTAAGTCCCTCACGACCGGTGTGGCCACGTGCTTCGCCGCGGAGTGAGGTCGCCGTCGCCATGCGCACCATGGCCACACTGCTCGCCGGAGGGGCCACGCTGGACCAGGTGCTCGACTTTGCGGCTCGTCAGGCCGCTCACCCGGACGTGTCGACGGCGCTCGACGGCGTGCGACGCGACGTGCACGGCGGCCTGACGCTGGCGACCGCGCTGGGCCAACGCGCGGCGCTGTTCGGGACGCTCGCCCCCGCGCTCGTGCGCGCCGGGGAAGAGAGTGGGTCGCTCGACGCCGCGCTCGATCGACTGGCCAACCATCAGGAGCGTGCGCAAGCGTTGCGCGCACAATTGCGTGACGCGCTGATCTACCCGGCCCTCCTTGCGCTGGTCGCAGGGGTTGGCGTCACCGTCCTGCTGACCTTCGTCGTGCCCCGGTTCGTCCAGATGCTCGGCGACCTGGGCGGCAACCTCCCGTGGAGCACCCGGCTGCTGGTTGGTGCGTCGCGCGGAGCGACCGACTACGCATGGCTCTGGATCGGTGGAATCGGCGCGCTGGTCGCCGGCGCCATCGTGTGGAACCGGGACGCCGAACATCGTGCCCAGTGGCACGCGGCGAGACTCACATGGCCGGTGGTCGGGGCGCTGGAGTGGACCGCGGCGACGGCGCGATTTGCGCGGACACTCGCCGCGCTGCTGGCCGGAGGTACCCCCGTGCTCACGGCGCTCCGCATCGCCCGTGAAAGCGTGGACAACCTGTACATGGGCCGGCAGCTCGACGCGGCAATCGCGCGTGTCGAGCGCGGCGATCGGCTGGCGACGGCGCTTGACGGCGTTTTGCCCCCGTTGCCTCGGCAGCTGCTGGCCGTCGGCGAGGAGAGCGGCACGCTGGGCGCGATGGCGGAACGTGCGGCCGACGGGTGCGACGCCGAGGTGCAACGAGGCCTCCGTCGACTGGTCGGGCTGGTGGAGCCGGTGTTGATCGTCCTGTTCGGGGGGCTGGTGGGATTCATCGCCCTGGCCATGTTGCAGGCGATCTATTCGATCAACGCGAGCGTGCCATGAGACGAGCCGGATTCACCCTGCTGGAACTCATCGTCGTGATCATCGTGCTCGGCCTGCTCGTCGGGCTCGTGGCGCCGCAGATCTTTGGCCGTGTGGGCGAGGCGAAGGACGTGGCCGCAAAGACACAGATGTCCCTGCTCGCGTCGGCGCTCGACAACTACAAGCTGGACATCGGGGCGTATCCGCTGACGGCGCAGGGGCTCGGTGCGCTGCGCACCGCGCCTACAGGGCTGGCCACGTGGCGCGGGCCCTACCTTCGCAAGGAGGTTCCGGCCGATCCTTGGGGGCGAGCGTACGTGTATCGCGCACCCGGTGATCGGAACCCCAACGGTTTCGACCTGATGACATTTGGCCGTGACGGGAAGGCGGGCGGGACCGGGGAAGACGCTGACATCGTGGGCCAGTAGGCGGGCGAAGCGCGGGGGTCGTGGCGGAACGCACCTGCCGCCGCGCCGCGCGGGTGGGACAGAGTGACGGAAGCGGGAGCTTCGGAGGCCCGCGGGGCAGACGAGCCCACGACGCCGGTGTGCGCCGTGACACGGCGCGTCAGGGTGGGTTGGTATTTGCATTGTCGCCACGAGGGTTGGTCGTTTTTCAAGCCCAGTTCGTGGGTACCGCAACGGATTGAAGGCAGGGCGGGTGGGCGCCAGGAACCGCATGTCATTTCACCGCACGCGCACGGGGAGCACTATGAGCGTGACTTCGACGGACGCCATCGGAGCAGCGTCGGACGCAGACGCCGAGGACCAGGACGCGCGACCGAGTCGGCGCGCCTTTTTCGCGATGGGGGCCTCGGTGGCGGCGGCGTCGCTGGCTGGCGCTTCGGCGGCGGCGGCGCAAGGGACGGGAACCGCAAAGAAGCCTTCAGCGGTTCGAGGCATGGTCAAGCGGCTCCTCAATCAGCCCCCTGACCCGGCCTTCGATCCCTTCAAGCGCCAGCCGACGCTGTCGACCAAGGGATGGGATTCGGCGCTGTCGCGACTGGTGCGGCGGGTCACGAACGGGGTGACCGAGGAAGAGATGAAGCTGGCGCACAAGCTGGGCTTCAACGGCTACCTCAACTACCACCTGCAGGCGTCGAAGATCGAAGATGGCGCCTGCCAGGCCTGGGTGGGCCAGAACGCGCCGTTGCTCGGTAGCGCGCCCGAAGCGCTCTACAGCCTGGACCAGCGCATCCCGATGGACCAGCTGATTGCGTCGAGCGTGTATCGGGCGGCGTTCTCCAAGCGGCAGTTGCACGAGCGGCTCGTCGAGTTCTGGAGCGACCACTTCAACATCGAGTACGAAAAGGTCCGCTACCTCAAGCTGGGTGACGACCGCGACGTGATCCGCAAGCACGTGCTCGGGAAGTTCCCCGACATGCTCAAGGCGAGCGCGCACTCGCCGGCCATGCTCGAGTACCTCGACAACACGCGCAACCGCCGCACGACGCTCAACGAGAACTACGCGCGCGAGATCATGGAGCTGCACACCGTCGGCGCCACGGGCGGATACTCGCAGGCCGACGTGCGCGAGCTGGCACGCTGCTTCACGGGATGGACGCTGGCGGGTCGCGGCAACTTCAACTTCGACCCCAACGGCCACGACTTCGGCGAGAAGATGGTGTGGGGCCAGCGCATTCCGGCGCTCCCGGCGTCGTCCGGCGTGCAGGGCAAGACCGACGCTGACACGATGATCGAGTTCCTCGTGAAGCATCCGAAGACGGCGGAGTATGTGTCGTTCAAGATGCTGCGCTTCTTCCTGCAGTACGATCCCTCACCGACGCAGATCGCGGCGGTGGCCAGCGTGTACACCAAGACCGGTGGCGACATCCCCGCGATGATGCGCGCCGTGCTCACGCCGCAGAACCTTCTGGCGGCGACCCCGAAGTACAAGCGTCCCTACACCTTCATGCTTGGTGCGATGCGTGCCACGCTCGTGCCCTCGCAGGTGGCCAAGGTCGATCAGCTGTCGTTCCGGTACCTGCCGCTCCTTGGCCAGGCGATGTACCAGTGGGATCCGCCGGATGGGTATCCCGATCGCGCCGACTACTGGGCCGGCGGCGTGTTGCAGCGGTGGAACTTCGCCACGTACATCACGACGACGAACTCCACCGAAGCGCGCATGGACGCCAATCGCTTCTGGAACGCGACGACGCCGGCGTCCAACACGCCGGACACGGTGGTGGACGCGATCGCGCTGCATCTCTTTGGCGGCGAAATGCCTGACCGGCTGAAGGCGCTCGTGCGCGGCTACCTCGCCGCGACGCCAACCATGTCGCTCACGCGCACGCGCGAGGCCATTGCCCTCACGCTGAGCTCCGCCACCTACAACTGGCTCTAGCCACCCTGACGAGGTTCCCATGAGCCACGACGAACACGACGCCTGCGCGTGCGACGAGTACAACGACCTCACGTCGAGACGTTCCTTTCTGCAGACCAGCGGTGGCCTTGGCGGCGCGGCCCTCTTTGCGTGGGCGTATCCCGAATGGCTTCCCAAGGTCTCCTTCGCCGATTCGTTCGCCGGCGAGCGGGATGTCATCGTCTCGATCTTCCTGCGCGGTGGCGCGGACGGCCTTTCGCTGTGCGTGCCCTTCGGTGATCCGCTCTACTACACCGGGCGCCCGACCATTGCGATCCCACGGCCCGACAGTTCGAGTGCCAACCGCGCGATTGCGCTGGACAACTTCTTCGGCTTCCCGCAGGGCATGCGCTTCCTGGTGCCGGCATACCAGGCCGGGCACCTGCTCGTGGTGCACGGGGCCGGTCTCACGTACAACACGCGGTCGCACTTCGACGCCCAACACTTCATCGAGCTGGGCAAGGCCAACGACAACTCGGTGAACACCGGCTGGCTGGGTCGCCACCTCGCGACGACGTCCCCGATGAAGAACGCCGCGAGTCTGCGTGCCATCACCATCGCCGACGGCCTCGCCGAAACGCTCAAGGGCGCGCCGCGCGCGCTGCCCATTGCCGACCCCGCGAACTACGGCATCTCCGGGTCGGGGAGCACGCGCGCCGAGCGTCAGGCGTGGCTCGGACTGGAATGGGGCGAGTCCATCGATCCCGCCAAGACCGCGGCGTCGGACGCGCTCAACACGATCAACATGCTGCGCAACCTCAACGTGGCCGGCTACCAGCCGGCGAACGGCGCGGTGTACCCGAACACGGGCCTCGGTCGTGGCCTGCGCAACTCGGCCGCTCTCATCAAGGCCGACATCGGCGTAGAAGCCGTGCACCTCGACATCGGCGGCTGGGACACGCACACGCAGCAGGATCCGCTCGCTGGCAGCATGAACGGGACCATGACACAGCTCTCCGGTGCGTTGGGCGCGTTCTGGCAGGACTGCATCGCGTCAGGCCTCACGCAGAACGTCACGGTGGTGGTGGTCTCCGAGTTCGGCCGGAACGTGCGAGAGAACGGCAGCCGCGGCACCGACCATGGCCGGGGCACCGCGATGTTCGCCATGGGCCGCGGCATCAACGGTGGTCGCGTGCTGACCAACAACTGGCGCTCGCTTTCACAGGAGAACCTGGCCGATCGCCAGGACCTTCCGGTGTCGATCGATCACCGCGACATCCTGGCGGAGATCGTGCAGAACCGGCTGGGCAATGCGAACCTGGGCGTGGTGTTCCCCGGTTATGTGCCGGTCATCAGGGGAGTGACGAAGCCGAACGCCTAGAGAGTGATGGGAATACCCACCGATCGACTGGTGGGGGTGCGGATGCGCCCAGACGACTGAAGGGTGGAGCACCAGGGGGTGGGCGCAGGGATGCCGCTCGTCGGATGGACGGGTGGTGGGTGACAGCCCGACGAATGAAGGGATTCCAGCGCAAGAAAAAGGGACTCGGTGCTCTCGCGCCGAGTCCCTTTCAGCTGCTGCCGATCGTCAGCTGACCTACCCGCTGCCCTTCGTCCGTTCTAGTAGCGCGGCCTCGTCTTCCGGGGCGCACCGCCGCAGTTGTCCGGCCAGTTCGCCGGCCACGTGCCCGGGGACTTCGTGCGATCGATGAACTGCGGATCTTCGCTCGCGAGGTATGTCATCATCGCCACGAGCACCGCGTTGTGCCTGAGGTCATCCCACACGACCTTGTCGTACGTGTCGCGATTGGTGTGCCAGGTGTACGTGCCGTAGTTCCAGTTGAGCGCGCCCATGCCAAACGACGGGGTGCCGTAGCAGGCGAACACGGCGCCGTCGGTGCCACCGGGGTTGCCGACCGGTGTGTCGTTGAAGGCCCACGACACCACGTTGGGACTCAGCGAATCAGTGAAGAAGCTCGGGAGCTTGCCATACCAGTCGCGGAGATGCGGCCCGATGGCGGTGAGGCCGGACGCGGACACGTTCTGCACGCGACCGGTGCCGTTGTCCTGGTTGAACAGCGCCTGCAGCCCCTTGAGCACCTCGGGATGATCGGTCGCAAACGCGCGCGAGCCGTTGAGGCCCTGCTCCTCGCTGGACCAGTGGCCCACCATGATCGTGCGCTTGGGGTTTGGATACACCTTCTTCAGGATGCGCATGGCTTCCATCATCATGAGCGTCCCGGTGCCGTTGTCGGTCGCACCCGAAGAACCGTCCCACGAATCAAAGTGCGCCGAGAGCATCACGTATTCGTCGGGCTTTTCCGAACCCTTGATCGTGCCGAGCGTGTTGAACGCCGGCACTTCGCCCAGGAGTTCACCGTCGAGGTCGAGACGCACCATCGGCCGCTGATTGTTCTCGGCCAGGCGATAGATCAGCGAGTAGTCCTCGCAGCTCAGCGTCACCGCAGGCGCAACCGTGTTGTAGGTCTCGAAGACTTCGACGGTACCCCAGCCGCCGGAACCCTGCGGCGGACGCGGCGCATTGGCGGTCACCGAAGCGGCGGGACCACCGCCGCGCATGCTGCCAGC
Organism: Gemmatimonadaceae bacterium; assembly: GCA_020846935.1. Classification (NCBI taxonomy): domain Bacteria; kingdom Pseudomonadati; phylum Gemmatimonadota; class Gemmatimonadia; order Gemmatimonadales; family Gemmatimonadaceae; species Gemmatimonadaceae bacterium. The sequence continues at coordinate 876,368 of JADLCY010000001.1, forward strand.
GCTCGGCGCGCGGCCGCCGCCCGGCGGCCCACCAAAGCCGCCGCCACCGCCGGCGCCGTAGCCGCCCTGCTTGAGGCGCGAGGTGATCAGACCGGCCACCCCGGCCTGTTCGAGCCGCATCCCAAGCGTGCCCGTACCGAGACCCATCGACTTGCCCGTGCCGCGATACAGCTTCGTGCTGTCGCGGGGGTCACTCGACCAGTCGGCCTGCATCGCCGTGATCGCGCTGTCGATGCGTGCGCGTGACTCCGGGGTGCTCCAGCGGAACCAGTCCTCTGACGGGCGGCAGGTCGGCCACGCGGGCGAAAGCAGCACGATCTTGCCGCGCGCCTGAGGCAGCCAGCGGACAAACTCCGTGCTGTCGGCAAACTTCGGGAGGATGATCGCCTGCGCGGTGACGGGGCGTCCCTTGGTGCCCGGGCTCCACGCCAGCATCTGCCCCTCGAGCGAACGCACGCGCGGCTGCACCAGGTCGATGTGCGAGGCGCCGCGACGCCAGCCGCGCCACGTGCCGTATTCGTCGCGCTTCGCGTCGATGCCCCACGCCTTGTACTGCGCGATGACCCAATCGCTCGCTGACCTCATGCCGGGGCTTCCGGTGAGGCGCGGGCCGATGGAATCGAGCAGCACCTGACCAAGCTGCGTCAGGCGCGAGTTGTCCATGCCTTCGGACCAGATGCGCTTGAGAACGGCGTCATCGGTCGGGAACGTGACGGGCCGACCACCCTGGGCGGCCGCGATCACGGGGAGTGCCACGAGGCCCGCCGCGAACGCTGCGGCGGCTGTCAATCGAGAGGTGCGCATGAGAGTGGGGGAGGAAGCGAGCGATCAAGCTACGCCGCGGTCAAGCCACCGCGCCACAGCACGGCCGTGGGGACTCCCCCTACCCTTCAGCGCACGACGACCACCTCGCCTGCCATGCCGTTGTGCAGCGTGCAGTCGTAGGCAAAGGTGCCCGTCGTGTTGAACGTCCGTCGCACGGTGGTGTTGGAGATCGGGAGGATGTCCTGGGGCACCCCGGCGGCCGCCTTGAAAATCACGTTGTGCGCGGTGGCCGGGAACCGGAAATCCACGCTTCCGGTCACCCGGATCGTCGACGTGAACGGGGTGAACGAGTTGCCCGGCATGTCGACCACGACGATGAGCGGCGCGGTGCCTACGGTGACGCGCGTGGTCCCGACGCGCCCGCCCATCGTCGCGGTGACATCGGTCTGGCCGTTCGCGACGCCGGTCACGAGGCCGCCCGGGCTCACGGTGGCTACGGCGGTGTTGCCAGACGCCCAGGCGATCGCCGGTTGTGTCGCGATGGGGTTCCCCGACGCGTCGAGTGCGGTCGCCGAGAGCTGTTCGCTCTGTGAGGGAAACAACGTGATGGAGTTGGCGACCATGCGCACCGTGGCCACGCCGCCGCCACCAGGTGGGCCGCTGGAATCTCCGCCGCTGCACGCTACGAGGCCCACCAGGGCCCCACTCAGCCAAATTGCTCGCTTCATGAGTTGGCCCTCCGATGCGCCAACGATGTGGCTATTCGTCGGGCCGGGCCGTGACGGCGCTCACCGCTCGGCACAGGCGCCCGTGATCGGCGCAATACAGCCCGTAGTGATCCTTGAACACCTGGTGAACGGCGCGTTCCCATTCGAAGCGCACCACATAGATCGCCTCGACCCGGGTCTTCTCGCCCACCACCTCCCTCGGATCGAGGCGCTGAATCCTGACCTGCTCCGGGAAGAAGTCCAGCTGCACTCGGCGACGCGGCAATCGGTGAGGTGGCGCTCCACAACATAGCGAGGGCGGCGGTGGGGAGAGGGCGCTCGTGTATTCTTGAGTCAGCCACTTACCTCCACGACACGCGACCGGCCGTGGCCCCCGGGTGCGACACCCGCGTTCGGCACGCTGATTCCGTGTCTCGCCCCAGATTGACCGAGAGCCGCATGCCCGTCCTTGTCGAAGCCTGTGTCGATTCCGTGGCCGATGCCGTCACGGCCGAACGTCTTGGCGCCGGTCGGATCGAACTGTGCGCCAACCTGCAGGAAGGCGGCACCACGCCGAGTCTGGGAATGGTGCGCGCGACCGTGGCGAAGGCGGGCATCCCGATTTTTCCGATCATCCGGCCGCGTGGCGGCGACTTCTGCTATTCCGCCGACGAGATCGAGGTCATGCTGCGGGACATCGAGGCGGCCAAGGCGGCGGGCGTCCACGGGATCGTGGGCGGAGCGCTGCATCCGAACGGCACGATCGACGAAGATGGCACCGAGGCGCTGCTCGAGGCCGCCGCGCCGCTCCCCTTCACGTTCCATCGCGCGTTCGACCTGACGCGCGACCTCGACGAAGCCCTCGATGCCTGTCTCGCGTTAGGCGTGACCCGGATCCTGACCTCGGGCGGGGCGTCGACCGCGCTCGAGGGCGTCGACGCATTGGGGCGCCTTCGCACGCGGGCCGGGGCGCGGCTCGGGATCATCGCGGGCGGAACCGTGCGCGGAGACACGGCGTCCCAGGTGGTCGAACGCGCTGGCGTTCTTGAGGTGCACACGGGGCCGCGTCGCGCCGCCACCGGCGCCATGCGCGCTCGGCACGGGAGCGCCCGCATCGGCACGCGGAACGATGACGGTCGAGGATGGCAGGAACTTGATGCGGACGCCCTGGCCGCCGTCGTGCAGGCATTGGCTCGATCCCACGCGTAGCGAGCCTGCCGAGCAGACGGCTCGGGCGCGCGGGTGCGATCGGTCCCCCTTCCACTGGGGGCGATCGCGGTTGGCACGCTGGGCGGGCGCAGGTAACGACCACACGGGTGAAGGAACCGTGGCGTGTATCAATCGCTGCGGGCGTCGGGTCGCGCGATCGCGGGCCGACGCGTCGTACATTCCTGTGTCCATGCCTCCGCCTTCCTCATCGCTCATCCGTCGGGCGGCTGTCGCGCTGGTGTTTGCCGCGCCCCGGCCCGCCCCCGCACAAGTGATCAGTGTTCGCCCGGTGACCCCGGTGCGAACCGGACCCCTTCTTTCGGAACTCAAGCACCAGCAACTCGAGTTCGAGGGGTATCGTCGCCAACACATCCCCCTGGTCGATCTTGGCCGATCTTCTGGTGGCCGGTGTGACGAACAGGTGGGTCGGTTCTGCTACTGGTACGACGAGAGCGAACCGCCGGCCCCTCCAGAGCCGGACGACATTGCCCGGCGTCGCGAGCAACTCATCGCGAGACTCGATTCAGCGTTCCGCGTGGTTCCGGCTGAACCATGGACCTCGGGGGTTCTGGTCCGCTACCTGGTTGAAGCGGGTCGAGTGGACCGCGCGATCGACGTGGCCGCGACATGCACGACCATCGGATGGTGGTGCCCGGCGCTCCGCGGGTTTGCCTACCACGCTGCGGGGCGTTCGGCGCAGGCAGACAGCGCGTGGAGCATTGCACTGCGGGCGATGGACGAAGGTCAGCGATGCGAGTGGCACGACCTCAAGCTCGTACTCGACGACGCCATGCTGCGCGACTATCGCGAGGTGGACTGCGTCGCGCGCCGCGCGCAAGAGAACCGCATCTGGTGGCTGGCTCGGCCGATGCTTTCGTCGCCCGGCAACGACGCGCACGCGGAGTTCCTGTCGCGTCGACTGTATGCCGTTATGCTCACCGACGCACCCTCGGTCCATGAGCAAGGCTTCGACGCCGACGAGCGCGAACTGCTCATCCGGTACGGCTGGCCGCGGGCGTGGACCCAATCCACCGTCCACGTACAGGGCCGTGAGAGTCGCGTGATTACCGGGTACGAACCCTCCCCCGCACCACCCATGCTCCCCACCGCAGCGACGGTGCGGAACCCGGCGCTGAGCGATTCCATCGGATGGCGTGGCAAGGGGCTTCCCGGCGTGCGCGCGCGCTACTCACCCGATGTCGCACGCCGCTTGCTGCCACTGGTGCATCAGGCCGCGCTATTCCGTCGCGGAGATTCCGCGCTCGTCGTCATGGCCTACGACGTGTCCGGTGACTCCGCGCTCGCCGCGGTGGCCGGCACGAGCGCGATGTCAGCCGCGCTCGTACTCACCAAGGGCGAAGAAGCCGACGCCTCGATCGTGCGACACGCGCTGCCTGGCGCAACCGGAACGATCTCCGCCATGACGTCCTGGGGCCCGACCCTGCTCAGTGGCGAAGTGGCAGCGACCTCCCGGGGCACCTTGGCCCGCGCGCGATATGGCCTGCGCGCCACCGACCATCCTGGCTCTCGCGTCAGCATTTCCGACCTCCTGTTGTTCGAGCCGTACGACGGAATGCCGCGCACGCTCGACGAAGTGCTCCCGCATGCGCGCGCCTCGCAGGTCGTGGCGCGCGACTCGAAGATTGGCATCTACTGGGAGACCTACAACACCAGTCCGCTGGGAGAAGGCATCCAGGTGGCGATCAACGTGGCGCCGGAGGAACAGAGTGGCGGTGGGTGGCTGCGTCGCGGCCTGACGGCGCTGCGACTGGTGCGCGAATCGCAGCCGGTGTCGATGGGCCTGAGCGATGTGAGCGCGCGTGGGCGCGCGTTCACGCCGCGTGCCGTCGTCGTGGATCTCACGAGCCTGCGCCCGGGTCGTTACGTGCTGCAGATGGAGATCACCGCCCAGGGCACTGCACCGGTTCGCGCCGAGCGCGTGCTCACGGTGCGCTGACGTCACGGTGCGCCGACGTGGGATAGGTGCGGCGACCCGCAGACCGCTCCAGCGAGCGTGCCACGCGGCGCACAGCGTTCTGGTGCGATTCACCACACGCGATTCGCGTCGGCAACGGTAGCTTTCCCGCCACGGCAACGGCCTCGCGTGCACGGATCGCGCCGTCGTTACCCCGCCTTCAACGCGGGCGTCGGACAGGCAGGCGGCCGGCGTCTGGCCGTCACCGGCGACCATCCTTCATTGCTCCGCTATGACTCCGTCCTTCGGGCGTTTGCGCGTTTGGTTCCTGGGGACTCTGCTCGCAACGCTGATGAGCGCTGGTGTGGCGTCGGTCTCCGCGCAGGAACTGCGGCTTGGCTCGGTGCACGCGCGCACCTCGGACGACCGCTGGGGCAACCCGTCGGGGTGGGGGCTCGCCTTTCAGTACCCGGCGAACGACTACGTGACGTTGCTGGTCGGCGTATCCGCCACGAGCGATCGGCGCAATCGCGTCGGCCAGGTGTGCGCCAACTGTCCCACGGAGCAACTCGACAATCACGCACGTCTGCTCGACCTGCGCGCCGGCCTCGCGGGCACCGTCTTTCGCGCGCGACAGGTGGCGGTGTCGGTCACGGGCGATCTGCGATGGGTCGAGGGCACGAGCGACACGCGCGCCCAGCAGACGGCGCGCTTCGTGAGCACGAGTCCCGGCTACTGGGGCCCCTCGCTCGGCGTCGACCTTTCGTGGAAGCCATCGCCCACCGGGGCCTTTGGCGTCTTTGTCGCCGCGCAGTCGGTCTGGTGGAGGCCGCGGAGCACGACCGGCGATCCTGACATCTACGATCCGTTCACGGCGACCGTGCAGGCGCCGAGTGTTTCAGCAGGTATCTCGTGGGCCGTGAGATTGCGGGCGAGCGACGCCGACCGGCCGGCCACCGAATCCGGAAGCCGTTAGGCGTCCGGGGCCTGACATGGGCTGCATTCGTCGCGAAGCGGCGCATCAGCCCCCGAACAGCGGCGCAGATCCACCGTCACCGTGTGACGCCATCTGACAACGTCCATCGCGTGGTCGGCCCCGCGCCCACGTTCGCGACCGCAACGACCGTGGGGTGTGCACGCTGGAACGTTACGGGGACGCCGCTTGCTGCCGGTCCTCCGTGTGCACGCGGCTGGCGCTGCGCGCCGCCGAGGTGAGAATGCGAAGGCGCCATTCGGCGCCGCGACGCCGAGGGGTCAGCGCACTACGCGATTCCCGGCCACCCACACGGAGGAGATCCGGCGGACGTTCGAGATATCGGCCAGCGGGTCGGCGTCGAGTACCGCGAAGTCGGCCCATTTCCCCGGTTCCAGCGTGCCAAGGTCGCGGTCGATCTTCATGCAGCGCGCTGCGTCGAGCGTGGCCGCGCGCAGCGCCTGCAGCGGTGAGAGGCCGGCTTTCACCATGAGTTCGAGCTCCATGAGCTCGAAGTACCCCTGAAAGCGACCCGCGGGCCCCGTGTCGGTACCCATCGCGATCGAAACGCCGCCGTCCGACAGCCGCTCTACGTTCGCACTCGCCACGTCGAGGGCTGCCTTGTAGCGCTGCGCACTCGTGCTGCTGCGCATCGCTTGCTGTCGCGCGGGATCCCTCCCCTGTGCGACCCATTCCGGATTCGCATGGGCCTTGAAGAGCGGATCGTCGAACCAGGGAGGCGTCGATTCGTAGACGAACGTCGACACCTCGCGCATGAGCGTCGGGCTCACGCAGACGTCCTTTGCCCTGAGCGCGGCAATAAGCCCGCCGTCGACGGCCGCATCGCGAACGCTGTGCGCGACGAGGTCCACGCCGGCATCGAGCAGGCGCCTGGCGTCGTCGAGATAGAACAGGTGCGCCGCCACACGGAGCCCTCGTCGGTGCGCCTCATCGATCACCGCGCGGTAGACAGGCTCCGGCATTTTCTGTGTTGTGCCGAGGTTGTCGTCGACGCGGATCTTCACCATGTCGACCTGCTGCGCCGCGACGCCGGCCACCTGGGCTCGCGCCTCGTCGATCGTCGTCGGCGCGAGCACCGGGCCCGCCACGAACACTCTCGTCCGCGCCAGCAATGGCGTCTCCTGGCTCCGCCGCGCCTCGAACACCGATGCCGGTTCGCCGCCAAGGCTGTACACCGTGGTCACGCCGTACGCCGCGTAGGTCGCGAGGTCTGCCGGCGAAGTCACGTGGCCGTGTGCGTTCACGAGTCCCGGCATCACGGTCTTGCCGTTCAGCGCAATGCGCTCGACGCCTGCTGGGATGTTGACCTGCCGGGACGGGCCCGCCGCCACCACGCGTCCGTCGCGCACCACGATCGTCGCGTCCGCGATCGGCGCGCGACCCGTGCCGTCAATGAGGCGAAGGCCGGTGAAGGCCCTGACCTGCGCACCAAGAGACACCGGGAGGAGCAGAACGGCGAAGGCTGTTGTGAAGCGCATGATCAGCGGATAGGGAGGGCGACCGATAAGCGACCGCTTCGGTAGCGGGTCATCATGGATGAGGCGCGCTCGTCAGAGCGCTCGATTGATCGAGACGACGTATGTAGCAAGGCGTGCCCGTAGCGGAGAAGCTCGCCTGCCTGACGCCGCACGTCCACCCCGGCGCACGCTGGAGTCCGGTCTCCCCCTGATGCCCTAACATGCCTGAACCGAAGGACGGGTGGTCTGTCGGAGCGAACCTCCGACAGCTGTCAGGCAGGACACGCGATTCCGGCCGACGGTTGGCCATTCAACCAATCGGACCAACGCGCTGTCCAAGCTCGGTCGCTTTCCAGAGTCGTCTCGATGTTGCGCCATATCCTTCCGCTCGGCATCGCCGTCGCCGTGACGTCGAACCTCGGTGCGCAGGACACCAGGGTCGCAACGCGCACGGCCACAGCAGTCCAGGCCCAGCGCGCCCCGCAGATCGATGGTCGCGCGGACGATGCCGTGTGGCAATCCGCGCCGCGATTCGCCGACTTCGTGCAGTTCGAACCGCGTGCGGGGCTCAAGCCGAGCTTCGGCACGGAGTTCCAGGTCGCGTTCGATGAGCGCAACCTCTATGTGTTCGCCAGGATGTTCGATCCACACCCGGACAGCGTCATGCACGCGCTGTCGCGTCGCGACCAACGCGGGCCGTCCGACCAGATCAAGCTCCTGATCGACTCGTATGGGGATCGACGCACGGGCTTCCAGTTCGCCGTCAACCCGGACGGTGTGCAGCGCGACTACTCGATCAGCAACGACACGCAGGAAGACGACTCATGGAACGGTGTGTGGGATGTCGGCACGCAGGTGGATTCGCTCGGCTGGACGGCGGAGTTCCGCATCCCGCTGTCGCAGCTTCGCTATGCGCCCACCGCATCGCCGATGTTCGGATTCGGGCTCTGGCGCGACATCGAGCGGTATCGCGAACGATCTGCGTGGCCGGAATACGTTCCAACGCGCAATGGCCTCGCGTCGCAGCTCGGGCGACTCGAGGGCCTGCAAGGCATCACGACCGCGCGACGCCTGGAGCTTACGCCGTACGTGGTCACCAGGAACGTCCAGCGCGTCATGTCGCCGTCGCGCTTTGGGCGAGACCAGGAGATCACCGGCGGTGCCGACCTCAAGTTCGGCATCACGCCAAACGTCACGCTCGACGCCACGGTGAATCCGGACTTCGGCCAGGTGGAGGCCGATCCCGCCGTGGTGAACCTCTCCGCCTTCGAAGTCTTCTTCAATGAGCGCCGCCCCTTCTTTCTCGAGGGCACCGCGCTCTATGCCTTCGAACTCAACTGCTACATAGTTGTGGACTGCGGCACCAACGAGGGATTGTTCTACTCGCGACGCATCGGGCGGTCGCCCGCATTGCGCGACTTGTATGGCAACCGCACCACGCCAACGGCGACATCAATCGCCGCGGCAACAAAGCTCACCGGACGCACCAACTCCGGTTTGTCGTTTGGCATGCTGGACGCCGTGACACCGCGGGTCGCGGGGGACTCCGGCAAGACGGTGGAGCCCACGACTAACTACGCCGTGTTTCGTGCCCAGCAGGACCTGCGAGGCGGCGAAGCCGGGATCGGGCTCATCGCCACCGCGGTGAACCGTTCGCTCGACACGTGGTCGGAGCCCTGGCTGCACCGCAACGCATACGCAACGGGCGCGACGTTCCGGAACCGGTTCTACAAGCGACAGTACGAGTTCACCGCGCAGTTCGCCGGCTCGCGCATCGAGGGCACGCCGGCTGTCATCGCACGCACCCAGCGCAACTCGGTGCACTTCTACCAGCAGCCGGGCGACGACCTCGATGTCGATACCACGCGCGCCTCGCTCGTCGGCCACGCCGAGCAGGTCAGGTTCGGCAAGTATGGGGGCGGGATCACCCGCTTCGAAACCAGCCTCGTCAGGCAGTCGGCCGGCTTCGACGTCAACGATATCGGGTTCCTGCAGCGTGCCGACAAGGTGGACTGGAGTACCTGGGCCGCGCTCACCTTCCGGACGGCCAAGGGCATCTATCGTTGGGCGCAGGTGAACGCCAACCACTGGGAAACCTGGAACACCTCGGGCGCGCGGCTCGACAACGCCTTCAACTTCAATGGCCACATGGGCCTCATGAACACCTGGGACGTGCACCTCGGCGGCACGATGGCGCGCATGACGCCCAGCGTGTGCGATCGCTGCACCCGCGGTGGCCCGCACCTCCGGCAATCGCGCGGCTTCTACCCCTGGGGCGGCGTGAACACCGACAGCCGAAAGACCGTCTCGGGTGGCCTGTGGTTCAACCTCGGCTTTGGCGACGAGGGCAATTCGCGCTCACGGTCCCTCGAGCCGTACGTGAATGTTCGGGTTTCCACGCGCCTGCAGGCCAACGTTGGGAGTGGGTTCAGCAGAAACGTGAACGACATGCAGTGGTTTGGGAACTTCACCGACGAGCGGGGTGTGCGGCACTATGCGTTCGCACACCTCGATCAGCATACGGTGTCGACGAATGTCCGACTCAATTATGCGGCGACCCCGCGGCTCAGCTTCGAGTTCTACGGCCAGCCGTTCGTGACACGCGGCTCGTACTCCAATGTGCGTGAGGTAAGTGCCACGCCCGAAGCCGAACGGTACGACGATCGCTTCCGGCCATACACACCGCCGGCGACGTCGCAGATGTCCTTCACGGTCACGCAGCTTCGCACGAATGCCGTCGCCCGGTGGGAGTACCGCCCCGGCTCGACGCTGTTTGTGGTCTGGGCACACGGGCGGCAGGACAACGACGACCGCAACCTCGATCGGTCATGGGCCCGCGACTATCGCGATCTGTTCGGCCTGCATCCTGACAACACGTTCCTCGTGAAGTTCGCCTACTGGCTCAACAGGTAGCACCTGAGGGGGTCAAGTGATACGGCTCCGGCGATCTCGCTGATCCCGCGGTTGTGGCGCTTCACCGGTGCTGAGTCCCTGTCCGCGAAACCTCGTCCTGCGCCGCTCGAGGCAACGGCGGCCGTCGCGCCGACGACGCTCATGGCCATAGGGCATATCTCGCCACCTCCGGGGGCCCATCTCGGCGATGCACGCAGGATCAACCCGCGGAGTTTGGCGCCGCCGCCGGATCAATCAGCAGCAGGGCGCGCCGCGCGCCCCGAAACACCGCGGCAGCCGGCACATCACCCTGAGGGTCGAGCGTGCGGCGCACCGCGTCTCGCTTGGAGGTACCGAACGCGGCAAGCACGGTGAGCGAGGCGCCGGTGAGCACCGGCAGCGTGAGCGAGAGACGCTGCGGCGGTGTTTTTGGCGCATCGTGCTCCATGACAACACTCGCCGAGGTCGCGCGCGCGACTGCGTGCCCGGGGAAGAGCGACGCCACATGGCCGTCTTCGCCGATACCCAACAGGACGATGTCGAGCACGGGCGGGCGGCCGGCGACCCGCGTCAGCGTCTCCTCATACACCACCGGTGCGTCTTCGCCCAGCTCCACGGGCATGCGGTGCAGCATCGCGCCTGCCAGGTGCGCAAAGGCCGGCAGCGCGCGCAACGCCGACCAGTTGGACCTGGGGTCGCCCGCCGGCACCACGCGCTCGTCGCATTGTACGAGGTGCGCGCGATCCCACGGGAGCGCCGCCTCGGCCAGGGCAGGCACCAGCAGCTCGAGCACCGAGCCCCCGGGCACGGCGATCGTCCAGGCCCCGCGCGTGGCAAGAGCATGTGCACACACGGTCGCCGCCTCTCGCACGAGCATCCGCGCGAGCGCAGCCGCGTCCGCCACGTGAACGCGAGGGTCGGGCACTCCGGGTGAACTTGTGTGCATCATGCCACCTTGTACGTTAGCCTCGCGGCGCCGCTCGCGCCGCGGCGCGCACGCACCACTCTTTCACGGGACACGCGATGGACCTCGGCATGGTCGGTCTGGGGCGCATGGGCGCCAACATGGTTCGGCGCCTCATGAAGGACGGGCATCGCTGCGTGGCGTACGATCGCGCCGCCGACGCCGTGGCGACACTGGCCGCCGAGGGCGCCGTCGGTGCGGCGTCACCGGCAGCGCTCGCCGCAGCACTTCCGTCGCCGCGCTTCGTGTGGCTCATGGTGCCCGCGGCGATCGTCGACCGTGCCATCGACGACCTCCTGCCGCATCTGGCACCGGACGACACGATCATCGACGGCGGCAACTCGCGCTTCCACGACGACATCACGCGGGCCAGGCGGCTGGGCTCGGCCGGCATTCACTATGTAGACTGCGGCACCAGCGGCGGCGTATTCGGGCTCGACCGGGGCTACTGCCTCATGATCGGTGGCGAGGCCGACGTCGTGCAGCGGCTGCGCCCGATCTTCGAGACGCTCGCGCCCGGAGCGCACGCGGCTCCCCCAACCGCGGGTCGCACGCGCACCGACTCCACGGCGGACCACGGCTTTCTGCATTGTGGCCCTGCCGGCGCGGGCCACTTCGTGAAGATGATCCACAATGCGATCGAATACGGCATGATGCAGGCGTATGCCGAGGGCTTCAACCTGCTGCGTCACGCGGGGGCGGGCCGACACGAGCGCGCCATCGACGCCGAGACCACGCCGCTCGATCACCCCGAGTACTACCGATACGATTTCGACGTTGGCGAGATCGCCGAACTGTGGCGGCGCGGCAGCGTGATCCCGTCGTGGCTCCTGGACCTGGCGACGCAGGCTCTCGCCGACGACCCGGCGCTCGCCGGCTACCAGGGCCGCGTCTCCGACTCCGGCGAGGGGCGGTGGACGCTCGCCGCAGCAAACGACCTCGGCGTACCGATCCACGTACTGGCTGGCGCGCTCTTCGAGCGCTTCACCTCGCGAGGTGAAGCCGACTACGCCAACAAGATGCTCTCCGCGCTTCGTCATCAGTTCGGTGGCCACGTGGAGAGGCCGCACGCATGAACGGCGCGCGCTCCGACGCCCTCGTCTTCTTCGGAATCACTGGCGACCTCGCGTACAGGAAGATCTTCCCGGCCCTGTACGCGATGGCGCGACGGGGAGTACTCGACCTCCCGGTGGTCGGCGTCGCGTCCACCGACATGTCCCGGGAGCAACTCGTCGCGCGCGCGCACGCGTCGCTCACCGACGCGAAGGTGTCGATCGACGAGAAAGCGTTTGCCGCGCTCGCCTCCCGGCTCGCATACGTGCGGGGCAACTACCTCGAGTCCGAGACCTACGGCCGGATCCGGCAGGCGCTCGGCGCAAGTCGACAACCGCTGTTCTACCTCGCGATTCCACCCTCGCTGTTCACCACAGTGGTGGAGGGCCTCGCGACGTCGGATTGCACGTCACGCGGGCGCGTGATTCTCGAGAAGCCGTTCGGACGCGACCTTGGGTCCGCCATGGCGCTCAACGCCACGCTGCACGCGCGCTTCGACGAGTCGTCGATCTTCCGCATCGATCACTACCTGGGAAAGGAAGCGGTGCAGAATCTGCTCTACTTCCGCTTCGCCAACGCGTTCTTCGAACCGGTCTGGAACCGGAACTACGTGGAGAACGTGCAGATCACGATGGCCGAATCGTTCGGCGTGGCGGGACGCGGGAAGTTCTACGAAGAAGCCGGCGTGGTGCGTGACGTGATCCAGAACCACCTGCTCCAGGTCGTTGGGTTTCTCGCCATGGAGCCGCCGAGCAGCGCGTATCCGGAAGCGATCCGCGACGAACAGGCCAAGGTGTTGCGCAGCATCCGGCCCCTCGACCCGGCAACCGCGGTGCTTGGTCAGTTCGAGGGCTATCGTGAGGCCGCAGGCGTGGCCCCGGACTCACGCGTGCCCACCTTTGGGGCCGTGCGCGTCGAGGTCGACTCGTGGCGCTGGGCGGGCGTTCCGTTCTACATCCGCGCGGGCAAGTCGCTCGCCGTGACCGCAACCGAGGTTTATGTGGAACTCAAGGCGCCGCCGCAGGTGGTGTTCAACGAAGCGGAGCCGGCGATGGGCAACTACGTGCGATTCCGGCTCGGTCCCGACGTGGCGATCGCGTTAGGCGCGAGCGCCAAGGTGCCCGGTGAAGGCATGGCGGGCACGCCTATCGAGCTCTCGATGACGCGCCAGAAGACGTCGGACGAGATGGACGCCTACGAGCGTCTGCTCGGCGACGCCATGCAGGGCGAGCCGACGCTCTTTGCGCGTCAGGACGCGGTGGAGGCGGCGTGGCGCATCGTCGATCCCCTGCTCCATGTCGACCGCCTCCCGACCTCGTACCCCGTCGGCAGTTGGGGCCCTGCTGAAGCGCCGGCCCTCGTTGCCGGTGTCGGCGGATGGATCGATCCGCGATGACCGCGCGACGCCAACGGGGCGGGCCACGCCGCATCCTCGTCGTCGACGTCGGTGGCACCCACGTCAAGGTTGCCATTGCCGGCGAGCGCCGCGTGCTCAAGCTGCCGTCGGGCCCCTCGCTCACGCCGGCGCAGATGGTGAAGTCCGTTCGCGCAGGAACGGCGGATTGGCGATACGACGTCGTCACCATTGGCTACCCCGGGCCCGTGCGCGACGGACAACCGATCCGCAATCCGCACAACCTTGGCCGAGGCTGGACGCGGTTCGCGTACGAGGAGGCCTTCGAACATCCCGTCCGTCTGGTGAACGATGCCGCGATGCAGGCCATCGGGAGCTATCGCGGCCGGCGCATGCTGTTTCTCGGCCTTGGCACGGGACTCGGCTCGGCGACCGTAGACGCCACCAGCGTGCAACCGCTCGAACTGGCGCACCTGCCCTATCGGGAGGGAAAGAGCTACGAGGACTACCTTGGCGTACGCGGCCTCCAGCGACTCGGCGCCCGCAAGTGGAAGCGCCACGTGCACCACGTCACGGAGATCCTTCGCGTCGCCTTGCTTTGCGACTACGTCGTGCTCGGCGGAGGCAACGTGAAGCGGCTGGACGAACTCCCTCCTCACGCCGTGCGTGGCAGCAACCTCCTTGCGTTCCGCGGCGGTGAGCGCGTGTGGACGACGTGGCATCAATGACTGGGGCGGAGGCGTAGTACCCAACGAAGGAGCACCGGACAGCGGTGGAGACGCGGGAGGCTTCGTTCTCGCGCTCGTTCCGTCGCCGGCTGGGCATGGAACGCGTAGATTCGGGCAACTCTTCCCCCGCCAGATGCGCCAAGCCCTGCTGCACGCCTTTGCATTCGTCCTGGCAGCTTCGTCCAGCGCCAGCACGGTCCAGGCCCAGGCCGACAAGCCGTTCACCGTCGACTATTACTACAGGATCAAGTGGGGCCACACGGCGGAGTGGATGGATCTCTACAAGCGGAACCACTTCCCGATCCTGCAGCGACAGCAGGAGATGGGACGCATCGTGTCGATGTCGGCGGTGACTCCGGTCTATCATGCCGGCGAAGCCGATCGCTGGGACCTGCGGTTCACCATCGTGTGGAAGAACGCCGACGTGGCGCACGACGACTTCGACTCCTCGACGATCGCGAAGGCGCTCTATCCTGATCAGGCAAAGTTCCTGAAGGAGGAGCAGCGTCGGTTCGAGCTGCTGTTGCAGCACATGGACGTGCCGGTGGTGGCCGAGAACCTGGCGGGCTGGAAGCGATAGGCGGGCCGGGCGTCGCGGGATGAGCGCGCGCCGTGCGCGGTCGCTCGACCTGACCTTTCAGGGGCCCAGGGCTAGTTTTCGCCCCTCGGCCGCGTCCGGCGGCCGGGCCCTCCGTCGAGTCTCCGTCCATGCGACCTGTCCGCACCCTCGCGTTCGCCTTCACCGCACTTTCCCTCGGCGCATCCCTCGCGAGTGCCCAGCGCACTCGACCTGCGGCACCGCAGCAGGCGGTGGGCGCGCCGGCCTACGACCCCACGCTCTACACCGCACCGTCGGCGACGTCGGCGCGGTTCAAATCGCTGCGATGGCGCAACGTGGGCCCGATCCGCGGCGGCCGAGTGGTGGCCGTCGCCGGCGACCCCACGCGTCCGTTCGTGTTCTACCACGGCAGCGTGAACGGCGGCGTGTGGAAGACCACGAACGGTGGCCAATCGTGGAACAACGTCACCGACGGAACGACCGACATTTCATCGGTAGGCGCCATTGCCGCCGCGCCGTCGGACCCCAACGTGATCTACGTCGGCACCGGCGAGTCGCAGCTGCGCGAAGACCTCACCTTCGGCACCGGCGTCTACCGTTCCACCGACGCCGGCCAGACGTGGAAGCACCTCGGCCTCACCGACACGCACCAGATCACCGACGTGGTGATCGACCCGCGCAACCCCGATCGCGTGTTCGTGTCAGCGATTGGCCACGCGTTCGGACCGAATGCGGAGCGCGGCGTGTTCCGCACGACGGACGGTGGCAAGTCGTGGGCCAAGGTCCTGTTCATCAATGATTCGACCGGCGCCAACGACCTGTCGATGGACCCGAGCAACCCGCGCATCATCTACGCGTCGTTCTGGAAGTTCCAGCGCACACCCTGGTCCATGAACGCCGGTGGCGGCCGAAGCGGCATCTGGAAGACGGCGGACGGTGGGGACACGTGGACCGAGATCACGTTCAATCCGGGCATTCCGCGCACGCCACTCGGCAAGATCGGCCTCGACGTGTCGCCGGCCAACCCGCGCCGCATCTACGCCAGCATCGAGGCGCCGGACTCGTCAGGCGGCATCTTCCGCTCCGACGACGCCGGCGACACGTGGCAGCGCATGAACACCGACCCGCGCTTCTGGGTGCGCGCCTGGTACTACTCCGCGGTCACCGCTGACCCGACGGACGAGAACACGGTGTACGTGATGAACCTGCAGGTCATGCGATCCATCGACGGCGGCAAGACGTTCACCGTGGTGCGCGTCCCGCATGGCGACACGCACCCGCTGTGGATCGACCCGAAGGACAACCGTCGCATGATCAACGGCAACGACGGTGGCGCGCAGGTGTCGTTCGACCAGGGCGCGACATGGTCAACCATGTACAACCAGCCCACGGCGCAGTTCTACCACGTCACGACGGACAACCAATGGCCGTATCGCATCTACGGTGCGCAACAGGACAACTCGGCGGTGTCGGTGATGTCGCGCTCTGACGATGGCAGCATCGGGGAGCGGGACTACTACTCCGTTGCCGGTTGCGAGAACGCCACGGTCGCCGTGGATCCGCGCGATCCGATGATCACCTATGGCGGCTGCTACATGGGCTCCTTTTCGCGCTACGACCATCGGACGCGGCAGGAGCGCGACATCTCGGTTGGCCTGCGCAACTTTGACGGGTGGGGCGCGAAAGACGTGCCGCACCGCTTTCAATGGACGTTTCCGGTGCTCATCTCGCCGCACGACCCGAAGACGCTGTACGTGACGTCGCAGCACGTCTGGCGTTCGACGACCGAGGGCGCGAGCTGGGAGCGCATTTCTCCCGACCTCACCACGGCGGATCCAAAGACGCTCGAACGCACCGGTGGCCCGATCCACGGTGAGATGACCGGCGCCGAGTGGTACGCGACGATCTACGCGTTCATGGAGTCGCCGCGACAGAAGGGTGTGCTGTGGGCCGGGTCCGATGACGGAAAGGTGCATGTATCGCGGGACAACGGCACGACCTGGCAGGACGTGACCCCGCCGGGCTACGGGCGACTCACGCGCACGGCGCATATCGATCCGTCGCCGCACGACCCTGCCGTGGCCTACATCGCCGCCAACCGCTATCAGCAGGACGACTTTGCGCCGTCGTTGTGGAAGACGGCGGACTATGGGCGGACCTGGACGAAGATTGTCCGGGGCCTGCCGGCCAACGCCTACTCACGTGTGGTGCGTGAAGACCCGAAGCGGCGCGGACTGTTGTACAGTGGCAGTGAGCTCGGCGTGCACGTGTCGTTCGACGACGGCGCGACATGGGAGCCGTTGCAGCTCAACCTTCCGCGCGTCAGCGTCCGCGACCTCAAAGTTCATGACAATGACCTGATCGCCGCCACGCACGGCCGGGCGTTCTGGGTGATCGACGACCTCTCGCCCCTGCGTCAGTTGGCCGACAGCGTCACGTCGAAGCGCATGCACCTGTTCCAGCCCGCAACCGCCGTCCGCTGGCGCGGTGGCTCGCGCGGCATCAACACCGCCGGGGCCAACCCGGCCGGAGGCGCCTACATCGACTACTGGTTCGCCGCCAAGCCGACCGCAAAGGTGACACTCCAGTTTCTCGATGGCTCCGGCAAGGTGCTCCGGTCGTTCGACAGTGAAGGCAAGGCCGATACGGCCATGGGCGCCAGGGACTCCCTGGCCCGCCGCGCTGACGCGACTCGCGCCGACAGTCTCGCCTACATGCCGGGAACGGACAAGGTGCCGGCCCGGGCCGGCGGCAACCGTTTCGCCTGGAACCTGCAGGTCGAAGATGCGAAGAAGATGGACAACACGGTGATCGACGAGGGGCACCTTGGTGGACCTATGGTGCCACCGGGCCAGTACACCGCACGACTCATCGCCGGCTCCGACACGCTGACGCACCACTTCGAGGTCATCGCCGATCCGCGCATCGCCGCCATCACCACCACCGCGGACCTCCAGGCGCAATACGCCGCCGCGCTGCGGGTGCAGGAGCGCATCAACGAGATCGTGGAGAACACGCAGCGCACCGAAGACATCCAGAAGCAGATCGACGGCAAGGTGCAGCAGACGAAGGACCAGGCCTACGCCGCTCGCGTCGACAGTGCGGCGAAGGCGGTGCGTGGTCGGTTCGAGTCGGTGCGCGAGGAACTCTACGAAATCGCCTGCCACGTCGACCAGTGTACGCTCGACCAGCCGGTCAAGCTCTACAACTGGTTCATCACGCTCAACGCGCAGGTGCAGCAAGGCGACTTTGCGCCCACCAGGCAGCACGGCGAGATCTACGACCAGCTCAACACCAAGCTCCAGGTGCAGCTGCAACGACTGCAGCGGCTGGAGGCCGAAGACCTGGCCGCATTCAACCGATTGCTGCAGGAGCTCGGCGTCCCGAACGTGTTTGTAGCGCCCCGAAAGCCGATCTCCTGACGGCGGCGCCCCCGATCCTGCGCCTGCGGTCGCGCGGGGCGTGCGACGTCCGGATGCATTCTTCCGGACGTCGGCGCCGGGATCACCCGATCGCTGCGAGCACCGAATCCTCCCATGAGAAATCGGGGCGTGGCCGCTGCTGGCGCTGGTACCATTCGTAGGTTCTGGCCAGCCCCTCGTCCATTGGCGTCAGTTCGAGCCCCAGGCCCATGCGCACGAGATCGGCGCGTACGGTGATCGGGGGGACGTCGAGGTACGCGCCAAAGTAGTACGGCGGCTGGAACAGCTGGCCACCGAGCGCGAGCAGTTGCTCGCGCGGGACGAACACCAGTTTCGGCGCGCGGCCAGCGGCGCGGCCAAGCGCCTCCACGAACTCGCGCTGCGTGATGGGCGGGTAGTTTGCCAGGTTCACGCCGCACCCGAGGACCGCGTCACTCGCTGATGCGAGCACTGCCGCGCGCGCCACATCACGAGCATACACCCACTGCATCGTCGCCCGCCCATCGTCGGGCACGAGGATCGGGCGGCCGGCCACGAGCCGATCCCAGAAAAACGCCTCGCGCTCGAACGGATTGTTCTCGCCGTAGACGAACGCCGGACGCAGCGTGGTCACGGGGATCGCGCGATCCCGGTGCAGCGCGAAGAGGGCGCGCTCGCTGTCAGCCTTGTGCGCGGCATACGGATTCGGAACGTCCGAAGGCACGAGCGGCGCGTCTTCGTCGTGGTCGCCGCCCGGCGGGTACACGGCCACGCTCGATGTGAACACGTAGCGCGCGAGCCCCTGTGCCGCGGCAGTCGCGGCCGCGCTCACCTGATCGGCGGTCGTGCCACGCTGCCAGTCGTAGACCATGTCGTAGACGACGTCGAACTGGCGCCCTTCGAGTGCGGTCCGCACGGCAACGATGTCGTTGCGATCGCACCGGATCTCGTCGACGCGCGGCCCGAACGGCGTGCCGTGCCCGCGGTGCATGATGACCACGTCATCACCGCGCTCGAGGAGCAGATCCACGAGCGCGCGGCCCATGAAGAGGGTACCACCGATCACGAGTGCGCGCGCCATTGGATGCTGAGGGTGTGAGCCGTGACAGAATACACGATCGGTCCACCGCCACCAGAGGCGATCCGTCGCATCGGGCGGCGCTCACCCGTGGGCGGAGCGCAAGAGCAGGGCGCCAAGGCGTGCGGCCGCGCGTGCCGGCTCGCGATCGCCGCGAACGCGCCGGGGGCGCATCGGCCCACGGCGCGCGCGTCAGTCCTAGTAGCTCAAGTCGGCGACTCGCCGACGTATGTCGACTCTCACCGGCGTCGAGTAGAGCGCATTCTTTGCATTGATCGCTGTAGCCGCCTGGGCACCCAGTACCTGGGTGATGGGGTCGCCAGCCTGCAGCTCCGCAAACGTGTTGTGGTACGTCACGACGGTGAACTCCCCGCTTGCCGCGCCGGCGCCCCGCACGGCAACGGTGGAGCCAGCGATCTTGCCAGCGGCCTTTGCCTTCTGCATCGCGGGCAGCACTTCGGCTCGGTGCCAGGCAAGGTACTCAGGCATCTTCCCGGGCAGGATCTTGCGAAGGACCACACGCCACACCAGCGCAGGACCGGGGTCGATGGTCAGGCTATCCTGCCGGTTGGTCATGTAGGACGCCTGGGTCAGGATGCACCGACGGAGCTTGGCGTTGAGTTGGGCCGCGCCTTCGGCGCCGAGCGCGCGAACGAGCGGCGCATCGCCATCCATGGCCGCCCAGGTCGGGAATGGCGTCAGGATGAAGTACTCGAACGCATTGCCAACCTGTGTCGCCAGCGTGATGCGCGACGCAATGCCAGCCTTCTTCTGCGCCGGAATCACTTCCGTTCGCGGCAACGTCATCCACTCGGTCACCATCTCCGGCTTGAGCCGGACCACCTGCACGTATGAACGCGTCGTGGCGGGCGCCTGCGCCCGCGTGGCGTTCGGCGCCATGGCAGTGGCTACCAGCGTGACGGATGTGGCCACCAGCACGGCGGGGTACGTGGCTCTCATGGGACACCTCGGGAGGGGGGAGGAGTCGAGGGCGAGGCGGCGCTGTGGCTGCCTTGCCTACCTGCCAAAGGCAGGTTGCAGGAGAATCGACCGCCTTCCAAGCCGCACCGCAAGGGACAATCCGCCGGCCGCCCTCAATGCATCGCGGGTCCAAGCGTCCCGCGCTCTCGCGCCACACCGCTGGCAGGTCTCGGCACGCAGCGGTATGCAAGGCGAAGTTGGCGCAGGTCCGAGGGTACAACGCCGCCGCTGGCGCGGCCGCGCGGCTGGACGAGCGCGCCGGTCGTGTCGTCCTTGAACCGCGCGTCGAAGTGCGACAGGTAGATCGCGTGCGCCACCCAATGATGCACGGCCTGTGCGAAGGTGCCCGGCATCAGCTGCTGGGCCAGGTCCACCGGCCGCAAGCGGGGCTGGGTGTCGATGTACTTGTAGCGGGCCATGGGCGCTCCTCGACGGGGGACGAACCACGCTCGAGCTTCACCCAGCAACCCTGCAAAGTCTCAGCCGCTCGCGCGGCCGCGGCGGGTTGTTCTACAGATTCGTTAGGTAGCATAGACGGCCGGCTCACACCGAATGAAGCACGTGACTGTGTCCAAGCGAGCGCATCTGCTGCTTAGGCGAGCTCGGCTGCAATAGTTGCGCCAGTGACGCCCAAGATGTACCTGTCAGTATGGCGAGGTGCGACGGGCAACGCTTTCCCGGCGCAAGTAGTTGCGGCGAACATCCTGCTATTCAAATCAGCCGGCAACTGGAATGCCGATGCATTTCAGGATCGGAGCAATCGGTCGGCTGGCTCCGTAGTTGTTGGAGCAACAAATTCGGGCGATGCAAGGTCGGCGAACACGGCTTGGGGCAACACGGTCTCGCTAATGGCACCTGGCGAGTTTATGGAGGTCGCATGGACGGGCAGCAACTCAGCCGTGTCAGTGCAGAGCGGAACTTCGCTTGCCACGCCTTTGGCGGCTGGAGTGGCAGCAGCGATCCTCGCCGCGAACTCCTCCTTATCGGCGTCGCAGCTAAGGACGACGGTGTTGAATGGGGCGAGTTCCGTGGTTGTGGGCAACGGCTTAGGAGTCGCCAACCGTGTGCTCTACTCACGGATTAATCCAAGCAATTCGATTGTTGCTTCAATCAGCGGCCCCTCCCTCGTTCAGCCGGGCGTTTCCTGCCAGTACGTGGCCGTCGTCGCGGGATCACCTGGTCCCTTTACCTACGCTTGGAGCGTGAACGGCTCCCCGGCAGGTACAAACTCCGCAACACTCTCATACACCAACGGCGGGGGATTTCACAATATTGCTGTTCTTGTGACCGCGCCGGACGCCACATCCGGCTCGTCAAATGTGGCAGTGAGCGTGTCCGGGGGGGCCCCATCGTGCGGCGAATAAACCTAAGCCAGCGGTCGCGGCTGCGCTCAGGCGCTCTACTGCCAGTGGTCACTATTACTCTCCTGCTTCTCAGTGCTTGCGCGAGCGCGGGAGAAGCCTGCTTCATCCGTGCTGGTGAGCCCCTGATCACGATTGCGTCGGTCCAGGACTCCGTAAGCGGCATCGCGATCCCCATCGTGACAATCAGCGACGTATACTTCCAAGGCGCCCCAGTGACCGACGTCAGTGTGCTCGTAGATCGTGCTAAAGCTCCAGCCATCCAGGCCATCGTCGAGGGACAGGTCCTGCGATGCACTGTTGCGTGCGGATTTGCAGCAAGTTCCGGCAGCTACCGGTTTGCGATGAGCGCACCGGGTTACGCAACGCGTACGATAGCGCTCGATGCCCAATACGCCTCCTTAAGCGAAGGATGTCCCAAGGTGAGCAGTGCCGGGCCACGAGTGTCGGTCGCGCTCGTCAAGCCCTGACGCGCTCGTTCACGCGGATCGCCGCCAGCGCCATGTAAGTGCTGGACGCGCCACATGTTGGACGGCTGCCTAACCAGGGCGCGAGATGCCATGGCGCCGGATCAGGTCCGCGGGCGCCGCGCCAGCGGCGTGCTCCTGCAAAATGACGATGATCGGCTCGGTCGTGAATCGGGACGCTTTCAGCAGGACTCCCTGGCCGTTCCAACGAACGGCCGGTGGAGGCCCGACTGTCAACCGTCCACTGGAGGGAGCGGCGGGGGGACTCTCAGGGGAGGGGTCGAGGGCGAGGCGTACTCGGGCTGCCTGGCCTACCTGCCAAAGGCAGGTTGCAGAGAAGCGACTGCCTGCCGAGCCAATCGGCGACGGGCCGGTAGGGCCGGCCCGTCACCACCCGTCACATTGCGCGGATGCTCCTGATGCGGACGACGTTTCGCAGTCGCTGTGGCGGTGCCGAATCGGCCGGCATCTGCTGGATGCGACGCACGACGTCCATCCCCTGTACGACCTTGCCGAAGGCCGCAAAGCCCTGGCCGTCAGGGTTGCGCTTGCCGCCAAAGTCCAGCTCGGGCTGTGCGCCGATGCAGAAGAAGAACTCGCTCGACGCACTGCCGGGTGTCCCGCGCGCCATGCTGATCGTGCCGTCTTCGTGCCTGATCCCGGTCTTGTCGTTGGTCTCGTGCGCGATGGCGGGGAGGCGTTTGGTACTATCGGTGTCCAACCCACCCTGGATGACCTCGATCTTGACCGGGCTGGTGGGCTGGTTCTGCATGGTGACGACCCGATAGAACGCCCCGCCGTCATAGCGCCGCTCGGTCACGTAGCGCAGGAAGTTCGCGGCGGTCACCGGCGCTCTGGTCGTATAGACCTCCACGATGATCGGCCCGGCATCGGTGTCGATGCGCACGCGCGGTGACGCCTGCGACCCGGCCGTTCGTCCCGCACACGCGATGGCCGTTGCAACCAGGGCAGTCGCCCCGAGGCGCCGCCACGTGCGGCGGCGCCATGCGATGTTGGTCATCATTTGTCGAACCACACTGGCTTGTCCACCGTGAGGCCGCTCGGCGTGTTGGGGTTCGAGTTGATCTCCTCGCTGCGATAGAGCAGCCGGCGCGCGAGCGACGTGGCCAGGGCGCCGGTGGGGACCGTCATCGTCGGGTGCTCCTGCCCGACCGGGCCGCTGCGCCGCCACTGGACCCACGCGTCCGCCGGGCGCATGAACAGATCGAGCCACTGCTGACGGTTGAGCTCGCGGCGGTAGTTGGCGGCCGTGAGCGTCGGAAGCGCGTTCACATAGGTGTCGATCGCGCCGGAGGCCACGCCGAGTGCGCCCATGGATTCGCGGACGCCCGCGCGGAAGCGCGTGTCGGCGAGGCCGACGCCGCCGGGCCAGAATCCGCGCGCCGTGGCTTCGGCCTCGAGCAGGATCTGCTCGGAGTACGAGAACGACACCTCGGGGAGGTTGGCCTTGAGCATGTTCAGGTGCACGAGTGCCGAACGGGTGGTGCGGGGCTCGACCGGGTTGAGCGAGAGGTACTCCGTCGAAGACGCCGCCGGGCCGGGCTGGAAGAAGATCGGCAGGCGCGGATCGTTGAACGGCACCATCTCGGCGAACATCACGTTCGATGCGTACCAGTCCTGCTGCACGCCACCGCGAAAGATCTGCGTGAACGAGTAGCGCGGATTCTGGCGTCCCGGAGTGTCGAAGTACGGGAACTTCATGTCGTCCCCGCGCGAGGCGATCATCGCCTGTGAGGCCATCGCACCGATCGCCGCGGCCTTCGTCGGGTCCGCGTCGACCATCGTCATCAGGATGCGGAACTTCAGCGAGTTCGCGAAGCGCCGCCACTTGGTCATGTCGCCGCCGTAGTACAGGTCGTTCGGTGCGCCGATCTTCGCCGAATTGGCGTCGATCAGCGCCAGCGCTTCATCGAGCAGCTTGATGCAGCCGTTGAGCACGACCTCCTGCGAGTCGAACTTGGGGATGTCCACCTCGCCCGTCGCCGCTTCCGTGAACGGGATGTCGCCCCACAGGTACGTGGTCTGCGAGTAGACGAACGCCGTGTAGATCTTGAGCTGCGCCAGCGTGTTGTTGGGCTTTGGCGTCCGCGCGTTGGCCTCCTTGGTGGCGAGCATCAGGTTCTTGAGCACGTCCACGTAGATGGCGCCCCACGCGCTGCGTACGCGCGTCTGGTCGTATTGAGCCTGCGCCAGCCCCCACGCGGCGCCCGAGGCCCACATCTGGTTCATGAGGGCGACCGGCCATGTGAGTTCGGCCACGCGCAGGAGCGAGAACTTCACCTCCGCACCGGAGAACAGCAGCGCCGGCTCGGCGGTGGTGGATCGGTTCGGGTCGACGTTGAGTGCCCCGTCTTCAAAGCAGGCGACGCCGGCCAGCGCGATCAGGCCGCACGCCGCGAGGCGCCGGGCACGGGACGCGAGACTGCGGGAGATTCGGGTCATGGTATGCGTCTCGGTGAAAGGCTCAGTAGGCCAGGCGGACGTTGATGCCGAAGGAACGCGTCGATGGCAGGTTGTTGCGTTCGATGCCTTCGCCGATCAGGCTCGTGCCGTGGACGTTGGCTTCGGGGTCGATGTGCGGCACCTTGCTCGAGATCAGCCACAGGTTCCGCCCCTCGACCGACACCACCACGTCGCGGCTGCGGAACGCGCTCGCCCAGCTCCGTGGCAGCGTGTAGCTGACCTGCAGCTCGCGCAGCTTGGTGTACGAGCCGTCGAAGATGTTGTTCTCCGGGCTGATCGAACTGTCGAGGTTGCCCCAGTACTGCTGCACACTGGCCACCTTCACATCGTTCGGGCGTCGCGTGCCGTCGGCATTGATGATGACGCCAGGCTGCACGAACGGCGTACGATCGGCCGTCTCCTTCGCGGTGCCTGACGAGCGCAGGGACGAGACGGTGTTCGACATCACCACGCCTCCGCGGCGCGTGTCGATGAGGAAGGACAGCGCGGCGTCCTTGTAGCGGATCGAGTTGCTGATGCCGCCGATCCAGTCGGGATAGATGTTGCCGAAGAGTCGGCGCGGCCCCGTGATGCGGAGTCCGTTCTGCGGGTTGATCACGTATTGCCCCGACACGGAGTCGCGAAGGAAGCCGACGCCCTGGATCTGGAACGTGGTGCCTGGCCGCGCAGCGATGAACGTGCCGAAGCCGTCGCCCGACGTCACGATAAACTCCTTGAGGCCCGGCGCGAGCTTGGTGATTTCGTTCTTGTTGCGGCTGTAGTTCGCCGTGACGTCCCACTGCAGCCCGTTCCGGGCCGCACGCAGGATGGAATAGCTTACCTGCGCTTCGATGCCATTGTTCACGATCTCGCCCACGTTCAGGCGGCGGGCGTTGAACCCGGTGCTCTGCGGCACCGAGATCGAGACGATCTGGTCGTAGTTCCTGAGGTTGTAGACCGTCAGGTCGACGCCGATGCGGTCGTTCAGGACGCGGAACTCGCCGCCGACTTCCCATGAGCTCTGCCGCTGCGGCTTGAGGTTGGCGGGCGGGATGACGTTGGTCGCCGCGAACGCCGAGGCTCCGTTGTATGGGAAGCTCTGGTTGAACGTATAGATGTCGCTCTGCTGCGTGAGCGGGGCATACGTAAAGGCCAGCTGGTACGGCTCCTCGTCAGAGCCCACGTTCGCCCAGTTGGCCCTCAGCTTGGCAAAGCTCACCTTGCCGCTCTTGAAGATCGCCGCTTCCTTGAACGCGTCGGAGAGCACGAAGCCGGTCGACACCGACGGGTAGAAGTACCGGTTGCTCGCGACCGGCAGCGTCGACGACCAGTCGTTGCGTCCGGTGACGTTCACGAACAGATAGTCGCGCCACGCCAGCCCCACGTCACCGTATGCACCGAACAGCTGTCGCTCGGACAGGAAGTTCGTGGCCGCGTTCACGTTGGCGTTGGCCTGCGTGTACAGCTTGTCGATGTTCAGGCCCTGGCTGAAGACGCGCTGCCGCTTGAACACGCGCTTGTTGAAGTTGTGGCCGACCAGGCCCTTGAACGCGAGGTCCGGCGTCAGCTGTCGCGTGACGGTGGCAATGAAGTCGGTGTTCAGCTCGCGCTCGTTGAAGTCCTGCGTGTCGAACTCGCCGTCCAGGCGCCCGCGCGTCCCCTTGCGGGTCACGAAGCGCCGGTTCTCCACGGCGATATCGGTGCCCGCCCGGAAGGCGAGGTTGAGCCAGCTGCTGGCGTCGTAGGAGATGTAGGCGTTGCCGTACACGCGATCGACCGAGTTATTGAGCCCGTTGTTGTCAACGACGAAGTACGGATTGTTGCTCGTGCCCGTGCCGTCGATCGCCCCGGCGCGTCCATCGGGCCCGATGCGATTGGCCCGCAGGAACTCCGTGGACAGCGTGCGCGGCGTGAACGTCCAGAGCGACATCGGGATGCTCTGTCCGTTCTGCCCCTGGGAGGCTCGACCGGCGGAACTGGAGCGTGCGTAGTTGGCCGCCAGGCGCACGCTCAGCTTGTCGGTGAACCGCTGCCCCGAGTTGACCGAAAGCGTGTAGCGCTGCAGCTCGGAGTTTGGGATGATTCCCGTCTGACCAAGCCACGTGCCACCCAGGCGATAGTCGCTCGTTTCGGTGCCGCCATCGAATGACATGGCGTGCACGTTCGTGTACCCGGTCTCGAAGAAGTCGCTGAAGTTGTTCGGGTAGGCCCTGAGCACCTCGGGTACGCCCAGGATGTTGGGCTCGGTTTGCCCGGTGATCTTGGGGCCCCAGCCGTTGGCGTTGGCCGTGTTGTACACACCGAGTGAGCCCTGGGCGTACTCGTTCTGAAACTCCGGAGAACGGAAGATCTGGTCAGCACGCACCGAGCCGTTGTAGGTAAAGCGACGCTGGCCGGCTCGACCACGCTTGGTCGTTACGACAATGACACCGTTGCGGGCGCGCGAGCCGTACAACGCAGACGCGGCTGCGCCCTTGAGAATCGACATCGACTCGATGTCGTCGGGGTTGAGGTCCTGGGCGCGGTTGCCCACGTCCACACCGCCCGTGACAATCTCGGTCTCGGTGCCGGCAAACGACGAGTTGGAGATCGGCACACCGTCGACCACGAACAGCGGCTCGGTCGCCGAGGCAATCGAGTTCACGCCGCGGATCACGACCTTGCTCGATCCGCCGACCGTGCCCGACTGCTGCGTCACGCGAACGCCGGACACCTTGCCGGCGACGCTGTTGAGCACGTTCGAGCTGCGAGCCACCGTGAGCTGCGCCGGCTCGATCTGCGCGATCGAGTAGCCCAGTTCCTTCGTCTCACGCACGATCGCATTGGCCGTGACCACAACGCTCGAGAGCGTGGTGCGGGCCGTCTCGAGCGCCACGTCCACGGATGTGCGCCCGGCTACCGGAATGTCGACCGGCGTGTAGCCGATGAGCCGGAACGTCAGCACGTCGGCGCTTCCCGACGCCGGAAGCGTCACACGGTAGCTCCCGGTCGCGTCGGTCATGGCGCCGCGGTTGGTGCCGCGAACGATGACCGACACGCCGGCAAGCACGGTGCCGCCATCAGCGGCGGTCACCTTGCCGGTGACCGTGCGCGCCTGCGCGCCAAGGGTGGAAAGAGGAGGCGATCCGAGGGCGAGCGCGAGGCTCAGGATCGACAGGAACAGGGAACGACGACGCGGATGAGGCATGGGCAATCCGGCGGAGGAGGAAGGGCCTCAATACTGAGTGAATCCGGGTCGTTGCGAAAGCCCGATGACGCAGCTCGCACATCAGCCCGTTAGGCTCAGCCCTCGCCGAATCTCCTCCGCGCCCCCTCGATGTTCTTGCTGATTGGAGTACCAAGCAGCTACGCGCGTCGGAGCGCTCTCAACCGATCAGCTCACTTTCTTGCGCGCCCTCGCCACGATCTCGCGCACCTCGCGCAGCAGCGTCGGGCCGTGGTAGGTGAAGCCGTCGCGAATGGTCCATTCGATACCGCCCGCGGGCACCACCTTGCCATCGCGCACGGCCTCGGTCCCGCTGGCATAGAGCACCTTGAGGTTCTCGAGGGGGTTGCCGTTCACGATGATCAGGTCGGCAAGCCAGCCCGGCCGCACACGACCGAAGTCCATCTCCTTGCCGAGCACCTTTGCGCCATTGCTCGTCGCCTGCTGGATGATCCTGAGCGGACTGAAGCCCGCCTCCTGCTTGAGCTCCATCTCGCGCACCATGCCCCACCCGTACATCTGGTAGATGAAGCCCGCATCGTCGCCCACGGCGATGGTGCCGCCGAGTCGATCGAACTCACGCAGGGCCTTGAACCAGATCTGATAGTTCTCCTTCCAGTACGTTTCGTCGACCGAAGTCCAGCCGATGAAGTACGAGCCGTGGTTCATCGGGTTGGGCTTGAAGAACTCCTCGAGCGTCGGGTGCAGGTACTCCCGGAACCAGGGCTGCGTCTGCGCCCGCTGCAGGTCGCGTGATGCCTCGTAGATGTCGAGCGTGGGCACCCACGCGACGTTGGCCTTCACCATGCCGGTCAGCACCTCCGTGAGCTTGGCCGGATCGGCTTCGCGCCACAGCCGACCCGCATAACGAAAGCGATGGGTCTCGTCCGTGATGTTGAAGTCAGCCGGAAAGCTCTGGCCACCCTCACGAATGGCTGCGTCGGGGATGCCGTACCAGTGTTCGATCGTCGTCGTGCCCCAACGGATGTCGTCCCAGGCGTTGGTTTCCTCGACCGCCGCGTGATGCGCCGTGCGCAGCCCGACCTTCTTCGCCTCGTCGAGCAGCGCTTCCATCACGTCCCGCTTGGTGCCGAGGAACTTGATGCCATCCACGCCTTGCGCCTTGAGCTGCTGCACGCGGGCGCGCGCTTCCGCGGCGCTGTTGGGCACCGGCGGGAGATTGAACATGGGATAGTGAAAGATCCGCGGGCCCTCGGCCTGGCCGGCATTGATCCGGTCACGCAGTGGGAGCGTCTTGCGTGTGTCGCTGCCGACGTCGCGCACCGTGGTGATCCCGGAGGCGAGCCAGATCTTGAGTTCGTACTCCAGCTCCTGCGGAATACCGCCCCGCTCGTCCTGCACGTGCGCATGGGCGTTCACGAGACCGGGCATCACGTATTTCCCGCGTGCGTCGATTTCGATGCCGCCCTGCGGTCTGCGACTTGCCGCACCGATCGTGGTCGCAACGGCGTCGGCGATCGGCACGAGCTGCGCGATGCGGTTGTTCTCGATGACGATGTCGTAGGGCCCCGAGGCGGGGGTGCCCATGCCGTCGATCACCATCGCGTTGCGGATGATCAGCCTCGGCGCCCGCTTGCCGTGCATCGAGGGAACGGTCTGGGCGCCCGCCGTCGTGGCGAGGGCGAGGGCGGCGAGAAGAAGACGATGTCGACGCATTGGGGAGGTGTGGGTCGGGCCAAATCTGGCGCGCGGCGCACGGACGCGCACGCCCACACCCTGCGCGAGGGGTCAGAGATAGCGGGCGATCGCCATACAGGTCGCTGTCACGAACAGAAGCACCGCGACGATCCGCATCGACTGTTGTCCTCGGCTCCGCTGGGTCATGGCATGGGCCATCAGGCCCTGCTTCTCCGATGTGTCGGTCACCGCCGAGGCCTGGGCCATCAGCGCCATCGCCCGGAGCGTGGCGGGGCGCGAAACGATCAGGCCGATCAGCAGGGCCAGGATCCCGCACAGTCCTCCGATGCTCAGCGCGATGCCCACTCCCGAGCCCATGTACTGCGGGGCAAAGCCGCCCGACACACGGCGCAGCAGGTCGACACCGGAGAGCACCACCAGGATCGCGACGCCTGGCAGCACGTCGAACCAGCGTCGCCTGGCGAGCGCGGCCATCACCTGCCCACCGGCGGATCCCACATCGGCGAGTGCGCGCATGAGGTAGCCGACCGTGAACAGCACCGCGCCGACCCAGAAGATCCCACCCACCACGTGCACGAATCGCAGAACGACAACGGTGATGTCCATGGGAGTTGCGTCAGAGGGTTGGGAGCCGGCCGCCGTGGTTCGTGGCCTGCTCGTACGCATGCGCGATCTGCAGGACCGACCAGTCCGCACGCGGCTTTCCCACGATCTGGAGCCCCACCGGAAGGCCGCGCGCGGAGAAGCCGGCCGGTACCGAGATCGCGGGACAGGCCATGAACGTCACGTACCAGCACGACCGCATCCAGTCGATGTAGGTCGGCATTGTGACCTCGTTGATGCGGGTCGGGTATTCGGTGCCGACGTCGAAGGGCTCGACCTGCGTCACGGGGAGGACGAAGTAGTCCCACGCGGTGAAAAGGTCGGCCACCTCGTGCATCATGCGCTGCTGCCGCGCCACAGCCCGCGCCACGTCGGCACTCGTGAGGCGCTCCGCCTCCGCGATCTCCCATTTCACCGTCGCCTTGAACATCTCCGGACGCTGACGAGCCGGCAGCGCGTAGTTGGCGTGGTACGAGAGGTGGCGCAGCGTCGGGAACGCATCGTCGACGCCCGTGAAATCCGGCTCTTGCTCCTCGACCGTGCAGCCCAGCGCGCGAAACGCGGCGCGCTGCTCATTCACGACGCGCACGATCTCCGGCTCGAAGGGGAGCCCACCAAGCGATGTGAACCAGGCCACGCGCGTGCCCCGGAAAGCGCGGGCCAGCGACGCCCGAAACGCCGCCGGATCGTCCGTCAGCGAGAGCGGGTCTGGCGCGTGATGCCCCGCCATCGCGCTGAGGAGCAGGGCCACATCTGCCACCGTGCGCCCCATCGGACCGCCGGTGGCGAGCGGCGACCACGATCCATCGTCGTCAGGCACGCGACCGGGCGACGGCCGGAAGCCGACGACGTTGTTCCACGCGGCGGGGTTGCGCAGTGAGCCACCCATGTCACTCCCGTCGGCGATAGGTACGAGACCGCAGCGCAGGGCGCAGGCCGCACCGCCGCTCGATCCACCAACGGTGCGTTGCAGGTCATACGGGTTGCGCGTTGCGCCAAAGACGGGGTTGAACGTGTTCGATCCCGCGCCGAACTCCGGCGTGTTGGTCTTGCCCAGCATGATCGCGCCCGCCGCCCGGATGCGGCGGACCAGCAGCGCATCGGTGGTCGGCACGTTCTCGCGGAACATGGGCGACCCGAACGTCGTGCGGACGCCGGCGGTCGGCACCAGGTCTTTGTGCGCCACCGGCAAGCCGTGCAGTGGCCCCAGCGGACGCCGCCGCGCCTGCCACTCGTCAGCCGCGCGTGCACCGGCCATCGCGCGATCGGCGACGAGCGTCACGATCGCGTTGACCTTTGGATTCACGCGCTCGATGCGCGCCAGGTGCGCCTCCATGACCTCACGCGCCGAGATCTGCCGGCGTCGAATCCGTGCGACGAGGTCGACCGCCGAGGCGTCGCAGATCTCGTCGCCAGCGACGGGGGCGAGCGGTGCGGTCTCCAGCGTCGCCGGCTCAGGCGGTACGGGCATTGAACCCATCACGGCGGCGGCGCCGAGGAGCTGCCCAAACGCT
Organism: Gemmatimonadaceae bacterium; assembly: GCA_020846935.1. Taxonomy (NCBI): domain Bacteria; kingdom Pseudomonadati; phylum Gemmatimonadota; class Gemmatimonadia; order Gemmatimonadales; family Gemmatimonadaceae; species Gemmatimonadaceae bacterium. The sequence goes on from JADLCY010000001.1 coordinate 907,697, forward strand.
CGGCGGGTGAGGGGATCGTCGGGTCGCGGCATGGTGCCAAGCTCGCGCTCCTCGGCGGAGTCGTCCAGCCCGTCACCTGCCAACCTTCGCTAGGGCTCGTCGGTAAACGGGTCGAGCCGCTCCACGAACGGGAATCGGTGGAAGTCGGTGTCACGACGACTGCCTATTCGGCGAACGCCGTGTTCTCGCATGGGGATCGCCGTCTCTGCGTCGTGCCACACGTTTCCGCTGAGCCCGGGCACCTCGGCGAGCGTTGCCGAAAGCACCGCGGCATGCCGTTCGGTCGGTACCAGCATCTCGAGCCCGGGCGCCGCCTGAATCGCGGCAAGAAACGACATCGCAGCGTCCGCGGTCCAGGGCCTGCGCAACACGCGAGGATGGGTAACGACGCGAAGGAACTCGTAGCAGATCCCCCACGTGAGATACCAGGCGCCCCGTTGCCGACGCCAGGATTCGAGCAGCGCGTGGCAGCGGGCGTGTTCCGGAGCGGACACGTCGGCAGCATACACCAGCACGTTTGTGTCCACGACGAACACTACCGACCCTCCATCGCTCGGTAGAGCGCATTCCGATCGGCAATATCGACGAGCGCCCCTCCCCCATCGAAACTCGGGAGTGGCGCCAGCGGCGCGCTCTCCTGGCGAGTGGCGAGCAACCGTCGCAGCGCCGTCTCCACGAGCTCGGACATGGTGCGACCGCTCCGCGCCGCTTCGCGCTTGAGGCGGGCCATCACGGACGGGTCGATGTTGAGGGTCGTCTTCATATGGCAAACCATACGAGCCGTATGGCGTGCCGTCCACCCTACGGACGACTTACCAGCGCCCCCGAACCGTGAACGCAAACCGGTGCGTGACCGCGCGGCCGGCGTTGAAGCGGATCGCATCGGTCGGGGCCGCGATCACGCCGCCGTCGCCGGGCGTCGGGGCCGCGATGCTGACATCGTCCCCGCACGCGAGCAGGCAGCCAACGCAGGCTCCTCCAGCACCACAGGTGAGGCTCGCCGTATAGCGGAACTCCATCCCCGGACTGCGCCACAAGAAGCCGAGCGTGGGCGTCCATTCCATCCAGTGTTCGTCCTGCACCCTCGAGGAATCGCGGACGAGATCGGTCTGCCACAGCCGGTACTTGAACGCCTGCACCGCGAGCCCCGCACGCAGGCCGATCACGGACGAAGAGTCGTTCTGCGGCCACTCGTGGGCAAAGCCAAAGCGCATCAGCGAGTTGGAGAAACGGAACTCGTTGTCGACGGTGTGTTCACCGCGCCGGATCGTGCGCCCGTTGGCCGCCAGCGTATCACCTGCGGCCTCGGCCCACGTCGTGCTGTAAATGGGCTCGAGCACCACGTCCGCACCGAGTGTGGACCTGCCGACCGTGCGTGATGCGCCCATGCCCAGGTTGTAGGCCCACGAGTGCCCCGGATCGCGCGGCACCGTGATCACCTCGTTGATGCGGTAGTCCGGAATCTTGGGGTGCGACAGGCGATTGACCGTTCCCAGCCACCCGATCCGCCAGCCATCAGTGCCGACCGGCAGGCTGTACACCGCGTGCGCGCCCCAGCGTTCGGTATGATCGCGGTTGACTTCGCGGCGCTCGGGCACGTCGGTGAACGTGCCGTTTCCGGACCAACGACGGAATCCCGGAAAGTGCACGTCGTGCGTCATGTCGAAGTTGCTCCGCAACGCGACGACTTCGAGGACGCGGGTGCCCGCAAAGCGACTCGTGAGTCCGAGGCGGATGTCCTTCGACGACCCGTTCTGCAGGATGCGATCGCTCCCCGCATACAGCTGGTCGATGCCCTGCGCGGCGTCGAGTTCGGCCAGGTACGCCGACATGCCGATCGCGACGTTGTCGCCAAGGCGGCGAGCCAGCATGCCCTGCAGGTAGCGGTTCGCGGCGGTGCGTTCACTCACCGGTGCGTTGAATCGCAGGCGCGCCCGATCGAGTGACTGCAGGGCCACCAGGCCACCAGCCGACCAGTTGCCAAACGATCCAAAGCCGGCGATGGGAAGTGTGCGCCCACCCACGTCGCTCGCCGACAAGCTGTGGAAATACGGCGCGACCGACACGCGGGCGGTCCGCGTGCGCGTTGCCATCGCCGGATTCATGAACGGATCGAGCAGCTCGTCGTCCAGGGCGATCGTCACCCCGGCCATGGCCGCGCGGTCCGACGGGATGATGTCGAACTGCTGGCTCATCAGCACGGGGACCGTGCGAGGCGAAATGGTCTGCGCGCCGCCTGGCGCTGCCACCAGGACCGACGCCGCGACGAGCGGCAAGGCCAGCAACCTGCCGTCACAACGCAGGCGTCCCATGGACCACCTCCCTGATAAGTGGGGCCACCTCGCGCGCACGGCGGGCAGCATCGCATGCACAGGAACGACCCCCGCACGCCACGCCGTGGTCACACTCCCGAGCGCTGATGTGACGAACCGTGCGCAACGAGCCCGACCGTGGTACGGCCGCGCCGGAGAGGCGTGCTACCGGGTGGGCAGTTGCCGGGCGTGAGGCTGCTGCGCCATCAACCGACGACGTCGCTCCGCCGCATTGAACGTGCGCCACATGTTGTACGCGAACCCGTACGCGCCTGCCGCCCACAGCAAGCCACCGCCCGCCGTCACCGGGACGCTCGATCGGCCAATGCTCGGGGCGAGAAAGAAGCCCGCCACCAGCGCGGCCAGTCCCACGTTGGCGAGCCAGATATGCGCGATGGCGAGACGACGGCTGTGGATGGGGTGACCGAAGAACCGCGGAAGCATCTGGTAGCCAACGCCGAAAATCATCATGACGACGAAGCCAGCGAGGTTCATGTGGGCATGCGCGGGCCGGTAGACGGCCCACGACGGATGCACGGCCATGGCGAGGCCGAGGGTGATGCCAGCGACGAACCAGAGAAGGCTCGCGCGAATGAAGGCCTTGGCAAACGAGTCCACTGGCACGTCCTGAAGAACGGAAAGGCCCCCGACCCGCCGGGTTCGGCAGCGGGAGCTGACGCGGAACGTGGGCGGCGGCGGATGCCGGCGCCGTCAGGCAGTTCCTGTCACCAACGTGGGGCGGACCCCTTCAACAGGACGCCGTGGGCGGACTGCCCACGGCGCCTCGATCGCTCAATCTGGAACACGCTCACGGTGAAGCTGCCGTCGAAGTACGCCGCCGCTGGCCGCGCTGGGGCGCGACTTCGAGAACTCGAACCCGTACGGTGGTTGGCTACAGGGCGTCGTCAGCCGTTCCGAACCGCGGTGGCTCAGTCTCCCGTCGCGGGCGCGTGTGCCGCGCGAGCCGTCGTCGCTGCGGAGCGTCCGAGCACCTTGTTCGAGAGGTCGTCGAGCATCGTGTACACGGTCGGCACGATGAACAGCGTGAGCAACGTGGACGTGATCAGTCCGCCAATCACCGCGTGCGCCATCGGTGCGCGCTGCTCGGCGCCTTCACCGAGTGCGAATGCCAGCGGCAGCATACCGAAGATCATCGCCGCCGTCGTCATGATGATCGGCCGCACGCGGACCCGTGCCGAGTTGAGGATCGCCGTTCGACGATCGACGCCCCGTTCGCGTTCCTTGTTCACGAAGTCGATCAGCAGGATGCCGTTCTTGGTGACGAGTCCCATCAGCATGATGATGCCGATCATCGACATCACGTTGAGCGATCCTCCGGTCACCAACAGGCCCAACGCGACGCCGAGGAGCGAGAGCGGGAGCGCGAGCATGATCGACAGCGGCTGGATGAAGGAGCCGAAGATCGATGCGATGATGAGGTAGATGAACACCACCGCGAGAATGAGGGCTTCCTTCACGTAGCCCTTGGTCTCGTTGAGGTTCTGTACGTCGCCGCCAAAGATGGTGCGGTATCCGGTGGGCAGGCCCAGGGCGTCGATCGCGGCCTTGGCCTGGTCGGCGACGTTGCCCATCTGGTAACCGGGCAGCACACCGGCCGAGACACTGATGCGGCGCTCGAGGTAGCCGCGATCGATCGACTGCGGGCCCACTCCGGGACGGATTTCGGCGATCTGGGAGAGCGGCACGGTGGCTGCGATGCCCGTGCGCGGATCGACGTTGGCGCTGAGAACCGGGATGCGCGCTACATCATCGGGTGACGCGCGCTCCGAGTCCGGGTACACGACCATGACGTCGTGCGAGTAGCCGTTGGGATCCTCCCAGCGGGTAGCGCGCTGTCCCTGGAACAGGGGCTGGATGGTGGCGCCGATCGTTTGCATGGCGAGGCCCGATGACCAGGCCGCCTGTCGATCGACGCGCACGTCGAGTTGCGGAATCTCGCCGTCGTCGCTCGACTGGGGCTCGGCGGACCCCGGGATGGATCGCATGGCGGCGAGGACCTGCTCTGCCGCGAGCTTGAGCCGCGTGGGTTCCGGGCCCTGAACGTAGATCTGGATCGGCTGCCGCATGCCGCCGAAGATGGACTGGTTGCCGGTGATCGTCGGTCGGACGCTGGGGAAGGTCGCAAGCTTCCTCCGCAGGTCGGTCTGGATCTCGAACATCGTCTTCTCGCGTTCGTGGCGCGGCTTGAGCCGCACGAACACCTGCCCGCCGTTCGAGCCGCGGCCAAAGCCGCCGCCACCGCCGGCGTTCAGCGACGTGAACGCAACTTCCGGCTGGGCGCGGAGGAAGTTCTGGATCTCCTGGCCACGCGCGACGGTGTATTCGATGCGCGAACCCGGCGGCACGCGGTACGACACGTTGAACTCGCCGCTGTCGTAGTCCGGCAGCCACGTGAAGCCGAGCATCGGGAAGAGCGCGAAGGCGCCAACGACCGACACCACCGCCAGACCGATCATCAGCCCGCGACGGTCGAGCGACCAGTCGAGGGCGCGCCGATAGCGCTCCGACGTGCGTTCGAACCAGTCGTCGAACGCAAAGGCGAGCTTCCGGATCGGGTTCCGCGTCTTCTTGCGTGTGTCGGCGTGGCCGCCATGCTCCAGCTCCGGATCGGCCCACACGCTGGACAGCATCGGGTCAAGGGTGAAGGAGACGAACAGCGAGACCAGCACCGCAAACGCCACGGTGACGCCGAACTGGAAGAAGATCTTTCCGATCTGCCCACCCATGAACGCCACGGGGACGAACACCGCCACCACGGCGAGCGTGGTGGAGAGCACCGCGAGCCCGATCTCCTTGGTGCCTTCGAGAGCGGCCGTGTAGTGGTCTTTCCCCATCTCGATATGGCGCACGATGTTCTCGCGCACCACGATAGCGTCGTCGATGAGGAGCCCGATCGCCAGCGAGAGCGCGAGCAACGTCATCGTGTTGATCGTGAAGTTGAACAGCCACATCACGAAAAACGCCGAGATGATCGACACCGGCAGGGTGAGCCCGGTGATGACCGTCGACCGCCACGAATTGAGGAAGAGGTAGATGATCATGATCGTGAGCACGGCGCCGAGTCCGATGGACAGCTCCACGTCGGCAAGCGACTCGCGGATCTTGATGGAGTCATCGCGCACGAGGGTGAGCGCGATGTCCGGCGGCAGCGTGCGTTGCAGCTCCTCGACGACCTTCTTGACACCGTCGCTCACCGCGACCGTGTTGGAGCCGGTGACCTTGAGCACTTCGAGCGTGATCGAGCGGGTGTCACCGATGAACGAGGCGGACCGGCGATCGGCGATGCCATCGACGACGGTGGCCACGTCGCGTACGCGGACCGGGGCGCCGTTGCGCACGGTGACCACCACGTCCGCAAAGGCCATCGGGTCGCGGATCTTGCCCGTCACGCGCACCATGCGTTCCGTCTCGCCGCGGAAGACGCGGCCGGCGGGCACCTCGGTGTTCTCGCGCGCGAGGGCCTGAGAGACCTGCATGGGCGAGATGCCGTAGGCCACAAGCGCATCGCCATCGAGCTCCACCTTGATCTGTCGGGTGGTGCCGCCATTCACGTTCACGCCGCCCACCCCCGAGACACTCTCGAAGCGCGGCTTGAGGCTCTGATCGGCGAGGTCGGTGAGGTCACGCAGCGGCCGCTCGGAGCTGGTGAGCGCCACCGCCATGATCGGCCGGTCATTCGGGTCGAAGCGGTTGATCGTGGGATCGAGGACGTCGGGCGGCAGCTGGCGGCGGATGCGCGCGACCTTGGCGACGACCTCCTGCTGCGCCTCCAGCACGTTCACGTTCAGCTGCAGCATCACGCGCACGCTGGAGTTGCCCTCCGACGACGTCGACGTGATCTCCCGAATGCCCTGCACCGTGTTCAGCGCTTCCTCGATGGGCCGCGACACGTCGCGTTCCATCACTTCCGGCGACGCCCCGGGGTACGAGGTGTTGGTCATCACCACCGGATAGGTGATGTCGGGGTACTCGTCCACCGCGAGGCGGTTGAACGACACGATGCCGAACACCACCAGCGCCAGCATCATCATGGTGGTGAAGACCGGCCGCCGGATCGAAATCTCTGTGAGGATCATCGGTCGCTCCTGCCTAACGCCTTGTCGAGTCGGCGCGCGGTCGCCCGCCACCGGGAGACACGCTGCGCGCGCCGGCTCCACCGCCCGTCTCCGCGGACACCACGTTCACGGTCACGCCGCGACCAAGGGCACCCACGTTCCCCACCACGATGCGGTCGCCGACCGCGAGCCCGGAGAGCACCTGCTGCGCCCCCAGCTGCTCGTCCGTCACCCCAAGCTCCACCGGGGCGACGTCCACTTTCTCATCCACGATGCGGTAGACGAATGGCTTGTCTCCCGTGGCCGACTGCCGGACGGCCGAAATCGGCACCACGATCGTCTTGTCGATCGCCTTCGTCACCACGCGACCCGTCGCGAACGTGTTGCCCTTGAGCTCCCCACGCGGATTCGGTACCTGCAGGTAGACCGTGATCGTGCGACTCGCCGCATTGATCGTGGGCGCCACCCGGGCCACGCGACCCTCCAGGGCCTGGCCGGCCGCGACAAATCGCACCAGCTGCCCCGCCTTGAGATCCGCCGCCTGGCGCGCGGGCACGTTGGCGGCCAGCTCCAGCACGTCATTGCGCACGACCGTGAACATCACGGCCCCACGCTGCACGTGTTCACCGATCTCCACGCTGCGTGCCGACACCACGCCGTTGGTCGGCGCCAGGATGCGCGTATCGTCGAGCGTCCGCGTCACCGCGCGCAGCCGCGCCTCGGACGCGGCCAGGCGTGCGGTCGACGCGGTCAGGGCCTGCTGCGCCGTCCGCAGGTCGCGCTCGGGGATGGCGCCGGCCTTGTGAAGCTCGGCGGACTGTTCCGCATTCCACTGCGCATTGGTGACATCGCTCTTCGCGGCTTCGACATCGGCTTCCGCCGAGGCGCGATCGCCCTCCTGGACCGCGCTCTCGAAACGACCCATCACCTGCCCGCGGCTGACGCGGTCGCCCTCACGCACGGACACCGCGACCACATCGCCCTCGACACGGGCGCGCACGGCGATCTCCTCGATCGGTTTGAGGTCGCCATTGAGAATGATCGCCGCTTCGATCGACCCGAGCGCCACGTTCATCACGTCCGTCGGACCGAGGACCGTCGGCGGGCGACCGCCACCCCCGGAACCGCTGCTCCCGCCCGACCCTCCGGGGCCCTTCCCGGCACCAGGGTCGGCCGCCGGCCGTGCGTCCTTCCCGTTGGCAGCGCTTGCCTCAGAGGCGCGGTTGCACCCGGCCGCAAAGCACAGGAGCGCCAGGACGCTGGTGACGCGCGCGAATTGCGAAGATTGCATCTATCGTGAGGTCGAATGGGTGGGGGGCAGCGGAATCTCCAGCCCCCGGGCGCGCGCCAGGTCGGCAGTCGCCAGGTAGAACTCGGTGGTGGCACGCGCCGCATTCGTGCGCGCGGTCAGCAGGAGCAACTGCGCGTCGGAAACTTCCAGCTGCGTGGACAAGCCACGTTCAAAACGGAGCGCGGCAATCTTGAACGCCTCCTCCGCCTGTCCGACATTCTGTCGTTGGGCTTCAAAGGCGGCCTCGGCGCGGCGGAACTCGGCCCACGTGCGCGCGCGGTCGACCGACACCCGCTCACGCTCCTGGTCCAGCTGCAGCTGCGCCAGCCTGGTCTGCGCCTGCGCCAGGTCGATGTTGCCCTTGGTGCGCAGCCCGTCGAACAGTGGCCACGCGACCTGCACACCGAAGTTGCGATCGGCAAACCAGCCGTTGTTCTGGCAAGCCCGTGTCGGTGCGGGTTGTCCCGGCGCTGTCGGCGCGCAGAACGCAAGCGAGGTTCGACCCCACACCGTGGGAAATCCGTTGCTGGACGGTAGCGCCGTATAGCCGGTCTGGAAGAACGTGGTGATGGTCGGCATGAGGTCCGCGCGCGCGACGCGCACACCTTCGCGACGCGCATTGAGCGTCGACAGCGCCGCGCGTTCAGACGCGCGGACCGGATCGTTGCCGGAATCGGCCACGGCCATGGAGCGCGGTCCGTCCAGACCTGCCGAATCGAGCTGGCTGATGAGCACGAGCGGCTGGCTCGCCGGCACATTGAGCACGCGCCGAACCTCGATCTCCGCCAGTTCCGCCGCATTCTTCGCCTGGAGCAGCTGCGGCTCCAGGTTGGTACGCTCGACCCGAGCCCGCAACACGTCGAACCGTGAGGCGCGCCCGGCGGCTTCGAGGCGTTCGACCAGCGCCAACCGCTCTGCGGCCAACTCCACGTTGCGCTGCTGGATCGCGAGCAGTTCGCGGGAGAGCTGCGTGTTGAGATAGGCGCGCTGCACGTCGACGGCGATCACCGCTTGGGTCTCCGCGCGAGAGAGCCGCGCGGCGGCCCGCACGTCACCCGCCGCGCGCGATCCGGCAAACACGCGGCCGCCCTGAAAGAGCACCTGCGAGATGTTGATGTTGCCCGAGTAGTTGTAGTTCTGGCCAAAGATCGACTGGCCCACGATCTCGGCGCGCGCATTGCGCAGCACCTGCGAATACGACGACGCGAGACGCATCTGCGGGAGTCCCGCCGCGCGCGCCGTCATGACCTGGGCATCGCTGACTTCGACCTGTGCCGCGGCCACTCGCGCTTCGTCGCTTTCGCGCACGGCGCGCTGCACGGCGTCTTCTATGGAAAGGCGCAGCGAATCCTGGCGCTGTGCATCGAGCGATCCGGCGGAGACCAGTAAAGCGGCCCCGACGAGAAAAAGGGTCCTCAGCATGTTCGAATGTACGTGCGACGGAGTCATGACGTTCGCCGGAACCGCACCCACGCGGGAGGGAGGGAGCGAGGCGATCCCTGGGCGGAAAGGCGCTGGACGGCTGAGCCCAGCCGATGTCCAAGTGGTACGCGCAACCCGTTGCCAGTGCTGGAGTTGGCTCCAGATGACCTGCAGCGGTGTCCCGAACGGGAATGGCTGAAAAGCGTTGGACGACGCGGGACCGCGGATCGTTAAGAAATTGTCGCCAGGGGCCCTATCGGCCTTGACTCAGCTCGGCGAGCAGGACTCGGAGGCCAGCCATGTCGAGGGGTTTCACGACGTGTCGGTCAAAGCCCGCCGCGATGGCGCGCGCCCTGTCTTCCTCCCGCCCCCACCCGGTCATCGCCACCAGAACCACGGTGCGCCCCCACGACTCGGCGCGGGCCCGCGATGCTGCTTCATAGCCGGACATTCCCGGCATGCCCACATCCATCAACACAACGTCGGGCAACCACGCCTGCATGCACGCGAGCGCCTCTGCCCCCGACACGGCGGATTGCACCTGATGACCCAGGAACTGCACAGTCATGGAGAGACTCTCCACCAGGTCGGCGCTGTCGTCCACCACCAGTACCCGCAACGTGTCCGGAGTCGGTGTGGGTGTTGCACTCGGTGTGACCGCCGGCGCACGGTCCGCGGCCCCGTGCGCCGGCTCGCGCGCGCCTGTCACGTTGTCTCCTTCGCTGGGCACCCGCGGCCTTCCTCGGTGAACGGTGGTAAGCTCTCGTCGAACATTCGCAGCCACATCTTAACGCAACGATGAGCGAAACCGATGCATGAAGGTACTGCCGAGCACACGCTCATCAGTGGATACCTCGGATCAGCCGCGCCGTTGCGATGCCTGCATGCCGAGCGCAGCTTGAGGTCGCCAACACGCGGTCATGCCCGCATGGGATATGCGAAGTGTGGCCTCACGGCCTATGGAGTCCGGGACGGACAGCGGTAGAGTCCAACGGGAACAGCGCCACCCGCAGGCCGCCGGTGCCTCGAGGCATTGGCGGCGGCCTCGACCATGCTCCTCGCTCGTCAGGCACCATCGTCAGCAGCCATGGCCATAGATCACGTGGACCGCGTCGACCTTTCGGGCGACGAGGAGCAGTACCACCTGCAGCGCCTGCAACAGATGGCGATGCTGGGAACGCTTGCGGCCGGGCTTGGGCACGACCTGCGCAATCTGGTCATGCCGGTTCTCCTTCGCCTCGACGTCCTGGCGGCGTCGCCTGACCTCAGCGAGCAGGCGCGCGCCGATCTCGCGGGGATCCGCGTGAGCATTGCGCATCTCCAGCGACTGGCAAACGGCCTTCGCCTGTTGGCTGCGGATTCGACACCCGGACGCAATGAAGCGCGAACGACGCGCCTCGCCGACTGGTGGGGCGACGTGAGGCCGCTGATCGCGGACGCACTCACGACCGAGACTCGACTCGTGGTGGACGTGCCGAGCAACCTTCCCGCGGTGGCCATCCCGCCGGGAACGCTCGCGCAGGTGATGATCAACCTCGTGCTCAACGCCCGTCGCGCCACCGAAGCCACGTCGAGCCCAGTGTTCTCCATCGCGGCGAAGGCGAGCCAGGGCGTGGTGTGCGTGGAGGTCCGTGACAACGGCAGGGGCATGGACGCCGAAACGCGCCGGCGATGCTTCGAGCCGTTCTTCACGACCCGTCCCCGTGAGTTTGCCACCGGGCTCGGGCTCTCCACATCGCGCGCGTTGCTGCAGCGCTTCGGTGGAGATCTCACGGTGGCGTCGTCCGACGAGTCGGGGACGGCGTTCGTGCTGAAGCTGCCGGTGCAGTCGTCCAACGAGGGCGATGCAGATGGGGCACGCAGTCCGCTGACCGTACACCTGATGTTGCGCGATCCGCGTCAACGGACCCTCGTGCGCCGCATCCTGGGTCAGCGAGGAATGCTGCCATGGACGCCCGACAGCGGCCGGGCGCCGGTCGTCGTCGTATGCGACGGCGATGCGCTGCCCTCGGTGCTGGAGGCACATCGGGCGGAGCCGGGCGTCCGCATCATCGCAATCGGCCAGGCGCCCGATCAACCCGTGCATGGTGTCGTCACGTGGATCCAGCCGTCGTCGATCTCCCGCCTGGGCGACGCGCTGCCGTGAAACACGGCAACCGCTGGCCCGACGTGAGGCGGCCGAGATGCTGACGCCGAGTTCGTTCACGGTCATGTGTATCGACGACAACGTGATGCTCGTCGACGCACTCGAGCGACGCCTGACGATGGAGCCCCACTGCCTGGCGTTCCATCGCGTGGAGTCGTTCGCCGACGCCGTTGATGTTGCGGTGCGCGTTCAGCCCACGGTGGTGCTGCTGGACATCGACCTTCCGGGCGGCGTTGATGCCGTGGCGCTGCTCCTGGAGTTTGTCCGCCGTACGCCGGAGTCCCGCGTCATCGTGTTCACCGGCTATCCGGACGACGAGCTGGTGACGCGCACCATGGAGCTGGGCGCCTGGGGTTTCGTGTCCAAGGGCGTTCCCGCTGACCGCCTCATGGCCTCGATCCGACGCGTGGTGGATGGCGAGGCCGTGATCGAGGTGGAGGCGTAGCGCGGACAGCCCGTCGTTCAGAGCGCGCGGACGAGCCCTCGCTTGATCGCGATCGTGATCGCCTGCGTGCGGTCGCGCGCGGCGAGCTTCTGGAGGATTGCCTTCACATGCGCCTTGACTGTGCCTTCACTGATGTAGAGTGCGTTGGCGATCTCGAGGTTGGACTTGCCCTCCGCGAGACACCTGAGCACGTCGGCCTGCCGCGGCGTGAGGGCGTCGGTGGCCATATGGTCGGCCAGCTTGGCGGCGATCTCCGGCGGAATGGCCTTGCGGCCGGCGTGCACGGCGCGGATCGTCTCAATCAGCGTCGCGGAGTCGACGTCCTTGAGCAGGTAGCTCGCCGCCCCCGCGCGCAGCCCACGAAAGATTTCCTCGTCCGTATCGTACGTCGTGAGCAGGATCACGCGCGCATTGGCCGTGACGGCCCGCATGGCCTGCGTAATTTCCACGCCATCCATCGGGCTCATGCGCAGGTCCACGATCGACACGTCGGGCGAGTGCTCGTTGAACAACTGCAGCGCCGAGGATCCGTCGCCCGCCTGGCCAACGACAATCATGCCGCCACGAGCCGTGAGTACGGCGGCGAGCCCCTCACGCATGATGGCATGGTCGTCGACGAGCAGCACACGAATCGGGGTATCAGTCATGAACGGTCCAGCACGGTCGAGGTGTAGCGGACACGGCACCATGACGCAGCGCCGTCCTTCAGCGGGCGCTCTCTCGCCCACTGAGTCCACATGATAGCACGCGAGCATGCGAATGTCCCCGACCCTTCCGAGACCGAAGGTGCGCTGCTCGGGGATCTCATAGGGTCTGCGGCACACGACCTCGGCGGCATCGCCGCAGCCCTCGCGCTGCGTGTGGACGCGCTCGGCACCACAGTGTCTGCGGAGGATCACCGCGGACTGGTGTCGATCGCTGCGGAAGCCCGGACCCTCGCTCGACAGTTGCGGCAGCTCCGCGCGCCTCGAGGTGAAGAACAGCTCGCGCCCGACAGCGCGACGACGTTCGCAAGGTGGTGGCCCCTCATCGAGCGCTTTGGCCGCGCCGTTGCTGGCAGAGGCATCGCGCTCGACGCTCGGATGGATGACACACCGATCACGGCACAGCAGTCACACGCACTGACCTTCGCGACCCTTGCCCTGCTCCGCGCTCCGCGTGACCGGGGCCTCGCAGCGGGAGCGACGGTGCATATCGTCTCGAAATCGCACGGCGGACAACCGGCGCTGTGCCTGACCGCGCGCTCGGCTGACGGTACGACGATTCCGATGACCGCCGACGATGGTCCGTGGACGCGGTATGCGTCGCACGCTGCCGCGCGCGGCGGCATTGACCTTCGCTTCACTGATGGCGCGGCCACGCTCGTGGCGAACGCCTGAGTATCGCGGGCGGACGACAATCCGCAAACTACCAGCGGTACTTCGGACCACTCCTGCCAGCGGCGCCGCGTTGTCATTGTGCTCGCAGTACCCGCGCGAAGCGCGCCACCCGTGGGCCTCCACTGTCGAACCTCTACTGCACCACACCCTGGAACAACGCGACGAGCTTTCGCACATCCGGGACGATCACCACGCGGAGCAGCCCCTGCGGCGCATCGTAGAGCTTGAGATCTGCGTTCGCGTTCGCGATCCACACGGAGTCTGGCCGCGTCCCCGCGCGGGCGTGCCGCAGCGCCTCGAGGCCGATCGCTGATGTACGCTCGAGCGCGCGCGTGACCGGCACCGCGTCGCCGATCTCCGTGGCGCGCTGCGCCAGTGAATCGACGCGCGGCGCCAGCTCGCGCCACCGCGAGAAGAGCGTGACCAGCGAATCGTAAGCCGCGCTGTCGTCGGCATTGACCACGAAGCGACGCACAAGACGCTCGGTTAGCCAGCGCGCCGGAGGATCGGGGCGCGCCGCGTCGACGAGCCGCGTCAGCGGCTGCAGCTGGTTGGTGGACTTTCCGTTCAACCGCTGCGCAAAGAACGGCGGCTGCACCACGGTGAGCAACGTGTCGAGCACGCTCAGTTCGCCGACGGGGTAAAACTTGCGCAGCATGCGCTCCGAGTGCGACAACACGCGGATCCCCGAACCCTCCAGCCGGTTCGCCAGGATGTCGAGCCGGCGGTACATGTCAGCCACGTCGGTGACTTCGCCCGGCGACCACAAACGCTCGGCAACAGCACCAAGCCGCGGCCAGAGGCGCGAGTCGGTCGTCTCGTATGAGACGAACTCCGACCACATGCAGGCTTCGCCGCCGAGGACGAGCTGCTGCTCCTGCGGGGAAAGGTCGGTCGTACGCGGGACCGGATCGGCCAGGTAGAAGTCCGTCGCCGGCTTGATGTGGTCGAGGTAGTAGGGCGCCGAGAGGATACTGGTGAACCCGGCCTTCGCCGCATCGCGCAGATAGTTCGTGCCGCGCCACGACTGCACCACCGTCTGTTTTGGCAGGCGCGGGTTGAGGATCTCGTCCCAGCCGATCATGCGCCGATGATACTTCGCGAGAATGGTCGTCAGGCGACGGTTGAAGTACGCCTGCAGTTCCTCGTTGTTGCGGAACCCGCGGCGGCGACGCCAGGCGACGATGCGGCGATTCGCGTTCCAGTGCTTGTCCTCCACCTCGTCGCCACCGATGTGCCAGTACGCGTCGGGAAAGATCCGCACCATCTCGCCGATGAAGCGATCGATGAATCCGTAGACCTCCTCGCGCGTCGGATCGAAGATCGCGTCGGCGCCGCCCCACTCCCGTCGAATGCTGATGGGCCCCGGTCGTGTGGTGTATTGCGGGTAGCCCACGAACCACGCGGTGGAGTGGCCCGGCATGTCGAACTCGGGCACCACCCGGATGCCACGATCTCGCGCATACGCCACCACGTCACGCAACTGCTCCTGCGTGTAGTACTCCCCGTCGCTTCCGAGCTGGTGGAGCTTCGGAAACCGCTTGCTCTCGACGCGAAAGCCCTGGTCTTCGCTCAGGTGCCAGTGGAGTACGTTGAGCTTGACCATCGCCATGCCATCGAGCGTCTTCTTGACCTGCTCCACGGGCATGAAGTGGCGCCCGACGTCGACGAGGAGTCCGCGCCAGGGAAAGCGCGGCCGATCGTCGATGGTGACGGCGGGCAGGTAGTGAGTGGTGGCATCGCTCGTCACCAGCTGCAGCAGCGTTTCGATGCCGCGCATCGCGCCGACCACGGTCGCCGCGCGCAGCGTGACCCCGCTGCTGGCCACCTCGAGACGGTACGACTCATCTTCCTCGACGCCTTGAACGGGCATGCCCGCGCCGACAACCTCGATCCGCCACGCGGCATGGCTCGAATCGCGGACCGGCCGCGTGGCGAGCGGGATGGTCACGCGCTCCTGCAACCGACGCATCCCACGCGTCACCGCGCGGGCCAGGCGATCATTGCTGAAGCGGGTGATCGCCGCGGTGAACGTGCTGTCGATCACCAGCCATCCCTCCCCCGGCTGCACCGAAGTGGGAACGGGCATCAGGGTGCCGAGCTGTGCGCGCGCTACCGAGGGCGCGGACAGCAGGAGAAGGGCCGCGAGGCCTGAGGCGAGGTGGCGCATGCGGTGAATGTGCGCCTGGCCTGGCCGGCCTTCCAGCCCGGGCATGGCGAGCCTCGGCCTGACCGGCGATCTTCTGGCGCGTTCTCGCCCGTCACCGCTCGTCTCGCCACTCGCCCACTCGCTCGCATGCGTCTGACCTCCCTCGACTGGATTGTCGTCGCGCTCTCGATCATCGTCGCGTTCGTGCCGGCGCTCTTCTACGCCAGGCGCGGCAGCTCGAGTACCAAGGAGTTCTTCACGTCGGGCCAGGCCGCGCCGTGGTGGCTCGTCGGCGTCTCCATGGTCGCCACGACCTTCAGCACCGACACGCCTAACCTGGTGACGGACCTCGTCCGCACGAAGGGCGTGGCGAACAACTGGGCGTGGTGGTCGTTCCTGCTGACGGGCATGATGACGGTCTTCTTCTACGCGCGGCTCTGGCGGCGATCGAAGGTCCTCACCGATCTCGAGTTCTACGAGATCCGGTATTCGGGGCGCGCGGCGAGCTTTGTGCGCGGCTTTCGGGCCGTGTACCTCGGCCTGTTCTTCAACTGCGTGATCATGGCCACGGTCAACCTCGCCGCGGCCAAGATCGCCAACGTGCTCCTTGGCTGGCCGATGTCGCAGACGTTGCTGGTCTGCGCGGTGATCAATGTGGTGTTCGCCGCCACCTCGGGACTCTGGGGCGTGCTCGTCGTGGACTTCATCCAGTTCGGGATCGCGATGACCGGCTCGTTCGCCGCGGCGTACTTCGCCCTGCAGCAGCCGCAGGTGGGTGGGCTCTCCGGACTGTTCAGCAAGATCGATCCGGCCACGCTCGCGCTCGTCCCCGACTTCGGCGACTGGGGCCTCACGCTGTCGGTGCTCATCATCCCGCTCACCGTGCAGTGGTGGTCGGTGTGGTATCCCGGCGCCGAGCCGGGCGGTGGGAGCTACATCGCGCAGCGCATGCTGGCATCCAAGTCCGAAAACGACGCACTCGCCGGGACGTTGTTCTTCAACTTTGCGCACTACGCGCTGCGCCCGTGGCCGTGGATCATCGTGGCGCTCGCATCCATACTGGTCTACCCGCAGCTCGCCGACATCGCGGTCGCGTTCCCGTACGTCGACGCCAAGCTGGTTGGCCACGACATGGCCTACCCCGCCATGTTGCGCTTCCTGCCGAGCGGGTTCCTCGGCCTCATGATCGCCGGCCTGCTCGCGGCGTACGTGTCCACCATCGCGACGCACCTCAACTGGGGCGGCTCCTACCTCGTGCACGACATGTATCGGCGCTTTATGCGGCCCGACGCCGAGGAGAAGCACTACGTGCTCGTCGGTCGCGTGGTCACCGCGCTGCTCATGGTGCTCGCTGCGTTGATCACCTTCGTGCTGACATCGGCGCAGGAAAGCTTCAACCTGCTGATGTCGATCGGCGCGGGCACGGGCCTGCTGTACCTGCTGCGGTGGTTTTGGTGGCGCGTGACGGCCTGGAGCGAGGTGGCGGCCATGATCACGTCGTTCGTCGTCGCCGTCGGGTTCTTCATCGCCGGCAAGATTGGCGTGAGCGTGGCATCGCATGTCTCGCTCATCACCGGCGTGGTCATCACGACGGTGGTGTGGGTGGCCGTTTCATACCTGGGCCCGCAGAACGATCGTGCCACGCTCGAATCGTTCTACCGACTCGTGCGACCGGGCGGACCCGGCTGGGAGCCGGTGCGCGCGTCAACCGGGCTCGCACCGTCGCCGGATTCGCTCACCACCTCGCTGCTCGCGTGGGTGAGCGGATGCTTTTTCGTGTACTCCGCGCTCTTCGGGTCCGGCAGCTTTCTCTACGGCCGTACCTCACAGGGCCTGATGTGGCTCGCGGTGTTCGTCGTCTCGGGCATTGCCCTCGCGCGTCTGCTCCCGCGCATCACCCGCGACGCCGACTCGACCGCGTAGCACGGCCCTGACCGGAAACGGTGGATGACGGTGACCACGAAGGCGGTGATCCTGGCCCGCGGACTCGGGAGCCGAATGCGTCGGGGCGATACCGCCGCGACGCTGTCCGATGCGCAGTCGGCGGCGGCCGATTCGGGCGTGAAGGGCATGATCCCCATCGATCGGCCGTTCCTCGACTACGTCATCAGCGCCCTCGCTGACGCTGGCCTCAGCGAGGTGTGCCTGGTCATCGGCCCGGAGCACGACGCCGTGCGCGCCTATTACACGCAGGACGTGCGTCCCGAACGCGTGCATATCCACTTCGCGATCCAGGAACACCCGCGGGGGACGGCAGATGCCGTGGCGGCGGCGGCGGCATTCGCCGGTGACGACCCCGTGCTCGTGCTCAACGCCGACAACTACTACCCCGTTTCGGCCTACCGTGCGATTGCATCCCTTGGCGGGAGCGGCCTGGTGGGCTTCGACGCCGCCTCCCTGGTGGTGAACAGCAACATCCCGGCCGAGCGCATTCGCGCCTTTGCTCTCGTGACGGCGGATTCGGCGGGCCACCTGGCGTCGATCGTGGAGAAGCCGGACGAGGCGACATGGGCGCGCCTTGCGGGCTCGGCGCGTGTGAGCATGAACCTGTGGTCGTTCACTCCGGTGATCTTCGAGGCCTGCCCGCGCGTGCAGCTGTCTCCGCGGGGAGAGCTGGAGCTGCAGGACGCGGTGCGCATCGCGCGCGACGAGTTCGGCGAGGCGTTCACCGTGGTACCCTCGTCAGGCGGTGTACTCGACCTCTCCAGCCGGCAGGATATTCCGCGCGTGGCCGCGGCGCTCGAAGGCGTTAAGGTCGTGCTGTAGCAGGCGCGCGGGGCCGCTGTGCGGGATCCGGAGCCGTTGTGACCACGTGTGACTAGCGTAGTCCGATCCTCGCGCTGATCGAGTAGTGTCGAAGCCACTCGCTGTCTGACGCCGTGCCGCGGCCCGTCACGAAGTAGCGTTGGGTGAGTGATATCC
Source organism: Gemmatimonadaceae bacterium (assembly GCA_020846935.1). Taxonomy (NCBI): domain Bacteria; kingdom Pseudomonadati; phylum Gemmatimonadota; class Gemmatimonadia; order Gemmatimonadales; family Gemmatimonadaceae; species Gemmatimonadaceae bacterium. Next base: position 925,839 of record JADLCY010000001.1, read on the forward strand.
CAGCAACGAGGCGACGCCGCCTCGCCTCCAAGCCTATGCGCGCGTGGACGGTTGGGGTGGACACACTCGTGGGATCCGCGGAGTCCCGGACGTCAGCGATCCCCATTCCGACTCCCAGAACCGGAGTAACGGCCCGTCGGAACCTCCCCAAGCTCGCCACCCCTGACACCCAGCTGGTGGTAACGGAGGTTTGGGTTGCGGGTCCGCCGGTCCCAATCAGACCTCCACCGTCAAAGTGTACCCTTCCAGCCTCGAGCCCCCAGGACACGGACTCGCGCGCGATGGACGCCCCCGCAGCGAACTCAGTGCCGCTCTCTCTTGTCCTTTGAGCAGCACCTTGCTGTCGAGCATGGCCGATGCTAAGCCACAGCTCGTGCATTCCTTGCGCGCCTGTTGGACTGCTTGAGAGCAGAAGCAGGACGACCGCCCAACCTGCGCTTGGCTTCGAGCCGCGAGAGCGATGCTGCATCAGCGCGCGACCGCGCGACGCGTTGCGCGTGGACGATGCATCTCTGGGCTGCCGCGTGGACCGAGTGCCCTTGGGCACGTGGGACAGCCCGGGTTGTTGTCCATATCAATGACACCAACGACTGTGGAGTAGCTTCGACCGTGCACTCTGTGGGGCCGCCCCGGATACGCGAACCTACCGCGCCGTATCACCGCCGAGCGGCGGAGCGCCCGCGTCCTGCGGCTGCAACAGATGACCGAGCCGCGTGGCGCGCGCCACGCGACCGACGAGATCCGCCACCCCACGCGCCGCAACGCTGTCGCCTCGGTAGTGCAACACATCGGACAGCTCACCGCCCGCGACCAGGTAGGAATACACCGTACTCAGCGACGGGCGATCGATCCAATCGTTCCGCCTGAGGATGGCAGCCGGCCCGCCGAAGCTCCCCCACAGGGCCATCGAGCGCTTCACGTCCAACCAGCCGCTGCCGGGCACGAACACGGTGTCCCGCGACGCGACCGGTGCCGGTATCACCTTGCGCGCCAACCCCTGCGACAGGGTATGGGCACCGAGGCCGAGCGTCTCCGCGTAGGCGCCGGCCGTACGACTGATGAACAGCGGCCGCTGCGGCCACGTATCGGCGATCATGCGAAGGACGAGCAGGTCTGCGCGCTCGAGGAGCCCACCACCCTCCACCTGCGGCAGTCGACGCGGATCGATCGTGAGGTCGAGTCCCTTCGCCTGGAACCGCAGCGGCTGCGGCACCACCATGTACTGCGGCACCGAGTCCGCCTCGGCGAGAGTGAGTTTGAGCGGCGGGCCCTCGGGCCTGGGCCATGTGCCGTCTCGATAGATCGTCGGCCCGGTCGCGGTGTCGTACGCGACGACCGGCCGGCGGAGGATGCCGCGCGCGAACCAGTCCGTGTTCATGAGCGAGAGCACCGCGACGGTCACGTCCTTTCGCACGCCCTCCACCTCCTGCGCATACCACAGCGGGAACGTGTCGTTGTCACCAGCCGTGACGAGCACCCCGTAGGGCTCCACCGAGTTCAGGAGGTCGCGCGCAAACGCAATGGTGGTCGTGTCGTCCCGTCGGGAGGCAAACGACCAGTTGCCGAATAGCGGAACGAAGGCCAGAGCGAGCACGGGCGCGCCAGCCAGCGGCGCCAGCCGCCACACTGGCGCCCCATCCTCTCGTCGCGGCAGGAGCTGTCCGATCGTCACCCAGAGCCACGTGAGTCCGAGCGCGGCCCACACGCCCCACGCCGAGAAGCTCCACAGGAAGAAGTAGTCGCGATCGCGGACTTCGCGCGGCACGTCCAGCGCCGTGTCCTGGGAGGCGCCGTACCGGAAGTTCAGATAGTAGACCAGCACCACAGTCATCAGCAGCATGAGCGGCCCGAAGAACCAGAAACCGCGCCGGTCACGCCGGTAGTGCACGACGCCTCCGGCCACAGCAAGCATGAAGAACGCAGCGGCGATCGCCGCCTGCGTCCCGGGCGACTCGTCGTGCGCGTCGCGCCACCACTGCCAGCGAAAGTAGAGCCACCACATGCCGAGCTGTGCCCGGAACGGCGCTTGGCGCTCGGCGAGATCGGGCTTGCCGTACTGTCCACGGTTGAAGTTGTAGGTGAACGCATCCCACGTGCCCTTCGAGAAGGTGCACGAAAGCGCGAGCCCCTCGCGGCACGCGGTAGGCTCGCCCTCGTTGATCGGCGGCTGGAACGCGGCACGAATGGGCTGCGTGGCGAACGGGGTCATGCCGGCCAGCAGCGCGCACCCGGCCGCCGCGATGAGCTTCCATCGCAGCAACGTGCGCGGTCTCGTGAGCAGGACCACGAGCCCGACGGCGGGCATCGGCAACATGCCGGCCATGTGGTTCGCGTAGCCAAGGCCGAGCAGGTACGCCACCAGCACGAGCAGTCGATCGGCGTACGGACCGTCGGGCTGGTCGCTCCAGCGCAAGGTGAGCCAGCTGATGATCGCGATGCCGGCGAGCGAAACCGTGTAGACCTTCTCGTTCACGACCGACTGATTCCAGACGGTGAACGCGGTCGCGCCGATGAGCGCCGCGAGCCCGCCGGCAACCAGCGCCTGCCAACGCGAAAGCCCCCAACGCGCGGCGACGCGATGCGCCACGAGAAACCAGACCGCCGCCGCCACCGCGCTCGAAAGGGCGGCAAGTACGTTCACTCGCATCGCGATGCCGGGCGCCACCGGGAGCAGGGAGAAGAACCTGCCCAGGATGACAAACATGGGATTGCCGGGTGGGTGCGGCAGCCCGAAGGTGAACGCGGCCGCGATGTATTCGCTCGCATCCCACATCGCCGTGGACGGCGAGAGCGTGAGCAGGTACAGGCCGAAGACGGCGGAGGCCGCGAGCGCCGCGCCGTGCCAGGGTGTCGCCATCGATCCGTCAGCGCCGCGGCGCCTTCCCCCGGCCAGGATCGCCCACGGCAGCGCGACGCAGTAGCCGAGCGAGAGCAGGATCGCCGATATGGTGATGCCACCACGCACGAGGTCGACGAACCCGCCGCCGAGCATGAGGGCCGCAGCCAGCCATGGGATCCACCCTGGCCAACGCGCAGACAAAATCTTGTCTCCCTCGGACACGTCGAGTCGCTTCATGATCCTGGCCGCGGTTTAGTTGAACGTGGGTTTGGCCACCGGCGCCGTGAGGTCGACGCCGCGCGCCAGTGCGTAGTGCGCCCACGCACGCACGCGTGGACTCGGATCCCGGTCGGCGGCCGCGCGGGCCACCTCCACGGAATCCCTGCGCTGCGCCAGGCGCACCACGGCGTAGGCCCGTGACTCCCAGCGCACATCGCGCATCAGCGACGTGAGTACCTCTCGCGTCGGCGCCACGCGTACGGTCGCCACCGGAACCGCGACCGCGATGGTCGCCGCGATCGCCACCAGCGATGCCCTTCGGGAAGGCACGCGCACGACGCGCGTGGTGTCCGCGATCGCCTGCAGACGCGCGCGAAGGCCGCTCCGCCTGACGAGTGCCGCCGCCCCCGCCGGAATGCCGTGACCGTCCAGCGCCGTCACCAACAGCTCCGCGTAGTCACTCCGTCGCACGCCCCCGAGCAGCACCCGGTCGTCGCAGGCAAGCTCCACGTCTTCGGCGAGTTGCGCGCTCAGCCACCACACACCGGGATGGAACCACAGGAGCGCGCAGGCCACGCGTGCCAACACGGTGAACACGGCATCCCGGCCACGCACGTGCATCAGCTCGTGCAGGAGCGCCGCGCGCCGCTGCGCCTCGCCCCATTCGACCGCGGCAACGGGTACCACCACCACCGGTCGTCGCCATCCCCACGTCATCGGTACTCGGACTCCGGTCGACATCACCAGCTGCACGTCGCCCCGCACGCCACTGGCAGCGAGTGCTGCACCAAACGGCTGCTGCCACCCCGCATCACGCAGGGAGGCCGCGCGCGCCAGCAAGCGCACCAGCCGAACGCGCGACACCACCAACGGCGTGAGCACGGCCACCACGCCGCACACGTACAGCGCGGCGAGCCCCGGCACCAACCACGAGGCGCCGTCCCGCACACCGGAGGTGCCCACCGCCAGCTGCGCCGTGCCTAACGCGATGAGCGGCGAAGCCAGGCCCTCCGGCACCACCCACGCCATCCAGTGAAACGGCACCAGGCGACCCAGCGCCGTCACGAGCACCGCCACGATCGCCGCACGCCAGAGCAGGACGCGTGCGCCCGCCGAGGCGCCACGCATCGCGAGCATGACGCCAATCGCCAGCACGATCGGTACCGTCGCCAGCAGCGACACGCCGTACACCTCTCCCACTGCACGCGCGCTGTCGGCGGGCGTCATCAACAACGTGCTCGACATCGCCATTGTCTCAGCACCCCTCCGCGCGCAGGCGATCTGCGACGACCTGCACTTCGTCACATTCGCCCGGCGTATGCGACTGCTCGCTCGACATCGTCATCGTCTCAACGCCCCTCGGCGCGCAGGCGCTTCACCACCGCCTGCACTTCGTCGCGCTCGCCCTGCGTGAGTGGCAGCTCGCCGTCATCGAGGAGGGCGGCGACCGCGGCCGAGCGCGACCCGTTGAAGAACGTGCTGAGCAGGTGCCGGACGGCCGAACGCTGCGCCACGCTGCGTGGCGTCACCGGGAGATACACGTGTCGCGGCCCATCCTTCACGTGCCGCAGTTGACCCTTGCCTTCGAGGATACGCAGCAGCGTCCGCACAGCGGCCGCATGTGGCGGTTCCGGCAGCTCGTCGCGAATCTGCACCGCCGTCGCACCACCGAGGCGGTACACGACATCCATGATCTGGCGTTCGCGACGGGAGAGCGAAGATGGCCTGGGCGGCACGGGCGATGGTTGCGGGGAGGACGTCGAGATAAGTTCTTATCTTCTGCGCGCGGCGTCAAGGCTACCCCGGCGGCCGGCGCCTCGGACCCGCATTAGGTTGTCGCGATGACCGACGACGTGCAGCAGCTCAGGCGCATTGGACTGTCGGAGGCCCAGGCTGCCATCAAGGCGGAAATGTTCCGGCGGGCCGACGAGGCGCTCGACGGCATCGGGGCCGATGCGGCGAGGTGGAGCATCTGGGTGCCTGGCCGACTCGAGGTCTTCGGCAAACACACGGACTACGCCGGTGGCCGCAGCGTGCTCTGCGCCGTCGAGCGCGGATTCGTCGTCCGGGCCGCGCTCCGGCGCGACCGGCGCGTGCGTGCCGTCGATGTAGCGCTGCAGGACAGCTGCGACACGTCGCTGGATCCAGACGTGCCAAAGCCGGAGGCGGGGTGGCAACGTTACGTGGCGACGGTGGCGCGGCGCCTGGCGCGCAACTTTCCCTCGGCGCGTCGCGGCGTGGACCTCGCGTTCCACTCTGACCTCCCGATCGCGGCCGGCATGAGCAGTTCCAGTGCGCTCATGATCGCGGTGTTCGTGTCGCTGGCCAAGTCGAACGATTTGCGGAGCTCCGAAGAGTTCCGTCGCGAAATCTTTTCGCGCGAGGAGCTGGCCACGTACCTCGGCTGCATCGAGAACGGGGACGCGTTCCGCTCGCTCGAGGGTGACGGCGGCGTGGGCACGTTCGGGGGAAGCCAGGACCACACGGCCATCATGTGCAGCATTCCGGGCCGCCTGGTGCAGTACGGCTTTCGCCCCGTGCACCGTGAGGCCGTGTACCGCATGCCGCCAACGCACACGTTCGTGGTGGCGTCCTCCGGTGTGGTCGCCGAGAAGACGGTGGGAGCCCGCGACGCCTACAACCGCGCGTCACGCATGGTGACGCACCTGGTCTCGGCGTGGAACGGGACGACCGGTCGAGCGGATCCAACGCTCGCGGACGCACTGCGCAGCAATGCCCGCGCGTCGGCGCGTCTGCACGAAATCGCGCGCGCGGAAACAGGGCCGTTCTCAGCGGACGAGTTGACGCAGCGGCTTCAGCAGTTCGAGCTCGAGGCGCTGGAACTGATCCCGGCGGTGGGCAGCGCGCTGGCGCGTGGCGCGTTCGACGAGCTGGGGCCGCTGTCCGATCGTTCGCAGCGTGCGGCGAACGAGTGGCTGGGCAACCAGGTGGCCGAGACCACGTCGCTGGCGCGACAGGCCCGCGAACTGGGGGCAACGGCGGCGTCGGCGTTCGGCGCGGGGTTCGGTGGCAGCGTGTGGGCGCTCGTCCCGTTAGGCGCCGCCGACACATTTGCCGCTTCGTGGGCGGCCGCGCATGCCGCCGCGTTCCCATCGGTGGCCGGAAACGCCGAGGTCTTCGTCTCACCGGCGGGGCCGGGCGCGATGCAATGGTGACAGCGGCGCGGTAACAACCGATGCCGCACCCTTCCTGGTGCTGGCCTGCTCTGGTTGCCCCGGCGACCGGCGCGGACCATGTTCCGGACGCATCCATCCCCTCCGCTCATGTCCGAATCCTCCTCACTCGACCGTCGCGAGTTTCTCAAGGTTGGCGCCACGATCGGCGCGGGCCTTGCCGCTGGCAGTGCTGCGCCCACGCTCGCGGACGCCGCCACGCTGACTGCGCGACCTTCGGTCGCGGAGACGATGATCGGTGTCAGGTTCGGAGCCACGGCGCGGCCGCGCATCGCAATCGTCGGCACCGGCCTCCGTGGGCGCAGTGTGCTGCACGAGCTGCTTGGCGTCGGCAACGTGCAAATCGCCGCACTGTGCGATGTGGTGCCCGAGAAGGTGGCGATGGCGCGAGACATGGTGCGGAAGGCGGGGCAGTCTGAAGACGTGCCGACTTTCGTTGGGGAGCGCGCCTTCGAGCAGCTCGTGCAGCGTGATGACATCGACCTCGTCTACACGGCGACTCCGTGGGAGTGGCACGTGCCTGTGTGCCTCGCCGCGATGAACGCCGGCAAACACGCGGCAACCGAGGTCCCGGCCGCGTATTCGATCGAGGACTGCTGGTCGCTCGTCGACACCTCAGAGCGCACGCGGCGCCACTGCATCATGATGGAGAACTGCAACTACGGCTACAACGAGTTGCTCGTGCTCAATCTCGTGCGTGCGGGTGTGCTTGGCGAGATCCTGCACGGGGGCGCGGCGTACAATCACGACCTTCGGCAGATCCTGTTCGAGACGAGGGACGAGGGCCTCTGGCGCCGGCGCCACCACACGCTGCGTGACGCCAACCTGTATCCCACGCACGGGCTGGGCCCCGTGGCGCTGTACATGGATATCGATCGCGGCGACCGTTTCGAGTACCTCGTGTCGATGTCGACCCCGGCCGCCGGGCTCGCCCGCTGGCGCGAGGAGCACCAGGACACCGAGCGACCGAAGAATGCCGAGCGATATGTCGCGGGTGACCTCAACAGTTCGCTGATCAAGACGGCGAAGGGGCGCACGATCCGTCTCGAACACGATGTCTCGAGTCCGCGGCCCTATTCGCGGATCAACAGTGTGCAGGGCACCAAGGGCATCTTCGAGGACTATCCGGCGCGCATCTACGTCGACGGCATGAAGCCGGCGCACCAGTGGGGATCCATCGATCCGTTCAAGGCGACACACGAGCACGAACTCTGGCGCACGTTGGGCCAGCAGGCGCGCTCCGGTGGGCACGGGGGCATGGACTTCGTGATGGCGTGGCGGCTCGTGCACTGCATGCGCGAGGGCCTCGTCCCCGACATGGACGTGTACGATGCCGCGGCGTGGAGCGCGCCTGGGCCGCTGAGCGAACAGTCGGTGAAGTCAGGGAGCGCGCCGGTGGCGTTCCCGGACTTCACCCGAGGCAAGTGGCGGGAGGCCAGGCGCACGCTCTGAGCGGGCCCGCATGCGCCGGGTTCGCGTGATTGGCCGCTGCGGGAAATAGATCCATGCGCGCAGAATGGGTACGGCGGGCTGCGGGCGGACTGCTTTGTGTTCGCAGATGGCCGAGGGCACCCGTAGGCAGGAGAAGCTGCTGACGACCATGCGTCGGCTGATGCGCGCGCGACATCTGAGCCTGCGTACCGAGCAGCCATATCTGTCCTGGATTCGCCGCTTCGTCAGGTATCACGACTTGCGGCACCCTCGAGACATGGGGAGCGCGGACGTCGTGCAGTACCTGACGTACCTCGCCAACGACCAGCGGGTACCTCGAGCGACGCAGGCGCAGGTCATAAGCGCGCTTCTATACCTGTATCGGGAGGTTCTTGGGGCGGCGCTCGACGACGTGCGGCAGGGCGTTCGCAGGCTAACGATTAGGGGCTTCTGGCACTCCGTGTTGCGGGGTTGCGGGCGGGGCGATAGTCTGGAGCTGCCGAAAAAGAAGTTAGGCCTCAGAGAGAACAGGCGTGGCAACCAACTTTTACTACGTCTATGCGCTGAAAGACCCGCGACCCAATCCGGCGCGGCCGTTCTATGTGGGCAAGGGCACGGGGAGCCGCGCCTACGATCACTTGGTCACGCCCGATCGCACACGGAAGTACGCGCGCATCAGAGAGATCCTCGACGCCGGCGCTCGCCCCCTCATCGACATTTTGGTGGAGGACCTGACGGAAGCTCAGGCGTTGCGGTTGGAGGCTGAACTGATTGCGGCGTTCGGAACCGAGGATACTGGAGGACTCCTCACGAATGCCGTCGTACCAGCGGGAATTGGTGGCAAGGAGCGAAAGAACATCGTTGTGCCCCAGGGTGCAGTTGAACGCGCTCAGCTTGGCTTGGAGTTTCTCAAGACTGCGATCCTCGAACTGGCGAAAGCCAACCCCGACGGCATCTCAAACTCGGACGCAGCCAGTCTGCTCGGCTTGCGCAGCGATTACCGGGGGAGGCAGAAGGACTACCTCTCCTATAGCGTCCTCGGGCTACTTCTTCGCGAGGGGAGGGTGAAGCGCCGTGATAGTGGCTCGCCCCGACATGTAGCTGAGGCCTAACAACAGCATGCAGCGGACGGCGCTGCGCGCCGCCGCTGATGCTGGGCGTTGGGCGGCAACCAAGGGATCTGGCGCACAGTTGGGGCAGTGATTACGTTGTAATCACGGAGGCCCGAGATGAAGACACGGATCGTGCGCATTGGCAATTCTCAGGGGGTCCGGCTCCCTCGGCCCTTGCTGGCGGAAGCCGGGCTGGGGGACGAGGTGGTGCTCCGGGCCGCGCCGGGTCGGATCGTGATCGAAGCGGCCCGCGCGCCCCGCGCCGGCTGGGCCGAAGCCGCAAAGGCGATGCACGCCGCGGCGGACGATCACCTCCTGGACGCGCCTACCACCACGCGATTTGAGGCCGAGGAGTGGGAGTGGCGCTGAGTCCGCGACGCGGGGACGTCATCCTGGTGATGCTCGATCCCACGCGCGGGAGCGAGATCCGCAAGACGCGGCCCTGCGTCGTGGTGTCACCGGACGAGCTGAATCGCCACTTGCGGACCCTCATCGTGGCACCGATGACGACCGGCGGTCCGGCGTATCCCTGGCGTGTGGCGTGTCGCTTTCAACAACGGGATGGCTTCATTGCGCTCGATCAGCTGCGGACGATCGATCGGGAGCGAGTGAGCCGGAAGCTCGGGAGACTGGGTGCGGCGGCCCTGGGCTCGACGCTGGCGCTGCTGCAGGAACTGTTCACCGCGTGACCTGCGTCGCGCGCGCCGCCCAACATCGCGTGCAGCAGACAGCCGGTGGGGTCTGCTCGCTTCGCTCGCATTGTTGCGTCGGCTGCAGCTGACGCTCAACGTTAGCCAGACAGACGAGCAATCCATGAAACCTCCACCTAACCTTGGACCGATAGAGGTGAAGCGCCGGCAGGGCGTCGAGACGTTTCGGGACGGTGCTCGCGACCTAGGCTTCAGTCTTGCCGCGTTCTGGCAGTGGAGTTGCTCCGATCTGGTCAGCAACGCCACGCGAGGAATCCTCGCGGAGTATCTCGTTGCGAAGGCGCTTGGGGTCGCGGATGGTGTGCGTGAGGAATGGGCAAGCTTCGACCTCACCGCGCCGGATGGAACCAGAATCGAAGTGAAGTCGGCGGCGTTCATCCAGAGCTGGTATCAGGAGAGGCTCTCGTCGATCACGTTCCGGGTATCGAAGACTCGAGCGTGGGATCGGGAGTCAAACCGCCAGAGTGAGGAGATGCGTCGACAGGCCGATGTCTACGTGTTCGCTGTGCATGCGCACCAGGACCAGTCCACGCTCGACCCTATGGACGTTTCGCAGTGGGAGTTCTTCGTGGTTCCGACCGCTGAACTTGACAACCGCCCGCGCAGCCAACACTCGATCACACTGAATTCGCTCCGCGTCCTGGCCAGTGAACCCACCGCGTACTCCGACCTGCGACGCGCCGTTCGGGTCGCCGCAGACATTCAGAAGGAGCTGGCTAACAGGGCGATGCAGACGGACCGGCCTTCGGCCGGCCGCTGATCGCCATGGCGTTAGGCATCAAGTCGCGGCGTCCGTGTGCCACCAGCACTGCCCACAGCATCGCAGCCTCCGAGGACCGTTCCGCGCCCTGGCTCGGTGACCCCCTCCCGCTCTTGCCGAAGACGCCAGGACTGCCGACCTTACCCCTATGGCCACCGAACCTGCCTTCGACTACCGCCAGCTCTCGATCGCCGAGCGACTGCAACTCGTTGAGGACATTTGGGATAGCATCGCGACGGATGCTGATGCCGCGAGCCTGCCCGTCTCCGAGGCCGACAGGGTCTTGCTCGACGAACGACTGGCCGAGCAGGATGCCAACCCAGGAACGGGCGCGCCTTGGCCCGAGGTCCGGGCCCGGATTGTAAAGCGCTGACGTGCGCCGGCTGGAGGTTCGGCCGCTCGCCGAGGGCGACGTGCAGGCCGCGTTCGATTGGTACGAAGCCCAGGCCGAAGGGCTTGGTCACGAGTTCCTCCGAGCGGTTGATGCCTGCTACGCGATGATCGAGCGATGGCCCGAGGCATTCCCCGTCGTCTACAAGCGGTACCGCCGGGCGTTGCTGCGGCGGTTCCCCTACTTGGTCTACTACAGCGTTTCGGATGCCGTGATCGAGGTCGTCGCGTGCGCGCATGGCAGGCAGCACCCGCGGC